>JACRBC010000085.1 GCA_016213245.1 Candidatus Solibacter usitatus | reverse complement strand
GCCGCCGCCTACCTTCGCCACCCCTATCGCCCGGCGGCACGTCCCAACGCCCACCCCCAGCCGCTTGGCCAGCTCCCGCCAAGCGAGGCCCTGGTCGCGCAGGCGGCGGACGGCGTCTGGGTCGACGGGGACACGCGGACGTCCGCCCAACCGTCCGCATGCGGCATGGTCCGGGCTGACATCTGAGCCTGAGTTTTGTATCGTACTTGGGCACTTTGCCCGTGGACTCGGCCCTTGTGCCGTGTTATCAACCACTTGGCCCGATACACTATCTGGAAAGGGTATCGTGGGTGAGGTGAGGGTGAGGCGGCGTGTCATCGGCCACCTCCGGAAGCGAGCAGGAGATGGAGGGCAAGCAGCACCCCCAGCACTTGCCACGCGGCGGCATTGACGGCGAACAAAACGAGGCAAGCTGTGTCAGCATGTCGCTCAATGAAGTTGCGGACTTGTCGCACTGGCGACCTCCTTCCCACGAGGGGATGAGGCTGTCCCATTTCTGTCCAAGTGAGGGTTTGTCAGCCTTGCTTCACTCTGCGTTGAGGCGAACTCCACCGGGCCATCTTGGTTGTGGAATTGGAACAGAGTGGAACAGACTTGACGGGAGGAGGGGCTGTAAGTCGTTGAAAGGATGGTGGCCAGGGACGGACTTGAACCGCCGACGCCGGCCTTTTCAGGGCCGCGCTCTACCAACTGAGCTACCTGGCCATCGGCTACTTAGCCAGTTTACCAAATCGCCCGCACACCGTGCTATCGCGCCCGCCTGAGACTACGCCCCCAAGCTCTTCAGCGCCTCGCCGGTCGCCTTCTCCACCTCTGCGTGCAGCGAATTGCCGTGTGCGTCCATTGTCACAATCGCCATGAAATCCTCCACTTGAAGATGCCACATGGCCTCCGGCACCCCAAACTCGAACAGGTGCACGCCCAGCACCTTCTTCACCGTCCGGGCATAGAACTGCGCCGCGCCGCCGACCCCGTGCAGGTACACCGCGCCGCACTCCTCTAAGCCCGCCAGCGTCTTCTTTCCCATGCCGCCCTTGCCCACCACCGCCTTCACGCCATAGTTGCGCAGCACGTCTGCCTGGTACGGCTCTTCCCGCGACGATGTCGTCGGCCCCGCCGCCTTCACGTGCCACTCGTCCCCCTCCTTCAGCATCACCGGGCCGCAGTGATAAAGCACCGCCCCGTTCAAGTCCACCGGCGGCGCGTTCTTCATCAGGTGCGCGTGCACCGCGTCGCGCCCGGTGAACATCTCGCCGCGGATCAGCACCACGTCGCCCACCTTCAGCGCCCGCATCTGCTCCGCCGTCAGCGGCGGCGTCAGGATCACCTCCCGCCCGCTCAGCGGGAACCCGCTCTCCTTGGCCATCCGCTCCACCGCCCGCGACGGATCGCGGTACAACCACCCGGTGATCGCTCCGGACTTTGCGTCCATGCGGATGCCCAGCCGCCGGAACGCCCAGCAGTCGTAGGCCACCGACACGAAGAAGCTCGCCGGCAGCCGGTTGGCCGCCGTCACCTTGCAGCCGATCAGCGCCGCCACCCCGCCCAATCCCATCGCGCCGATGCCCAGCGTGTTGGCCTCGGCCATGATCTCGGATTCCAGCGCCGCCAGTTCCGGATTCGCATTCGTGTCGTCCAGCGTGCGGAAGAGCTGCATCTTGGCCAGGCTGTAGCCGTGCGCCCGGTCGCTGCCGATGCACACGCCGATCGCCCCGGGCGCGCAGCCCTGTCCCTGCGCCTGCCACACCGCGTGCAGGATGCACTTCTTCACGCCCGCCAGATCGCGTCCCGCCTTGCCCAGATGCTCCAACTCGCACGGCAGCGAGTACTGGATGTTCTTGTTCTCGCAGCCGCCGCCCTTCAGCACCAGCTTCACCTCGATCTCGTCCTCTTCCCACTGCTCGAAGTGGATCACCGGCGTCTCCGCTCCCAGGTTGTTGCCCGAGTTCATCCCGCTGAGCGAATCCACCGAGTTCGGCCGCAGCTTCCCGCGCCGGGTCGCCTCGGCCACCGCTTCGCGAATCTGCCGCGCGATGGCCATCTGGCTCACGCCCACCGGCGTGTGCACGATGAACGTCGGCATGCCCGTGTCCTGGCAGATCGGACCCTCGTCCTCATGCGCCATGTCGATGTTGGTCGCCATGATGGACAGCGCCTGGTGCGACTGCGTCCCCGGCGTCTCGTTCCTCAATGCCATGCCCATTGCCGCGCGCACGTCCGGCGGCAGGTTGGTCGACGTCTGTGTGATCAGTTCAAGAAGGCTGTTGAAAAGGAATTCCATGACACTGCTCTCCCAAATTGCCAAACCTCTATCCTATCGCTCCGCCCGCTAGTTCAGCTTCAGCTTGGCCACGGCCGTCATCCCCGGCCGCAGCATCGGCGACGGCGATGAAAACTCCAGCACCACCTGCGACTCGTTCACCGTCTTCACCGTCGCCGGGATCCCGTCGCCGGGGATCTCGGCGATCTGGATCAGCGCCGCCTGCCCCGCGGCGAACCGTTTCAGCATCCGCGGATCGGCCGTCTCGATGACGAACTCCAGTTGCGACAAATCCGTGGCGATCTCGATCAGATCCTCCATCGTGCGGTCCACCTGGTCCCCCGCCGCCTTTTTGATGGTCAGGATCAACCCGTCGACCGGCGCCAGAATGTTGGCCGCCGCCAGCGCGTCCTTGGCGTTCTCGTGCTCCTGTTCCTTCTCGGCGAGCGCCTTCCTGGCCGCCTCAATCTCCCGCGCCGTCTTCTGGATGCGCTCGGCCGCCGCCGCCGCCTGTCCAAGTACCGTCTCGGACTCCTGCCTGGCCGCCGTGTATTCCTGCTCCGCCGTCAGAAAGGCGTTCCGCGCGGTCGCCCCCTCGCTGTGCAGCAGCGCCTGCCGCCGGTAGGTCCTCTCCGCGCGCTGCAACTCCATGCGCACCCGCGATCCATCGGCGGCCAGCCGCGACTCCTCCAGCCGCGCCGCGATCAGCTCCGACTCCAGCGCCGAGACGCGCGCCTGCGCACGTTCCAGTTCGATCGCCGTCTCCCTCTCATCGCTCAACAGCGTGTCGTTCGTGATCCGCCCCAGGATTTGCCCCTCGTACACCTCGTCCCCCGGCTTCACCGGAAACTCCTCGGCCACCCCCTCGAGCGGCGCCGCAATCCGCACCACGTTGGCCGCCCGGATCTTGCCCGTCAGGTGCACCTCGGACCCTTTGGGTAACTCCGCCGGCGCCGGGGCGCCCTGCACCGGCGGCTGAGCCTGGCGCTGGTACCAGACGATCGCCCCCGCTCCGGCGGCGGCAAACAGCACCACTCCGCACAACAGGATCCACTTCCCTCGCATACCTCATCATAGTCCGAGCGTCTTCCCCCTCCAGACCGGCCGCGTTTCACGATATACTGCGGGCTCAGGATGTGGAAAAAGAGGAGGAGAATTCATGGCCGTGTTGCGCCTCGGCGATGACATCGACGACTACTGCATCAAGTGCAAGCGGCTGACCAATCACGTCATCCTCGCCATCGTCCAGGACCAGCCAGCCAAGGTCCGCTGCCGCACCTGCTACAACGAAGGCCCCTTCCGCAGGGGCGACATCCCTCCCTCGAAGAAAGACCTCAGGAAAGCCGCCCTATTCAACGCCGTTTTGGAGTCCATCCCCGCCGCCGCTCCTGCGCCCGAGCCCGCCCCTGACCCCGCCTCCAAGGTCAAAGGCCGCAAGAAGTAGCCCCGGCTCAGCCTTTCCTCGTCTCCCGGCGCAACTCCTCCAGTACCTCGTCCCGCCGTTCCCCCGCCTCGATCTCCTTCTCCAGCCGTCTGAGCGCCGCGCCCACCACGTCCCGGTGATGGAGATTGGAGCCGAACCCCTCCCGCGCTGTCAGCCGCAGCCAGATCTCGTGCAGCCGGTCCACGTCCTCCGGCCACAGCCGCGGCGGATGCGGACCCAGGTTCACATAGGCCGACGGCCGGTCCGCCGCGA
The DNA here is from genome assembly GCA_016213245.1 of Candidatus Solibacter usitatus. Classification (GTDB taxonomy): domain Bacteria; phylum Acidobacteriota; class Terriglobia; order Bryobacterales; family Bryobacteraceae; genus Paludibaculum; species Paludibaculum usitatum_A. The sequence goes on along the minus strand of JACRBC010000085.1, from coordinate 48,500 downwards.
TAATCTCCAGTGAAAACGGCTGCCTCGGCTCGGGCAGATTCTCCCACGCCAGCCCGATCCGCCTCGCCAGTTCCTCGCTGGCCATGCTGCGCGAAACGCCCGTCACCAGCCGTGACGCCTTCAGGTTCTGCGCCGTTAAGACCATCGCCACAAACGGGTCGGTCGCCGGCACCACCAGCAACTCCACCGGCTTTCCTTCCTTCTCCGCCAGTTCCACTACCTTCGAGAACAACTCCTGCTCGTACACGGAGAACATCTGCTCCTCCGCCAGGTCGTACTCGCCGGCGCCGGTCGACACCGGCCTCACCGTCATGACCACAATGTCGTGGCGCCTCAGGTTCGTCTTCTCCAGCACCCGCTTCAGGTGGTCCATGTGCTGGAAATCCCTCGCCGCCACCAGCACGCAGCCGGGCCGCGCGTGGACGTTTCCGGCATCCACCTGCGCCTGGTGCTCCAGGTTGAACTCCTCCAGTACGTGGCCCTTCTTCTCGTATTTCCGCGCCCTCGCGTTCAGCCACTCGGAGATCGTGAACACCAGGAACAGCACGATCGTCAGGCTCACGCCGTAGATCGTCGCCACCTTCTTGGTGAACAGGTTGGCGATCGCCACCAGCAGCAGCATGAACGTCGTCACCGCCAGCCCCACCGGGATCTCCATCTTGCCGAACTTGAGGTTCAGCGGGTACTTGTACTCCTGGTCGTGACGCTGGAAGCGCAGCGCCAGCACCCCGGTGCCCTTCAGCGCAAAGCTCCACACCACGCCGAACGCGTACGCTTCGCCCAGCAGGTACACGTCTCCCAGCGAAAACACGATGGTGATCAACTGCGCCGCCGTAATCAGCGACACCAGCCGCGACGTCGTCCCAAACTTGTGGTGCGGCTTGCGGAACCAGGGCGTCAGCACGCCGTCTTCCGCCACCCTGTTCAAGATGCCGTTCGCGCCGATGATGGAGGTGTTCACGGCGCCCGAGAGTATCAACGCGCCCACAATCACCACGAAGACGTGGAAGGCCAGCTTCAGCACGTCGGGCCCCACAAGGTTCATCGACAGCCCGCCGATCAGATTGTCGTAGTAGTTCTTCCTCGTCTCGTCCGGGATGATCATCACCGCGAAGAACGACACCATGCCCGTCGCCAGCAGCGCATAAATGCACACGATGTTGGCCGTGATCTTCAGGTTCTTCATCTTCGGGTAGGCGATCTCGCGATACACCTGCGCCAGCGTCTCAAACCCGCTCATCGCCAGCAGAGTGTGGCCGAAGCCGATCAGCAGCACCGCCGGCCAGAAGGTCGGCCAGAAAGTCCCCTCCAGCCACCCCAGCGACGTCGAGTCGAACTCCATCGCCCCCACCGTCGGCAGCGGCGGCAACTGAAACCGCCTGTTCACGATCACCGTCAGCCCGCACCACAACAACAGCACCACCACCATCACCGTGGTGATCTGCATGATCCGCAGCGCCTTCGACGACGACTCGTGGATCCCCTTCACGTTCTGCCGCCAGAAGTAGATGGTCACCGCTACCCCGAAAAACGCCGCGAAGTAGTTCGGGTTGAGGCGGAACGGCGAATGCATGAACTCCGACATCTCGTTCAACAGCCGCCCCAGGTACTGCCCCGCCGACACCGAGGAGATCGGCCCGGTCAGCACGTAGTCCACCACCAGCGCCGACACCGACAGTTTCGCCATCCGTGGACCCATCGAGTCCCGCACCACCACGTACACCCCGCCGCGCACGAACATGCCGCAGCTCTCCAGGTAGATGGAGCGGATCGCGAACCCAAACAGCAGCACCGAAACGACGAACCACGGCGCCGACTTCCCGATCGCCTGCTCCGCGATGCCTCCGACGTAAAACATCGTCGACGCCAGGTCGCTCAGCACGATCGATGCGCCCCTCCAGAAAGAGATGAAGGAGAGAGCTACCGTGGTGGCCACCACCACCTTCGTCGTGCTCGATGGTCTGCTTGTCGATTCTTCCATGTGCGCGGGACGGACCCAGATCAGTATTCTACGATTAAACCGAGTGTCCCATCCTCCTCAGGCTGCCGTCGCCCGCCGCATCGCCGCCACGCTCTCCCAGGCCGGTTTCGAGGTTTACCTCGTCGGCGGCTGCGTCCGCGACCGCCTGCTCGGCCGCGACCTGCACGATCTCGACCTCACCACCAGCGCCCGGCCCGCTGACATCGCCGCTCTCTTCCCCGCTGCCCTCGAGGTCGGCGTCCACTTCGGAGTCATGCTCGTCCATCTTGAGGGCGTCGAGGTGCAGGTGGCCACCTTCCGCACCGAGGACAGCTACCTCGACGGGCGCCGTCCGGATCGCGTCTGCTTCGAAACCGACGTGCGCCTTGACGTCGCCCGCCGCGATTTCACCATCAATACCCTGCTCGAAGATCCCTTCACCGGAGAGATCATCGACCACACCGGTGGCCGGGCCGACCTCGACGCCCGCCTCATCCGCGCCGTCGGCGATCCCATGGACCGCTTCGCCGAGGACCACCTCCGCATGCTCCGCGCCGTCCGCTTCGCCGCCCGCCTCGGCTTCGCCATCGAGCCCGGCACCATGGCCGCCATCCAGCGCTGCGCCCCCCGCGCGGCGCTCATCTCACCCGAACGCGTCCGCGACGAGATCTCGCGCATCCTCACCGAAGGCCAGGCCCGCCGCGGCTTCGAGCTCCTCGACCAGTCGGGCCTCCTCCAGGTCATCCTGCCCGAAGCCGCGCGCATGAAGGGCGTCCGCCAGCCGCCCGAATTCCATCCCGAGGGCGACGTCTGGATCCATACCCTCGGCCTGCTCGAGCGCCTCGAATGCCCCTCCCTGGAACTCGCCCTCGCCTGCCTCCTCCACGATGTCGGCAAGCCCGGCACCCAGTCCTTTGAAGACCGCATCCGCTTCAGCGGGCACGACCGCCTCGGCGCCGGAATCGCCCGCGAGATCCTCGCGCGCCTGCGCTTCCCGTCCGCCGCCATCGACGCTGTCTGCTCCATGGTCGCCCAGCACATGAAGTTCAAGGACGCCCCGAAGATGACCGACGGCGCCTTCAAGCGTTTCGCCCGCCAGGGCATCTTCGACGAGTTGCTGGAGCTCCACCGCATCGACCTGCTCGCCTCCCAGCGCCCCCTCGACAACTGGCACGCCGTGTCCCAACGCCGCGCCTCCATCCCCGGCGGCCAGCTCCGTCCCGCTCCGCTTCTCCGCGGCCGCGACCTCCTCCAACTTGGCTACCCGCCCGGCCCGCGCTTCTCCCGGATTCTGGACGCTCTCGAAGAGGAGCAGTTGGAGGGCCGCGTCACTTCCCGCGATCAGGCCCTCGAGTGGCTCAACCGCACCTTCGGCTGAGTCGTCTTACGCCAGCTTCGGCGCAAGCATCCACTTCAACACCCCCCGCGGGTGAGGCCCGGCGCTGTCCACGTCGATGCGCGCCATCGCCCCTTTCTTGAAGTCCATCCTCGCCTGTGGCGCGCCCAGCAGAAACGCCGCCAGCAGCCCGCACAGCGGCTCGTGCGACGAGCACAGGACCTGCGCATGGTCCCGGTGCAGACGGATCTCATCCCACGCGGTCTCCGGATCCGATCCCGGCGTCAGCGCGCCCGTCTCCAGCACCACCGCGCCCGCCGCCAGGCACTTGAGCGCGATTTCAGCCGTCTGCCTGGCCCGCACGTACGGGCTCGTCAGGATCAGCGAGGGAGTCGCATCGGCCTCGCTCGCCCGCTTCAGCGTGGCGCGCAGCCGCCGCTTGCCCTCTTCGGTCAGCGCCCGCTCTGGATCTCTCATCCCGGCGCGGCCTTCCTCGGCAATCCCGTGGCGCAGCAGGTAGATCTCCAATTGATCTCTCCTTACCCGCATTTTGTCATACTGGTGTGACTCTCCGATGACAACGCGCTGGGAACCCGCCGCCTTCTGGTGCGCATTCGGCGCCGCCGCCGCCAGCGCCGTCTCCATCGCCGCCTCTCAGACGCTCCTCGGCCTCGCGCTGGCCGCCATGCTCGCCGGACGCCTTCGCTGGCGCCTCCCCGCCCACTGGCCCGCCCTCGCCATCTTCGCCGGCTGGACCATCCTCTCCCTCGCCTTCAGCGATTCGCCCCGGGCCGGCCTCCCCCAGATCCGCAAGCTCTACGTCTGGGCCATGCTCTTCGTCGTCCTCGCCATGTTCCGTTCCCTCCGCGACGTCCGCTGGCTCGCCGCCGCCTGGCTCGCCGGAGGGACACTCTCCGCGCTCCGCGGCCTCTGGCAGTTCGCCGCCAAGTGGACCAGCGCCGCCCAGGCCGGAAAGGACTTCTACCTCGCCTACGTCGGCGATCGCATCACGGGCTTCATGAGCCACTGGATGACCTTCAGCGGCCAGATGATGATCGTCCTCCTCTTCGGCGCCGCCCTGCTGCTCTGGGGCAAGCCGCAACGCCGCCTTCGCTGGGCCCTCATCGCCTGCCTCCCCGTCATCGCCCTCGCCCTCGTCCTCGCCTTTACTCGCGGCGTCTGGATCGCCGCCGCCGCCGGAGGCATCTACCTCCTCTGGTCGTGGAAGCGCTGGACCGTCGCCCTGCTCCCTGCCGCCGCCTTGCTCGCCTTCGCCGCCGGACCCGCCGGGCTCCGCCAGCGCCTCGTCTCTCTCGTCCGGCCCCACGGCCAGACCGATTCCAACCTCCATCGCGTCTACACGCTCCGCACCGGCATCGAGATGATCAAGGCTCACCCGCTCCTCGGACTCGGCCCCGAACGCGTCGGCCCCCACTTCTCCCAATACGTCCCGCCGGATCTGCCCAAAGCGTTGCCCGAAGGCTACTACGGCCACCTCCACAACATCTACGTCCATTTCGCCGCCGAACGCGGCCTGCCCGCCATGCTCGCCCTGGTCTGGTTCCTCCTGATGAACCTTCGCGACTGGCTCGCCGCCCTGCGCGCCGGCGCTGGCGATGGCGCCTGGGCCCTCCACGCCGGCGTCGCCGTGCTCATCGGCATCCTCGTCACCGGCCTGTTTGAGTACAACCTCGGCGACAGCGAGATCCTCGCCATGACCCTCGCCTCGCTCGGCGCCGCCCCCGCCGCCGGCCTCTCACGCCGGGCGTAGCATGCCTGCGCCTCTGCGCCCTCCGCACTTGCGCAGCAACCTCACTTCTTCGCCCGTCAGCACCCGCCAGTGCCCGATGTTCAGGCTGTTGATCCGGATCGGCCCAATCGCCACCCGCACCAGCTTCAGCACTTTGCTCTCCAATGCCTCCACCATCCGCCGCACCTGCCGGTTCCGCCCCTCCGTAATCGTGATCTCGAAAAACGTCTTGTTCGACGAGTCCCTCACCCGTTTCACCTGTGCCGGCCGCGTGGGGCCGTCTCTCAGCTCCACCCCGTTCCGCAACCGCTCCAACTGCTCGTCCGTCAGCAGTGTCGAGCACTTCACCAGGTACGTCTTCGGCACGTGGTGCTCCGGATTGGTCACGTGCTCGGCAAAATCGGTGTCATTGGTCATGATCAGCAGACCCGACGTGTCCTGATCCAGTCTGCCCACCGGAAACACCCACTGGTCCAGCCTCTGCATCAGGTCGTACACCGTCGCCCGCCCGTCCGGATCCTTGAACGTCGTCAGGTGCCCTTTCGGCTTGTACAGCAGGATGTGGATCTTCTTCTCGGCCTGCAGCGGCCGTCCGTCCAGCACCACCTGGTCCCGGTCCAGGTCCACCCAGTGCTCCGGATCCCGCACTGTCTTGCCGTTCACCTTCATCCGGCCGCGTACGATCCACTCCCGGGCCTCTGTTCGGGAGCAGATCCCAGCCTTGGACAGTACCCGGTCCAGCGTCTTCAGAATCCGATTCTGAGGCGCGGCGGCTGCCCGGCCAGGCCGGCATTCAGGCTTCCGGTGCTTCAAGAATGCGATTGTAGCGCGAAGTACCCGCTCGCCAGCGCCGGCTCGCCCTGCACCGCGCGCCTGTAATGGGTGCGTGCCGCTTCCTCTTCGCCACGATCCTGCCACACCAGCGCCAGCCTATAGGAGAGCTCGGCCGGAACATCGCCCACGGCACGCAGCACGCGTTCGAATTGCTCGGCCGCTTCCAGGTCGCCGCCCTCCAGCGCCAGCGCCGCCAGCGCCGTCAGAACCTGTGGGTCGTCTTGTGGCGCCCGCCGCAATGCATCCACGGCCTCCTCCAGTTGCCCTATCATGGCGTGGCACAGCCCCAGGGGGTAGCCGGCTGCGGGTTCGCGCTCAGCGGCCTTCTTCAGGCACGGCAACGCCGCCTGCCAGCGGCTCTTCCTCATCTCCAACAGCCCCAGCCTCAGCCAGCCTGCCGTTTGCGACCCATCCAGGGCCAGCGCCCGCCCGTACCAGAACCCCGCCTCCGCGTCCCGCCCCGTGCCTTCCAGCAGGTAGGCCAGCCGCAGTGCCGGAGCCGCCTCATCCGGAGCGAGCGCGCAGGCGTACTTGAGTCCGGTGATCGACTCTTCGACTTGCCCACGATCCTCCAGAAGCAGAGCTTCGTTGTAGCGTGGCTCCCACGCCGCCGGATCCGCCCTCACCGCTTCCGCGCACAGCGCGGCCGCCTGCTCCCGGTCGCCTGCCTCCCACGCCTCCCCCGCCTTGCCAAGCAAGGCGGGCGCCTCTACCTCCGTATCGGCCTGCCGTCGAGCCGTCCCATCCAGCTTCAACCAGGCGGGCGGCGCCGTTGGCACGGTCACCGCCGGCTCCAACTCGCGGCTGGGCATCGAAATCACTCGGGCGGGTAGCATGGGCATCTAGTGGGCTCGCCTCTTCGCAAACGCCTCGATCCCCGCCGGCGGCAGTTCCGGCGCCACTCCGATCGGCAGCCGGATCTCTCGCGCGGCCTGAGGCGGCACCCGCGGCCGTCCCAACGTCCTCGCCAACCCGGGCATGTTCAACTGCCGCCGCCACAGCGTATTCAGCAGTGGCCTGCGCACCGCCGTCATCCCTTGGGCTGCTCGTTCATCGGCGGAAAGATCGTCCTGGCAGTCCACCAGAGGTATGCCGCAATGCGGCGCTTCGTCCATCACCGGTAGACGCGGTTCAGCCTCCGCCACCAGCGCCGGAACCGCCGGCGATGCAAACGCCTCCCCGCTCCACGTCACGGCCAATCCGTGCGCCACGTCCACCAGCGCGTTGAACAGCGGTGGCGCCATCATGCGCCATGCCGGCTGCGCCGGCTGTGCCTGGGCCGGATAAGCCTCCCCCATGAACGGCAGCACTCCGTAACCCGGCGTCGCCCCTCCCTGCGCCTGCCCCTCTCCCCGTCGCGGCGCCACGAACTCCCAGTTCAGCCACGGCGCGCGCAACGGCGCCTCGGTCAACACGGCCTCCATGCGCGGCGCCGCGGCCGGTCCGCCCTCCGAGATCCATCGCCATCCATGGTCGTCGATCCAGGCCGGCATTCCGCCCGCCGCCTTCCATCCGCAGTTGCACGTCGCCGGCTTCGACCATTTCTCCGGCGTCTTCAGCCCGCCCGTCGACATCCGCAGCCGGAATTGCCTGAGCTCCGGACTCGGTAGAAACACCGCCCACTCCACCTCCACCAGGCTGCCGGCCGGACCGCACACCGGCGCCGCCCCGTCGCTGAGCGGGATGAACCTCGACTGCCGCTTCCGGCTCGCAGCCAGCGCGGCCACCGGCAGATCGTCCCACTCCGCGATGCGCGCCAGCGCCTTCCACTCGTCGTTGCGTGGCCTCGCGCATGGCGCCTCCTTCAGCACTTCCCTCTCCCGCCCCATCGCCACAGGCGCCTGCTCCGGCTCCGCCACCAGCCACGCCTGCGGCGGCTCGCACGCCTCCTCCGTTCCGGCCGCCTTCATCATCGCCGGGATTCGTCGCAGATCTTTCACAATCTGGGCGTTCAGCCGGCTCAGGTCCTCTGCGAATTCCTCCCGGTGCCTTTCGGTACAGAAGTCGCCGTACCGCCAGCGTTCGAAAACCCCGACCTTTGTCCCACAGAACTTGCACTTCATGTTGATTCGCTCATCGCTGCGCGATCTTCGAGTGGATGGAGCGATGGGCCAGCGTCCTCTGCAGAGTTTGCCAGTACCCGAGCCTTCTGTAAATCAGCGTTTGTTCTTAGCTCCGCCCCACCCCAAGTATCAGTGCTCCTGCAGGCGCCTCTGCTTCGGGGACAAGTTGTCCCCAATCTCAGCACGCCGGACCTCGCCCGGAGGCCCGGGGGCCCCGCTCGCCCATCACCCCTGCGGGTACTTCCACGGCGCCCGATACGTCCTCGACAACAAGGCATTGGCCCGCGGCGCGTTCGTGATCGTCTCCTTCTCGCCGTCCCATGCCAGGCTCTGCCCGGCCTTCACGCTTGCGTTGGCCAGCAGGCTCATGCTCGTCGAGCGATGCCCGGTCTCGATATCGCACGCCGGCCGCCGGCCCGCCTTGATCGCCCCCAGAAAGTCCGCCCACAGCTCCTTGATGTTCTGCGTGTCAGGCTCGTGCAGCGTCGGGTTCTCGTGAATCGACGGCTTCTTTCTGTCTGCCGGATGAAACGTCCAGCCGTCACGCCACCCCAGGTGCAGCGTGCCCTCCGTCCCGTAGAAGTACACCCCCAGACTCGCCGACTCCGCATTGTTCGCCGCGTACAGCCGGTGCTCCCACACGCACGTGAAACTCTCGAACTCGAACGTCGCCACCTGCGTGTCCGGCGCGTCGCTGCTGTCCTGTTTCACTCTTCGCGCCGCCGTCGAATGGATCTTCTTCGGGTACTTCTCCTCCGTCCACCACAGGATCTGGTCGAACCAGTGGATGCCCCAATCGCCGATCGTTCCGTTGGCATAGTCCATGAACTGCCGGAATCCCCGTGGATGGATCGCCTTGTTGTACGGCCTCAGCGGCGCCGGGCCGCACCAGAAGTCCCAGTCCAGCCCCGCCGGCGCTTCCGTGTCGGGCGACTTCACCCCCGCCCCTCCGCCGGAATGAACGAACGCCCGCACCATCCCCACCCGGCCCAGCTTGCCCGCCCGCAGAAACTCCATCGCGCTGATATTGTGCGGCGACACCCTCCTGTGCGTGCCCACCTGCACCACCCGGTTCGACGCCCGCGCCGCGTTCACCATCGCCCGCCCTTCCCGCAGCGTGTGGCTGACCGGCTTCTCGACGTACACGTGCGCGCCCTGCTTCACTGCCTCGATCATCGCCAGCGGGTGCCAGTGGTCCGGCGTCGCCACGATGCAGATCTCCGGCCGCTCCTTCCTCAACATCTCCCGGTAGTCCTTGTACGTCCGGGGCTGATCCCCGCTCAGCTTGGCCGCTTTCTCCCGCGCCGGCCTCAACTGGTTCTCATCCACGTCGCACAGCGCCGTGATCTGGCACTCCCCCGACGCCATCGCCTCGCCCAGGATGTTCATGCCCCACCAGCCGCTTCCGATCAGCGCCGTGCGGTACTTTCGGGCCTGTCCGCGCAACAGCAGCGCGGCCGATCCCGCGCCCGCAAACCCCCTTCTGGTCAGTTTCACGCCTTCGCTCCTTCCATGTGCTTCTTCAGCTCCTGCTTGGCCACCGATTCCAGGTGCACCTCGTCCGGCCCGTCGGCCAGCCGCAGCGTCCGCACCTGCGCCCAGGCGTACGCCAGCGGAAAGTCGTCGCACACCCCTGCCCCGCCGTGTGCCTGGATCGCCCGGTCCAGCACCCGCAGCGCCGCGTTCGGAGCCGCCACCTTGATCATCGCGATCTCACGCCGCGCCGCCTTGTTTCCGCCGGCGTCCATCTTCGCCGCCGCCTCCATCACCAGCAGCCGCGCCTGCTCGATCTCGATTCGCGACTCGGCGATCCACTGCCGTACGACCCCCTGCTCGGCCAGCGGCTTCCCAAACGCCACCCGTTCCAGCACCCGCTTGCACATCAGCTCCAGCCCGCGCTCGGCCAGTCCGATCGCCCGCATGCAGTGATGGATGCGCCCCGGCCCCAGCCTGCCCTGCGCGATCTCGAATCCCCGCCCCTCTCCCAGCAGCAGGTTCGACGCCGGTACCCGCGCGTCCTCAAATACCACCTCCCCGTGCCCGTGCGGCGCATCCTCGTACCCGAACACGTTCAGCATCCTCTCAATTCGCACTCCAGGCGTGTCCATCGGCGCCAGGATCATCGACTGCCGCAGGTGCTTTGCCGCCGACGGGTCGGTCTGCCCCATCACGATCGCGATCCTGCACCGCGGATCGCCCGCCCCCGACGTCCACCACTTCCGCCCGTTGATCACGTATTCCGCCCCGTCGCGCCGGATCTCCGCCCGGATGTTGGTGGCATCCGACGACGCCACCTCCGGCTCCGTCATCGCAAAGCACGAGCGGATCTCCCCCGCCAGCAGCGGCGCCAGCCACCTCCGCTTCTGCTCCTCGTCGCCGTAGCGGTGGAGCACCTCCATGTTGCCCGTGTCCGGCGCCGAGCAGTTGAATAGCTCCGGCCCCAGAAAACTCCGCCCCATCAGCTCGCACAGCGGCGCGTAGTCCAGGTGAGGCAACTCCAGGAAGAGGTTCCACAGGCCCGCCGCCCTTGCCTTCGGCTTCAGCTCCTCCACCACACGGGAAGGCTGCCAGCGGTCCGCGGCCCGCTTCTCCTCGAAGTACGCGGACTCCCGCGGATAGACGTATTCGTCCATGAAGCCGCGCAGCCGCACTTCCAGTTCCAGTGATCGTTCGGTCCTGGCAAATGGCATGCGGCCAGTTTACCGGAAGGTGCGCAGCCGCGCCTCCCCCAGGTGCGGTACCCCGTTGAAGCTCAGCAACTGCGGCTCCCCGTCACGCCACCTCAGCGCCGTGATATTGGCGTTGATCGCCGCCCCCGCCAGCCCCATCACGTGCCGCGGTTGCTCGCTGCCGAACGCCGCCGCCACCCAGATCGCCGCCGGCGTCGCCGACGTGAACACAGCCACCCGTGCCTCCGCCGGCAACGCGCCGAACTCGCGGCCCGCTTCCTTCACCCTCGCCACGAACTCCCGCCAGCTCTCCCCGCTCATCTCGTAGCGGCCCGCGATCCACGCCTTCACCACCTTCGAATCGGCGGGCGTCCATCGCCGGTGAATCTGTCCGTCTCCGCACCGCACCAGGTGCCGCACCTCCTCGTATTCGAGCCTGAACTCCTCGTCCTCCGCCGCCATCGGCGGCGCAATCTCCGCGTACACCGCGTCCAGGTCGAACTCGCTCCACCGCCGGTCGACTCGCGCCTCCGGCGGACCCAGGCCCGCCGCGTGCATCCTCTCCAGCGCCAGCTCGGCCGTCTCCGCCTGCCGCCGCAGGCCCCCTATCAGAGCCAGGTCGAACCTCTCGCCCACGCCCGCCACGTGCTCGCCCAGCAGCCGCGCCTGCTCTCGGCCCAACTCCGATAGCCGGTCATAGTCGTCCCGTTGACCCGCCTGGCCGTGGCGGAAAAAGTAAATTGTGCTCAATGTGCGTGCTCCAGAAGCCGGGACACCCGCGCCCCCAGCGCTCTCACGACTTCACCAAACCCCGCGAACCGGTCGTCCGCCGTCTGCCCTCTCTGCCACCGGCCGTAAATCTGCTGGACAATCACCGCCAGCTTGAAGACGCCGAAGGCTTCGTGCCACCCCAGCCGCGAAACGTCCCGTCCGCTCATCCGGGCGTATTGCTCCACTACCTCGTCGCGCGTCCACCACCCCGGCGCGGCCGTCAGCAACCCCGGCATCGCCGCGTGGCTCCAATAGGTCAGCGCCACGCCCAGGTCAAACAGCGGGTCGCCCAGCGCCGCCATCTCCCAGTCCAGCACTGCCGTTGCTCTCCCGGCGTCGTCGCGGTCCAACATCAGGTTGTCCAGCTTGTAGTCATTGTGGATTACCGTCGCCCCCGACTCCGCCGGCACGCTCTCCGCCAGACGGGCCAGCGCCCGGTCCAGTTCCACCGCCGTCTCCGGACGGCATCTCTGCCAGCGTTCCCCCCACCCCTGCACCTGCCTCTCCAGGAACCCCGCCGGTCTGCCCAGCACCGCCAGTTCCGGTCGCCTCGCATCCACCCCGTGCAGCTCCGCCAGCGTCTGGACAAACGCCCGGCTCGCCTCCGCCCGCTCCTCCTCCGGAAGTTGCTCGCCCCGCAGGATCCGGCCATGCCGCCGCTCCATCAATAGGAACGTGCAGCCCAGTACGGCCGTGTCCTCGCACAGTGCCACCGGTCGCGGCGCCAGCCAGAATTGCGGGTGCAGCGCCTTCAGGAAGCGGTACTCCCGCGCCATGTCGTGGGCCTTCGCCGCCACCGGGCCCACTGGAGGCCGGCGCAGCACCAGTTCCCTCGCCGGAGTCGTCACCAGGTAAGTCAGGTTCGAATGCCCGCCCGGAAACTGCCTCACCTCCACCGGCTCGCCCAGCCAGGCTGACAGTGCCCCGGCGGCGATTTCCTCGCCGCTCCGCGGCGCCGCTGTCTCGTGGTCCATCAACAAGAAAGGGTAGCAGGCCCTGACACTCCTGCTACCCTCATCCTCGCCGGACCGCGGTCCGCCGGCATCCCCGTCAGTTGCCGAAATACCCTTGCGCCAGCTCGGGCTTCATCTCCAGGGCCTGCCGCCAGCACGTGCGCGCCTCTTCGGCTCGCCCCTGCGTCTTCAGCGCGTGACCCAGGTTTAGCAGCGCCTCGGGGAAGTTCGGCCGCAGACCCAACGCCTCCCGGTACAACGCCACCGCGTCCTCCACTTGGCCCTGCTTTTGCAGCAGCAGGCCGGTGTTGTAGAACAACTCCGGGCTGCGCTCGCCCATGTCAATGAGCTTGCCTTGCAGCTCCAGCGCCTTCTGGTGGTCCTGCCGCTCGATTGCCAGAGCCGCCAGCCCGCGCAGCGCTTCCACGCTGTCCGCTTTGATCGTCAGCGCCTTGTCGAAGTGCGCCGCCGCCTTCTCTGCCTCCGAAATCTGCTTGTAGGCCAGCCCCAGGTTGATGTGCGCCTCCGCCCAGTCCGCCCTGCGCTGCACACAACGGGCGAACGCCTCAATCGCCCCTTGGGCGTCTCCGCGGGTCAGACGGATGTAGCCCAGCCGGAACCAGGCGTCATCCCATTCCGGGTTCTTCTGCAGTAGCCGCAGATACAGATCTTCGGCCTCCGACGTCAGTCCCTGCTCCTCCAGCAGTCCGGCCAGGTTCGACAGCACTTCCGGCGCGTCGGACTTCAGCCGCAACGCCGTCTCGTATGCCTCCCTCGCCCCCTTCGTGTTGTCCTGTCCCTGCCTCACCACGCCGAGGTTCGCCCATGTTTGCGCGTGATCCTGGCGTAGCCGCGAGGCCTCGAAATACGCCTTCTCGGCCTGGTCCAGCTTGTTCAGCTTCTGGTACGCCACGCCCAGGTTGTAGCGCCGCTCGAAATGCTCCGGCGTCAGTTCCACCAGCTTGGCGCAGTACTTCGACGCAGCCTCGTAATCCTCGCCCGCAAAGGCGCACCACGCCAGCCCTTCCAGCGCCGCCTGTGAGAATGGCCGCAGCGTCAGCAACCGCTCGCTGATGTCGCGCACCAGTTCCAGGTCGCCCTTCCGCATGCCGATGTGCACCATGTTCGCCATCGGCTCCTCGGCGTTGGCGTTGGCCGCGATGATCTGCTTGTACAACTCAAGCGCCTCGTCGTACCTGGCCAGCAGCTCCAGCGCCACCGCCTTGCCGAACATCGGCGTCTCCTCGTTCGACGTCTTCCCCATGCACTGGTCGAAACACTCCAACGCCTTCTCCGGGTTCTTGGCGTGCAGCAGGCAGATGCCCAGCCCCAGCCGCGCGTCCGATCGCCCCGGGTCGGTCGACAGCGTCCGCTGAAAATTGGCCGCCGCCTCGTTCCAGCGGCCTAACTTCTCCTGCGACACCGCCAGGTTGAAGTACGCCGAGGTCGAGTTCGGGTCCAGGCTGATCAGCCCCTCGTAACTCTTCACCGCCTCCTCGTACATCTCCAGCTCAAACTGGATGTGGCCCTTGGCGGCGTACACCTCCCTCGCCGGGTCCCCCGACTCCACCGCGCGGTCCAGTTCGCGCAGAGCCTCTTTGCCCTTCCCCTCAAGGTGCAGCGAAACGGCCCTCGCCAGGGCGGTCCCGCCATCGATTGTTGCCGGCGTCTCTTTGTTCTTGTTTGATTCGCGCATTGGTTCTGCCTTCTTCCTCTGTCGGCTTACTCCGCCTTCTTCCCTTCGCCCTGGATGTGATAGGGCGCCAGCAGGGCGCACAGCCGCCCGATGTAGTCGTACTGGTAGGTCACCTCTACCCACCGCAGGTAGCTCCTCTCGCCCTTTGGGCTGAAGAAGCCGATCCCACCGTCCTCAAACTGCTTGTCCTCAAAGTGATCGACCACCGACCCCTGGATGTAGGTGACGAAACTGTCCCCCCGTACGTCCATCCGCACGTGGTACAGCGTGTCGCTGCGCACCGGGAATGGGATGGGCAGGGTCTTCAGATCCTGCTCCTTGCCGTTCACCACCGTGTACCGCACCATGTTAGCCGACGGTAGCGGCCCTTCCTTGGTGATCACCAGGCGCATGGCGTAGTAGTTCTTCCTGTCTCGCGCCCGGAACACCCAGTTCAGGCTCTTCTTGTCGATCTGGCCCAGAAACTGCATCGTGTAGTCGCGCATTCCCAGCGTGGGCGTGTACAACGCCAGCATCCCCGGTTCCAGGAAACTCGCCTGCCCATATCGCCACGTCTTCGACCAGCCATCCGGACCTTCCCAGGCGCTCAGCCCGCCCCGGAAATCGTCGAACAGCTTCACCGCCGCCCGGCTCATGATCACTTTTTGCAGCGTGTTCAATTGGCCGCCGATCACGGTCTTGCCCACGTTGTTCGCCACTGGCTGGCCGGTCTCTCCCACGGACTCCTGCTTGGCCGCTCCTCCCTTGATGCTGTACACCACCAGCAACAGCAGCAGCGGCAGCCCCAGCGCCACCCACTTCAGGTCCGCCGGCGCGTGCCGCCAGAACCGGTGCCCCGGAAGCCGTTGCGCCCCCAGGAGAAGCCGGCTGGCTCTCTTCTTCCCAAAAGCCGCGCGCGCCACTTCGCGCGCGCCTGATCCGTCGGCGTGGTCGATCGTCAACCGCGAGGCCGGAATCAGCGGCCGCGTGTCGGTCGTCTCCCTCCACTCAGGCGCCTGCCATTCCTTCGATAGACGCGGGATCGGCGCAGGCGCGGGCATGCCACGGCAGGTTTGCAGCGAGATCTGGTTCAGCAGTGCCGCAGGCGCCGCCGGGTCGTCAACTTCCATCGGCTGAATAGCATCCTCCACAACCCGCACCACACAAGCTGGTTCCTCCTGAACAGGCGCCGGTTCGGGCGGTTGCGGCGCCAGACCCGCGGTCGGGATATCCGGCTCCTTCTCGGCGCCATACGGCCACGCCCCGTATGCCACCCCGCGCGCCACGTCCGCCAGGGCCGTGCCCACCGCCTCCAGACCCCTCTCCGGCAGCCATCCACATTCCTCGCCGCTAGCCTGAAACTGCGGCGCCCCGGGCTCCCATCCTCCCTCCATCCGGCCGCAGGAGGCGCCCGCCGCCGCCGCCATCGCCTTCGGCCGCGCCGCCCGCGTCGCCACCCGGGCCATTCGCTTGCTCGACCGTAAGCTCAACTCCTGCTTCGCCACTACCTGCGCCCCCACCAGCACCGGCGCCAGGCTCTCAACCCCGTACTCCGCGCTCGCCGCCACCGCCACCGGCCTTTCAGCGGCGCAATTCTGGATGCACGGAAGCTCGATCTGCACCTGCGTGCCTACCGCTCGAATCAGTGGTAGTAGGCTCAGCACCAGGCTCTCCGCAGTGTCCTGCTCCGGCTCCGCCCGCTCCCTCTCCACCGTCAATCCGGCAACTGGCACCTGCGGCTCGCTCTCTGCACCCAGAATCTCGCTCTTCACCCCGGCCGCCTTGGACTCAACCGCCACCGCTGGCCGCGCGGGCAGCGGCGCCATCCCAAGCGTACCCATTTCAAGCTCCGGGCCCGGAGCCAGCGTCAACACCAACCCGCCAACCGATGCGGGGCTTTCGTACAGCGCGCATGCCTGCACCTGGCCAGCCAAGTCCGTCAAGGCCAGGTCCGTCAAGCATGGTCGGACGCCGGCCATCTCCACCATCCCGGGTCGAGGAAACTCCCCAAGCGCCATCTTAAGCGCCGCCTCGGGCCAAGGCGCCGCACTCCGAGGCGCCTGCGGAATCAGTTCAGCGGTAAAGACCACCCGCTGGTTCACCGCCGCGAACCACTCCGGCAGCGGCGGCGCTTCAGGGAATACGGGCTCGCTGCCGGGTGCCTTGGGCTTGGCGGCCTTCGGCTTCTCCCGTTCCGGCTTGGCCGGCTTCGGACGCTGGATGCGGCTCTGCGATTCGATCAGTCTCGCCAGCGCCAAGTCGCTCTGCTGCTGCTGGAATAGCTGGCGGTGTTCGGCCGAGCAGAACTCGCCGTCCGAGAACTTGCGTAACAGCGATAGCCTCTTGCCGCAGTGCAGGCAGCGCATGCGATGGTCCGTATCCTTCCATCAAAATGATCGGCGCGGCGGCGATGAAAGGCTATGCGGGCTTTCGCTGAGAAGGAGGGCCGGAATCCTGGAAGACCCTCAGTGAAACACCTGAGCGGCCTACAGCGGCTCGGGGAACTTGAGGTGGGACTTCGCCAGGGACTTGTTCAACAGGTCGACCGCCTCGGGCTCGCGAAGCCCGCGCGAGGTGGCCAACTCCGCCACCAGCATGATCCGCGCGCGGTCCAGCATCTTCTTCTCCCGAAAGGACAAGGGCTTCAGCGACTGCAGGCGGGCCAGGCACTTCAACACCTCGGCCACCTCCAGTAGACTGCCGCTCTGCATCTTGGCCGAGTTCTCCTTGAACCGGTCTTTCCAGTCTTGGCAGCTCTTACTGTGCCCGCAGGCCAGGTAATTCAATACTTTAGCGATCTCTCCGTTTCGCGTGACCTTGCGCAGCCCGACTTGGTCCACATGGGAGAACGGGACCATCACCGTCAGACTGTTCGAAGAGAGCTTGAGCAGGTAGAACCGCTCGGCCTGAGTGCCAAAGGAACGGGAACTGATGTTCTCGATTGTGCCCACCCCATGGTTCGGGTAGACCACCTTCTCGCCGACTTGAAAGGTCATTCACGGACCTCGTTGCCACCTTCGTGGAGTTGTCTCAAGAAACTACATGGAGTAGTACCCAACTTTAAACTGAAGCGCTTTCATAGTCAAGTGGGGAGAGCGGCAAGATGCTGTTTTTGTTGCATTTACGTGACTTAATTTCAGCCTCGCCTCCGCCTTGAATCACCCTGTTCACGATGGGGATACCTCCTCCTCCACAACTTGCCACCAATGTCACGTGGCACTGACTTGATTGATCCTGCAAGGGTTTTCATCCCGACCGGTGCTCAGCTCATCAATCCCCGGACGAACTGCAGGTTGCGCTTCATGTCGTTCTCAATCGACTTGGAGGGAGAACCGGTCTCCAGGTTCGCAAAACCCGTGAAGCCGAGAGCCATGATCCGCTTCATGACTTCCGGGAAGTTGATGGCGCCCTCGCCCATGTAGCCCTGGTCCTTGAGGTGGAACTGGCAGATGCGGGAGGCGCCGAGCCAGGGAATCTCGGCCAGGATGTCATGGCCGGCGCGGGTGGAGTTGCCGACGTCGTAATAGACCTGCACGGCCTTGCTGCGGGAGCGTTCCATGATCCGCACGTTGTCCCTGGCCGAAATGGTGTTCTCCAGGCCGAGCAGGACGCCGGCCTTCTCGGCCTCCCGGCCCAGTTCGCGCAGGGCGTCGCCGGCGTAATCGAAATCCGCCGCGGTGGCCAGCGCGCAAGGGCCGAAGAAGGGCATGAGCATGACCTTGGCCTTCAGCTTCTTCGTGATGGGGATGCCGTCGGCGATCCACTTGAGGGCCAGCTTGTCGTTCTTGCCGCAGTTGACGTGCAGGATGTCGAGGCAGGTGCCTGCCAGGGCGATCCTGTGTTTCCTGGCGGCGGCGAGGTACTGCTCCTGCAACTCGGCGTTGTCCAGGTGCAGCTTGCCGTCGACCGGCGTGCGGCCGAGGCTGACCTCGACGCCCTCAAAGCCGAGGCGCGCGGCGAGTTCAACGGCCTCGATCTTGCCCGACTGGCGCAGGTTCCAGTCGGTGACGCCGATGCGGAGTTTGCTCTTCTTTGCCCACGCGGCTGCTGCCACGGCCGCGGGCGCGGCCGTGAGGAGGTGTCGTCGGGTGATCATGCTGGTCTCCTGTGCTATGTCAATCAATGTTATGCCAAAGGGTCCTGGCTGAGGCGCACCGGGGCTACCGGGCGGCCGCCGATGCTCTCACCGAAGGCGGCGTTCTGCGCGGCGGCGCTGTCAACGCGCGTGGCGCCTGTCAGTTCCAGAGGCCCCCAGGCAAGGTGGATGAGGCCGCCGCCCTGGCGCGCGCTGGGCGCCGGCGTGGTGAACGCCCCGCCGGCGTCGGCCAGTTCGAGGGCGAAGGCGGCGTGGGCGTCGGCAATATCGCTCCAGCGCACCAGGCGGGGCGCGGCGGCGGGCTTGAAGTCGAGGGTGACGGTGAGGCTCTGCGTGGAGGGCGTGAGCTTCATCTCGGGCCGGCGCCCGCCGAAGCGGGCTGAGATGATCTGGAAGCGCGCCTGAAGGAGCGACGACTTGAGCCGCAGGACGCCGTCCACGCTGTCGGCCTCGAAGCCATCGGGAAGGCCCTCGAAGTCGAGTTCCAGGAAGAGCCGGCCGCACTCGAAGCGGCCGTCCTTGATGGGGTCGAGCGAGATGTGCTTATCGCCGCCGGGATTGCGGAAGTTCACCAGGCCGAGGATGCGCGGACCCTGCTGGACGGAGAAGAAGAGGGCGGAGGAGAAGTCGTAGCCGTCCTTGATGACGCGAAGCTGGACGGTGCGCGCCGGGCGCGAGGCGTCGCCGAAGTAGCCGATGAGGGGGCGGCGCTGCACCCAGAAGTCGGAGCGGTTGGCCGAGCCGATGGAGAAATCGCGGCCGAACCAGGATGTGCCGCTGGTGGCGGGCGCGGCGATGAACAGCTCGCGGTGCCCGGCGCCGGCGCCGGGCGTGAGGAAGCGGGGGATGAGGTCTGTGGGGCAGCGGTAGTCGTGGATGGCCGTCTCGCCGTCGTTGCCCGCGGCCTGGGTGGAGCGGTTGTCCGGGTTGGCGAGGCCGAGGCGGCCGCCGAGGGCCTTTTCGATCCAGACAGGGTAGCCGGCGTCGTTGGAGTAGCAGCGGCTCATGGGGCCGGTGAACTGCCGGCGCGCGGCGTCCCAATGGGCGGCCAGGTGGAGCCAGAAGCGGCTCTCGATGAGGGCGGCGCGGCGGCGGGCCTCAGCGTCCTTGACGTACATCCGGATGCGCGTGAGGTTGGTGATGGAGACGCGGGCGTAGGTGGGGGAGTTGTACTCGGCGAAGCTGCCGGTCTCGTCGATGGCCCGGGCGAGGCGGACGATGCGGTCGCCTGCGTAGGCGCCGAGTTCGGAGTCCGCGAGCAACTCGGAGGCGGCCAGTGTGACGAAGGTGCCCTTGACGGCGATGTTGGTGTAGGACATCGAGACGTTGCGGCGCTTCACGGAGTAGGCGGCGTGGCGGATAGCCTCGCGCACGCGGGCGCGGAGGGCGCCGCCGAGCCTGGCGCCGTGGCGGAACTCGGTGAGGAGCAGGAGGGAGCCGTTGAAGTCGGCCCAGTTCCAGTCTGCCGGGGCCATCTTGTCCGGCGGTTCCTCCATGTACCAGCCCCAGATGCCGTACCACTTGCTCTCCGGGTCGATGACCTGAAGGTGGAGGACGCGGTCGAGGATGGCCTGGGCGCGGACGAGGCGGGGTTTGGAGCCCTCTTCGAGGAGGAGCAGGGCGTAGTCCAGCGAGTCGCGCGTGGGGTGGGCGCGGCATTCGCGGAGGCGGGTGTGGTAGCGGTACTCGGGGCCGAGGATGGCCTGGATCATGGCCTTGTCGGGGTCGTAGCGGTGGTCCAGGGACTCGACGGCCTTCCGGACGAGGAGGCGGTCCCATGCGGCGGGCCAGCCGGGCTTGCCGCCCTGCCGGGCACAGGCGGCGGCTGCGAGAGCGGGGACGAGGGCGAACTGGCGGCGGTCCACTTCGACCAGTGTATGCGTTAACGGTCGCGGTCGGCGACGAGGTCGGTGGCGGCAAACAGGGCGGTGCGGGCGGGACAGTCGGGGAAGCCGGCGAGGATGGCGCGGGCCTTGGCGGTGAACTCCTGGGCGCGGGCGCGGGCGCGTTCGATGCCCTGGTGGCGATCGAGGATGGCGAGGATCTCCTCGAAGTGGACGCGCTCGTAGTTGCCGTCGGTGAGGACGGTCTGGACGCGGGCGCGGTCTGCCGGGGAAGCGTCGTCGAGGGCGTAGATGAGGGGCAGTGTGACCTTGCCCTCGCGCAGGTCGTTGCCGACGGGCTTGCCGAGGATGGCCTCGCGGGAGGTGAAGTCCAGGATGTCGTCGACGAGCTGGAAGGCCATGCCGAGGTTCCAGCCGAATTCGCCGAGGATGGACTGCTGCTCTTCCGTGACGCCCGCGGAGATCGCCCCGAGGCGTGTGCAGGCGGCAAAGAGGCTGGCGGTCTTGCGGTCGATCAGCTCCATGGAGTCGGCCTCGGAGATATCGATCTTGCCGATGCGCTCGAGCTGGAGCAGCTCGCCGTCGACCATCTGCTGGGTGAGGGTGATGAGCAGGTCGAGGATCTCGAAATTGCGCTGGCGGAGGGCGATCTGGAAGGCCTGCATGTAGAGCCAGTCGCCGGCCAGAACGGAGGTCTGGTTGCCCCACAGAACGTTGGCGGATGGCTTGCCGCGGCGGGTCTTGGCCTCGTCGATGACGTCGTCGTGGACGAGCGTGGCGGTGTGGATGAGCTCGACGACGGCGGCCAGGCGGATGGCCTCGGGGGAGGGCTCGCGGAAGAGGCGGCAGGTAACCAGCAGGAGGATCGGGCGGAGGCGCTTGCCGCCGTTGCCCTGGAGGTACTGGGCGATCTGGGAGACGGCCTCTACGCTGGCGATGGATTCGAGACGGAACTCCTGCTCGACCTTCCCGAGATCCTTCGAGACGAGGCCGAGCATTGCGCGCGTGCTCAGTGCCAGACCCAGCTTGCCGGTAGCCATCAACTCATACAAGTCTATCCGCTGGCGCGTGCTTCCTGCAAACACAGGCGCCTCCAGTTCAGGGCAGTTTGGGCGGCGATCTCATCGACGGAGGCGCCGCGGAGCTCTGCGAGGCGGCGGGCGGTGTGGACGAGGAAGGCCGGCTCGTTGCGTTTACCGCGGTGGGGGACGGGGGCGAGATAGGGCGCGTCGGTCTCGATCAGAAGGCGATCGGCAGGGACGATCCTGGCGGCGGCGTGGATCTCGGTGGCGCGGGGGAAGGTGACGATGCCGGAGAAGGAGACGTGGAAGCCGAGCTCAAGCACCTGTTCGGCCTGGGCGGGCCCGCCGGAAAAGCAGTGGAAGATGCCACCGAGGGCGAGGTCCCAGTGGTCGCGGATCAGCGCGATGGTGTCGTCCCAGGCCTCGCGGGTATGGATGACGATGGGCAGACGGGCATCGCGGGCGATCTCCAGTTGGCGAATGAAGGCGGCCTGCTGGACGGGGCGGGGGGAGAAGTCGTAGTGGTAGTCGAGGCCGATCTCGCCGAGGGCGACGACCTTGGGGTGGGCGGCGAGGCGGATGAGCTCGGGCCAGGTCTCGGGGGTGGCTTTGGCGGCGTCGTGGGGGTGGACGCCGACGGTGGCGGAGATGAACGGGTAAGCCTCGGCGAGGCGGATGCCGGCCTCGAGGTCCGGGGGGCCGTCGCCGGAACCGATGGCGACCATCCAGCCGACGCCGGCTTCCCGGGCGCGCGCGACGACGGCGTCGCGGTCGTCGTGGAAGCGTTCGGCGTCGAGGTGGCAGTGGGAGTCGGTGAGGGTCATGGCTATTTCAGGCGGGCTCCGACGGGGACATCTTCGAGGAAGGCGGCGAGCACAGGGGGCGTGTCTTCGAGGGAGGCGGCGACGATCATGCCCTGGGAGGTGAGGCCGCGGAGCTTGCGGGGGGCGAGGTTGGCGACGATGACGACCTTGCGGCCGATCAACTGCTCGGGCGAGTAGGCCTGGGCGATACCGGCGACGATGGTGCGGGGCTGCTCCTCGGCGACGTCGACGGTGAGGTGGAGGAGCTTGTCGGCGCCCTTGACGGGCGCGGCGGTGAGGACGCGGGCGACGCGCAGGTCGACCTTCGAGAAGTCGTCGATGGCGATCTCGGGGGCGAGCGGGGCGACGCCGGGCGGGGGAGACCAGGGCGCGGGGGCGTCGGTCTTGCCGAGCAGGGCGTTGATGCGGTCCACTTCCATGTCGTCGATCTCCTGGATCTGGTCGATGATCTTGGGGGCGTCGAGGCGCGGGAAGACGGCCTCGATTTCGCCGATGGTTTGCCCGGCCGGAAGCTGGCCCCATTCAAGCTGGTCGAGGCGGACAGCGGCGACCGAGCCGGTGAAGCCCAGTTGCGACCAGATGTTGGCTGTGGCCTCTGGCATGACGGGGGCGAGCAGGGCGGTGGCGAGGCGGATGACCTCGGCGGCGGAGTAGAGGATCTCGTCGAGCCTGGCTTGGGATTCGGGGTCCTGCTTCTTGGCGAGGATCCAGGGCTGATAGGAGACGATGGCCTTGTCGACGACGGTGATGAGGGACCAGAGGGATTCCAGGGCGCGGTGGAACTCGTAGTTCTCGAACGACTGGCGGTAGGCGGCGACGGCGGCGGTAGCGGCCTGGGCGATTTCGGGAGAGCCGGAGGAGGCGGGGACGGCGCCGCGGCGGTACTGACGGATCATCGTCAACGTGCGGGAGGCGAGGTTGCCGAGGCCGTTGGCGAGGTCGGCGTTGATGCGGGTGACGAGGGCGTCGTAGGAGAAGTTGCCGTCCTGGCCGAAGGGGATCTCGCGCAGCAGGAAGTAGCGCAGGGGGTCGGCGCCGATCACCTGACGGAGGGGTTCGGGGCGGACGACGTTGCCGCGGGACTTGGACATCTTGACGGAGTCCTTGAGGATCCAGCCGTGGGCGACGACCTTGCCGGGGAGGGGGAGGTCGGCAGCCATGAGGAAAGACGGCCAGTAGATGGCGTGGAAGCGCAGGATGTCCTTGCCGATCAGGTGAACGTCGGCGGGCCACCAGCCTTCGTCGCGGACGGCGGTCATGTAGCTGATGAGGGCGTCGAACCAGACATAGAAGACGTGGTTGCCCTCGACGGGGACGGGGATGCCCCAGGTGAGGTTATTGCGGGAGATGGAGAGGTCGCGGAGGCCGCCCTTGACGAAGGAGACGATTTCGTTGCGGCGGTAGTCGGGGGTGACGAAATCGGGCTGGTCTTCGTAAAGCTGGAGGAGGCGGTCCTGGAAGGCGGAGAGCTTGAAGAAGTAGTTCTCCTCGGTGACGGTCTCGGTGGGGCGGCCGCAATCGGGGCAGGGGTCGCCGGGCTCGGCGTCGTTGACGTAGAGCTCGTCGTTGACGCAGTACTGACCGGTGTACTGGCTGGGGTAGATGTAGCCGTTGGCGCGGCAGCGCTCGAAGAGCCACTGGACGGTGGCGTGGTGGCGGGGGTCGGAGGTGCGGATGAAGCGGTAGGGGACGTGGAAGAGGTCCCATTCGCGCTTGAACTCATCGGAGAGCTCGGTGGAGAAGTCGAAGGGGGACTGGCCCTTCTTGCGGGCGGCGCGTTCGACGTTCTGGGAGTGCTCGTCGGAGCCGGTGACGAGGAGGGTCTCCTGGCCGAGCATGGCGTGGTAGCGGCGGATGGTATCGGCGGCGAGGGTGCAGTAGGTGGTGCCGAGGTGTGGGGCGGAGTTGACGTAGTAGATGGGGGTGGTGAGGAAGAACTTGTTGGTCATTTGGAACTCCGGTAAGCCGCGGCCGCGGCGGCGTAGATCTCTTTAAGGGGGAGGCCGGACTGGGCGGCGAGGCGGCGGCAGTCCTCGAACTCGGGGGCGGCGCCGTGGGGGCCGGCCTTGACGCGGACGGGGCCGTAGGGGGTCTCGACTTCGACCACGGCGCGGGGCTGGACGCGGCGCTCGGCGTGGGTGATGCGCAGGCCGAGGGTGGAGGTCTCGGAGAAGAGCACGGCGGCAAGGCGCTCCTGGTCCTCGGGGCGGGCGATGACCTGGAGAAGGGTGGCGGGGCGCTGCTTCTTCATGAAGACGGGCTGGAGGGTGACGTCGAGGGCGCCGGATTCGAGGAGGCGCTCCATGGCGTAGCCGAGGATTTCGGGGGAGGAGTCGTCGATATTGGCCTCGATGACGGAGACGAGGGTGGACTCGGGGGCGGCGGTGGTTTCCCCGATGAGGACGCGGAGGACGTTGGCCATGCCGGGGAAGTCCTTGGAGCCGGCGCCGAAGCCGGAGCTTTGGATGGTCATGGCGGGCATGGGGCCGCAGGAGCGGGCCAGGGCGGCGATGATGGCGGCGCCGGTGGGGGTGGTGAGCTCGGTTTCCGGGCCGCGAGCGAAGACGGGCTTGCCGGCGAGCAGGAGCGCGGTGGCGGGGGCGGGCACGGGCATGAGGCCATGGTCGGCCTGGACGGCGCCGGAGCCGGTGTTGATGGGGGAGCAGTGAACCTGTTCGATGCCGAGGAGGTGGAGGGCGAGGCAGGCGCCGACGATGTCGCAGATGGAGTCGACGGCGCCGACCTCGTGGAAGTGGACCTTCTCGATGGTGGTGCCGTGGACCTGGGCCTCGGCTGCGCCGAGGGCGTTGAAGACGCGGATGGCGCTGGCCTTGACCGGATCCGGCAGGGCTGCGGCCTCGATCATCTTGACGATGTGGGGGAGGTGGCGGTGTTTCTTCCGGTCTTCGAAGGCGATGTGGAAGCTGGTGGCGGCGATGCCGGCGCGTTTGGTCTTCTCGACGGAGAAGCGGGCGCCGGTCGAGAGGGAGTCGAGGGCAGTGAACAGGGTTGTGGTGTCAGCGCCGGCGTCGATTAGTGCGGCGACGGTCATGTCCCCGGCGATGCCGGAGAAGGCGTCGAAGTAAGCTATTTTCATGATGCGATCAAGGCCGGGAGGATCTCGCCGGAGTGGCCTCTGAGCGAGATATCCGCGGCGCCGCTGAGCGGCGTTTCCTCCATGTTGATTTCGATGACGCGCGCGCCATGGCGTTGGGCCAAGGGCGCGAGGCCGGCGGCCGGATAGACGACGGCGCTGGTGCCGGCGACGAGAAAGAGGTCGCAGGATTGGGCGGCCGTTTCAGCCTGATTCCAGGTTTCGAGCGGGAGCGACTCGCCGAACCAGACGATGGCGGGGCGCAACATGCCGCCGCACGGACAGTGGGGCGGCAGGGCCGGGATGGGGACGCGGAAGTCCGAGGTCACCTTGTGGCAGGCGAGGCACTGGACCCACCAGATGTCGCCGTGGATCTTGAGGATGCGGCGGGAGCCGGCGCGGTTGTGGAGGCCGTCGACGTTCTGGGTGATGAGGGTGAAGTCCAGCTTCCGGGCCTCCTTCTGGTCTTCGAGGGCCGAGAGGGCGAAGTGGCCGAGGTTGGGCTTGCAGGCGGCGATGAGGCCGCGGCGCCAGTCGTACCACTGCCAGACGAGTTTGGGGTCGCGGTGGAAGGCTTCCGGGGTGGCGAGGTCCTCGGCGCGGAAGTTGTTCCAGAGGGGGGGGACCCCCTCCCTACCGGTCGGGGCTCTACCGGTCGGGGCTCTGCCGGTCGGGGCTCTGAAAGTGGGCACACCGCTTTCGGCGGAGATGCCGGCTCCGGTGAGAACGGTGACGGAGCGGGCCTCGCGCAGCCAGCAGGCGGCTTGTTCCAGTTGGCCTGTGAGGGTCAAACCTCATTATGACCCGCGGCCCGGAGGGCTTGCAGAGCAAGTTGGAGGCGGGGGGCGGGGACGAGGATCCAATCGGTGTCGAAGGTGGAGAGGGCGAAGATGGGGACTTGGGCCTGGGCGAGAGGATTGAGGAAAGAGGCGAGGATGCCGGTGAGGGAGAAGGGGAAGGGTCCGATGAGCTGGAGGCAGGCCCAATCCCGTTCGGCGGGTTGATCGGGGGGGAGCTGGGATTGGGGACAGACGACGGAGAGCTCGTGGGGCGTGCGGGTGACGGAGGCGAGGGGTCCGGCGAGTGCCCAAGGGGGGATGGGCGCAGCGGGGTCGAGCCGGGCGACGGCCCAGCGGCCGGAGTGGACGGTGAAAGAGAGAGTCGGGGGCGGGGGGCTCACTTGGAGCCAGGGTAACAGGCGTGGAAGGGATTTTGTTTTCAGTCAGTAACGGGTTGAACCGACCGTTTTCCGGATTGAGGTGGCGGAGCCAGGCGTTGAGGGCGCGGTTTTCGCGACCGGCGAGGACGCAGAGACGGGCCATATTGGCGCGCCAGAGCGGGTTGCCGCTATAGACCCAGAGTGTGGCGGCCTTGGGGTCGCGAGGGAAGCGGACGTGGGCTTCGCGGATGAGGCTATTCTCGACGGCTTCGTGGTGGCGGACGGCGGCGCCGAGGAGTTGGAGCTGCTCGAAGTGGTGGCGGGCGATGGGATTGTGGAAGGAGGCGGATGTAAGGCGGGCCTGGGCGAGGACGGCTTCGGCCTGATCCGGGGGGAGGAGGTGCTTGCGGGCGTAGATGCGGTGGCGGCAGGCGTTCTGGGAGGAGCGCAGCTTGCCGGCGGGCGTACGGGGGCCGGTGGACTTGAGGGCGTTGGCGCGGTTGGCGGCGAGGCGTTTTTCGGTCATGCGGATGAGTGCCACTGTCGGGCTCCTTTCTTGCCGGGTCTTGTCGGCGCGCAGCGCCGAGGATGGAGGAGAGATACACCGGGCGGAGCGGAAGTTAGAGGGGCTTGGGCCGCAAGTGGTTGAGGGGATTGAGAAGATTTCGGGGTGGCGGATGTGATCGCCTAAGTTTTCACCGGCGGGGCGGTACGGTTGAATGGGAATGGGCGCTACTGTGGAGCGGTCTTGCGACGGGATTTCCGGGCCTCTGACGCGGCGACTTTGATGAGCAGGCGGAGGGCGTCGTTGACGGAGGCGGAGTCAGGGAAAGCGCGGGCCACGTCGGGCGCAAGAAGGACGAGATTGGTGCCTTGCGCGAACCGCTTGGCGTAGCGTCCGCGCTGGCCCTTGGAGAAGTCATACTCGGCGCGCAGAGTGCCGCTAGCTTTCTTCATATTGCTTCTTCTCCATTCTGGAGGCTTTGCGGGCGCTGATCAACCTCAATCGAATGTCACGCTGAGAGTGGACTACGATGAGCAACCTGGCTTTGGAAGAAACGCCCAGGGTGATGAGGCGGTTTTCAGTTTCCGAGTGATCCGGGTCATGAATGGTGATGCTGAGCGGGTCTCCAAACATGGACGAAGCCTCACCAAAGCTGCCACCGTGCTTTACCAGATTCTCTCGCGCCTTCCGGGGGTCCCATTCGAACGGCAGTGACATGGAGAACTGGGTTCAGTGTGTCGGAGAAAGTGACTGGCGGGAGCGGGGTGGCTCGGGCGGAGGCTGCGTGCCGGAGGCTGCGCGGCTTGCGGGCGCCAAAGTGCAGGCTGGGCTGAGCGCGATCGGAAGCGGGGTCTGCGCTGACAAGACTACGCTGATGGATGGCCTAGCGTGGCACGAGCCACGAGGAGAGCGCTACGCCGGCGAAGTCGAAGCGTGCCAGCGCGCGTCCCGTGACGATCCGGGGAGTGATTTCGACGCGAGACGACGAGAGATAGCTCGCGGGCACGAGCCACTGCGAACCAGCCTCCGACGGGACGGAGCCGGTCAGGCGGAAGAAGGACTGCCCGCGATGAAGAGGCGAGAGCCAAGTTCCGTGCGGCCCGGGAGCGTATGTGACGGCCGAGTTCAGTCCGTGCATCCACACGCGCCCCGACGGCTCATGCCGCAAGGTGATCGAGGCCGCCGGAAGCACCCGTGGCGATTCGCATAGCACCTTCAGCATCTGTTCGGAAAACCTGTCCTCCACCGTGGCCGCTGTGCACCGGCCCAGCCCCGGCACATTGCCGCTGCCAAGCATGGGCAGAATGGTGGTCTCGCCAGGGTGGTAGAACTCAAGCGCCGCCGATCCGCCGATTCGGACATGAGCGTTCTTCACGCGGTTCCAGGCGGAGTCCGTGAAGCTGAGCACGAGCCACTCCAGCGGATTATCGCGCGATGCGGAGTAGACCACGGCCATGAGGTCGATCTGCTGGAATGGACGATTGGGGGTGGGACGGGCAGATTCGACGCGGCTTCCATCCGGCGCGACGATCTCAACGTCGACTAGCGGAACATGCACACGAGCGCCCTCCTCGCCGGGCGCAACCGCAATCGGCAGCAGCACCGTGGGTCGCGCTTGCCGACGCACCGCGCTGGGGACGGATTCGCCGCTGGCCGTGTTGCGTAGCGCGATTCGGGGCGCTTCCGCTAGTCCGACGCCGCGCACCGCGTACTCGGCGAGCGCCGGCAGAAAGGCGAAGACCGCTGAGGCCGCCAGCGCCGCTGCGATCCCGGTGAGCCGCGCGGCCAGTACCGACCGGCGCGCGTACTGAGTGTAGATAACCACAATGGCAGCACCAGCGAGGAGGGCCCGCACGAGGGTATGACGCACCTGGCTGGTCAGGCCGCTGTAGTCGGGAATACTCTGAAACCCACCGTTCAGCATCGCGAGGCCGGTCCCGATCGCGAAGAGCGCGATAACAAACTGAGCAAAGTTGCGCACCAGCGCGGCCACCGCCATCGCCGGCAAAACCATCCAGCCAAAGAACAGAACTTGCTTGGAGAGCAGATCGCCCAAATGCGAGGCGGGCGGGAGGCCGCGGGCGGCGAGCACGAAGATGTCGGCGAAGAATGACGGCAAATGGATCGCGAGCGCCACAAAAAGCAGTTTGGCCGTGAGCAGCGCGGGCCAGCGATGCGGCCGCGTCAACCAGAAATGGCGATCGCCCACGAGGGGCTCTTCGAGCACGGCCAGGGCCGCCAGGCAGGCCCACGCTCCGCACAGCAGCAGATTCGTCCAGCCTTCCATGGGCGATGGCATCCAATCCGCTCTCCAGCGGTCGGCATTGGCCAGCGCCGCGAGCATGAGCCACGTCACCGCCACCGCGGGCCACAAACGACGCACGTCCTTCCGCAAAGTGAGCAGCATCAGGCGCATTGCTCCCTCCTCGATCTCGCCAGCGCCAGGAAAACGGCGCGGAAACTCATCTCGCGGGCACTGATCTCGCGAATCCCTTCGAACCGGCGCACGACCTCGTCGTGCAGGCGGCGGGCTTCGTAGCTCGTGTCGGTGAAGCGCACGACGAGGCCGGACTGCTCCGGGTTGAGCCACGTCGCGGGGAGTCCGTTGGGCAACCCGGACGGCGCGTCCAGCGTGACCTCGATCTCGCGGAAGCGGGCGGAGATCGCCGTCATCTCCTCAACAAACTCGAGCCGGCCTTCGTTGAGGTAGCCCACGTGAGTAGCGAAGCTTTCGATCTCAGCGAGGTCGTGCGAGGCGAGAAAGACAGTGGCCTCTGGAGTTCGATCGACGATGCTCTCGATGAGCTGCTCCCGCACCAGTACGTCCAGGCCGCTGAACGGCTCGTCGAGGACGATCAGGCGCGGGCGGTAGGCGAGCGATGCCGCCAGCGCGGCCTTCACCTTCATGCCGCGCGAGAGCGCGCTCAAACGGCGGCCCAGGGGCAACTGGAGCTCGCGCACCAATTCGGCGGCCAGGGCGTCGTCCCAGGACGGGTAGAGCGCCTTCGAATAGTCGAGGAAATAGTCGACCCGCATCCACTCTGGCAGCTTCTGGTTTTCCGAGACGTACCCGATTTGTGCGAGTTGCCCGGCGCCGAGCCGCCGCGAATCCACGCCAAAAACCTCGACGCGGCCGGCGCTCGGCCGGACGAGATTCATGACGATCTTGATGGTGGTACTTTTTACGGCGCCGTTCGGCCCGACGAGCGCGAAGACGCTGGCAGGCGGCACTTCGAACGTGACACCGTGGAGCGCTTCGTGGCGGCCATATCGTTTGGTAAGGTTCCCGGTGCGAATCATCATTCATCCTTTCCGGTCAGACCGCGCCCCGGTCAGACCGCGCCCCGGCCAGACCGCGCCAACACTCGTTGATGGCGGACTGCAGCTCCTCCAGCGAGGCCCCGATCTGCATGGCCTGCACGGCGAGCTGTTCCACTTCGCGGGCCAGCAGCCGGGCGCGGCCGCTGCGCGGCGCTGCCTGCCGGGCCACGACGGTTCCGATTCCCGGCAGCACCTCAAGCAGCCCTTCCGCGGCGAGCTGTGCGATGACCTTTTGCGCGGTGTTGGCGTGAATCTTCATCGCGCGGGCCAGCGCACGGACCGAGGGGAAGGCGTCGCCCGGGCGCAGCTTGCGGCTGAAGATGGCCTTCTTGGCGGCGAATGCAACCTGCTCGGCTATCGGAACGCCAGATAGCGGAACAAGCCGGAAAGGGACCATACGTGTACCATATCACATGTGACACCTGAGTCAAGAGAAAACGTGAGCCGTTCTGGACGGCTGGCCGGCTCTGGCGAGCCGGGCATTACGGGGAGAGAGTGGCTGTGGCGCAGATGGAGAGGCGGCAGCCATCGGCGACCGCTCCAGCACTTCCGGCAGCTCGAATCCTCGATCAAAAGCTACCCGGCCGCCAGAAACTCCTCCGCAGTCGAGCGGGCCTTGGCGATCAGCGCTGGCGATGTTTCGGTCGCGACCTCGGCGTGAGGGGGGTCGAGAGGATTGCGGGATGCCGAATCCGGCGCGGACAGCGAGACACTCACGGATTGCACAGGTGATGTTCAACATGCCGGCGCACACTCTACCGGATTGGGCCGTGTGGTCAGGCGTCGACGATGGACTTGTGTTTGGCGAGGTCGCGGCGGAGAGCAGCGAGTTGGGGCTTGAGGGGTCGGACGGGGTCGGCGCGAAGGGCGCGCCAGCCATTGGCGAGTTCGGAGGCCATCTTGTCCGGAGCGGAGATGGTCTGGGGCGGCGGGGAGAGGGCGGGGGGCCGTGGTGGGCATTGCCGCGGACAGAGCCGAATGAAAGCGGAAAGCCGATTGCGGCGGAGGCGGTGGCGGGGACGGACGTGCTGCGGTGGTACGGAGACGTGCTGCGGGTGAAGTCGGGCGGGGTGGAGGCGAAGCGGCCGGCGGGGGATTACAGCGCGGCGGTGTTCGAGCCGGGGCGGGCGGTGGCGCCGGGGGCATGGGGCGAGATCGAGGTGGAGTTTGGAGTGTGGTAGGCGCTGGACGCCAAGACGGGCAGCGCGCTGACGTCTTTCCTGAGCCCGCGGCTGTGGTGGGGCTACCGGACGCTGGACGACTACGACGTGGGACTCAGCGTGCCGGAGGGTTACACGGCAGCGGTGAGCGGGCGGTGGGACGCGGAGAAGAGGCGCTCAAGACGCCGGGGGCGGAGAGTATGCGGCACGATCAGTACGGCCTGACGATCGACCGGGCGTGGGTGGAGGAGCGGCTGAAGACGCCATTTGAGAGGAAAGAGCACAGATGACTCGGTACTGACGCCGGTATTGGGCGTGAGCTGGCCGGCGGCGGGAGGCGGCGCTGGAGGCGCCGCCCCAGCCGCGGCTAGAGCGGCAGGATCTCCTCGCGGGCCGGATCGAAGTTGAGGCGGCGCTTCTGGACGTAGCTGATGTTGCCGAGGTGGGAGGCCATGGCGGAGCGGTGGCCGATGTAGACGTCGCAGTTGGGGCGGTTGCGGGTCTTGCAGCACTCCAGGAAGTTATTGACGTGGTCGAGGGTGAAATCGTAGGCGGGGCCTTTGACGGTGACCGGTTTGGCGCCGCGGCCGGCGGGGAGCCATTCATAGTAGCCGCGATCGATGTAGAGCTTGCCCTTGGCGCCGCAGAACTCGATGCCGGCGCCGCGGATGCCGGGGGCGAGGGTGGCCTCGAAGGTGGCGGTGTACTGGCCGCCGTACTCCAGCAGGACGTTGATGGTGTCGGGGGCGGTGCGGCCGTCCTTGTAGGTATAGACGCCGCCGGCGGCGACGCCGGAGGTGGGGGCGTCGTTATTCATGAACATGTGGACTACGTCGATCCAGTGGGTCATCAAGTCGGTGACCTGGCCGCCGCCGAAGTCGAGGTAGGCACGCCAGTTCCAGAACTGCTGGGGATCCCATTCGCGCCAGGAGACCGGTCCGAGGAAGCGGGCCCAGTCCAGGTTGGAGGGCTTGGTGGCAAGGGCTTCGGGGGCGCGGCGGAGGTGGTAGGTATTGCCGTGCCACCAGGTGCGGACCAGCGAGATCTTGCCGAGTTCGCCGGTGTCGAGGTACTTCTGCTTGGCCTCGATGTAGTGGGCGCCGGAGCGCTGCTGGAGTCCGACCTGGCAGACGCGGTTGTTGACGCGGGCGGCTTTGACGATGATGGGGCCCTCTTCGATGCGCAGGGTGAGGGGCTTCTCGACGTAGACGTCCTTGCCGGCGTTGAGAGCGTCGGTGGCGGTGACGGCGTGCCAGTGGTCGGGCGTGGCGACCAGGACGGCGTCGAGCTGCTTCTCTTCGAGGAGTTTCCGATGATCGGCGAAGCCCTTGGCGCCTGGGGCCTGGGAGATGGCGCGGTCGATCATCTGGGCGTAGACGTCGCAGACGGCGGCGACGTTGACCTCGCCGCTCTTCTGGAAGAGGCTGAGGACGTGGCGGCCGCGCTCGCCGGAGCCGATCAAGCCGAGGTTGATTTTGCCGTTGGCGCCGAGGATGCGGGAGTAGCTGGCGGCGGTCCAGACGGCGGCGGCCTGTCCGGCGGTGCGGATGAAGGCGCGCCGGTTGCGCGGGTTGGTAGACATGGGCGCATTATATCGCTGAGAGGAACGGCGCACAGCGGGCACTGATATAGCAAGAGGCGCGCCTCCCGACCGCACCATCCTCCTCCTACTACTCGTTCGGGGGGCGCGCCCTAAAAGTTCGATACAATCGTGCGCTTGGAGGGTTTTTTCATGCGCACCCGCTCGCTACCGCGTACCCGCTCGCTCACGCTCGCGGCTCTACTGCCCACCTGCTCGCTACCGCGTACCCGCTCGCTCACGCTCGCGGCTCGGCTGCGTACGCGCTCGCTATCGCTCGCGGCGCGGCTGCGTACCCGCTCGCTACCGCTCGCGGTTCTGCTGATTTCAATGATTCTGCCTGCCGCCGCACAGCCGCTGCAGGTGACCAAAGGCGCGGCCGACTACCAGGTGTTTCAGCGCGGGCCGGGCAACAGCGCCAGCGTGAAGCTGGAGGGTACGGTGGCCGGTCTCCCGCCGGCGGCTCCGGTAAAGGGGAAGGCCAAGCCGGCGGCTCCGGTGGCGCTTGGAGTGGAGGCGCGGGTCATCGCCGGAGGCATGACCGTGGCGGGCTTCGACTGGAAAGAGGCGGGCAAGACGAACGGCGTTTCCTGGACCGCCGAGATCGCCAACCTGCCCACGGGCGGGCCGTACCGGCTGGATCTGCGCGTGGCGGGATCCGCGGCAGTGACCACGATCAGCGACCTGCTGGTGGGGGATTTGTACATTCTGGCGGGCCAGTCGAACATGGAGGGCGTCGGCAACCTGGAGAACACGCCGCTGCCGAGCGCGCTGGTCAACTCGCTGGACATGACGGACACGTGGGTGGCGGCGGCCGATCCGCTGCACCGGCTGCCGGACTCGACCGATGCGGTGCACTGGCGGCGCAATGCCCAGGGGCAGGCCGAGCGCCTGACGGGCGACGCGTTGCGGCAGTGGATCGCGAATCGCAAGAAGGGGGCGGGCGTGGGCCTGCCGTTCGCGCTGGAGATGGTGCGGCGGACAGGCGTACCGGTGGGGCTGATTCCGTGCGCGCACGGGGGAACGTCGATGGCGCAGTGGGACCCGCAACTCAAGGACAAGGGCGGCGACTCGCTGTACGGGGGCACGCTGCGGCGCTTCCGGCTGGCGGGCGGCAAGGTGAAGGGCATCCTGTGGTACCAGGGCGAATCGGATGCCGGACCCAAGACGGTGGGCATCTTTGAAGAGAAGTTGCGCGGCCTGATTCAGGCGTTCCGCGATGATTTCAACCAGCCGGATCTGCCTTTCTACCAGGTGCAGATCGGCCGTCACGTGGCGATGGCGAGCCCGGTGGAGTGGAACCGGGTGCAGGACTTGCAGCTCAAGGTGGAATCGGGGCTTCCCAACGTCTTCATGACGGGTTGCACGGACTGCCAACTGGACGACGGGATTCACGTGGGCACCGACGACTTCCGGCTGCTGGCTGTGCGGCTGGCCAACCTGGCGACGGGCTCGACACGCAAGGGACCGCGGCCGGTGTCGGCGAAGGTGGTGAAGGGCAACGTGGTGGTAGTGGAGTTCGCGGAAGTGAACGGAAAGCTGGTGCACGAGGGCCGGTTGAACGGCTTCAGCATTCACGACGCCTCGGGCGCGCCGCAGCCGCTGGTGTTCCGGCAGAGGGTGAGCACGTCGAACCCGAACGCAGTGGAATTGCTTTTCGGCGGCAAGCTGCCGGAAGGGGCGACGGTGCAGCACGGTTACGGCCGCGACCCGTACCTGAACCTGCGCGACGAGGCGGGGATGCCGGCGCCGGTCTTCGGCCCGCTGCCGATTCAGAAGTAGCGGGGAACGCGGCCATGAGGCGATACACGCGCAGAGCCGTGCTGGCAGCTCCGGCGGGGCTGGCGCTGCCGGCGTGGCAGCGGGAAAGCCGTCCGGAAGGACCGCCGCAGAAGCGGCTGCTGGCGCAGGCGCGCACGGCGGAGGATGTAGGCCGGGCGCTGGTGGCGCGTGAGCAGTGGACGCCCTATCCACGCTCGGCCGACCGCGCGGCGTGGGAGGGGTTGGCGGCCGGCACGCGCACCGCTTTGGTGAGAGCGGGAGAGGCGCGGCTTGGGCAGAGCTGGCCCTCCCTGCCGGCGAGCGTCTTTCTGGATTTCCAGCGCAACGGCAACCGCACCCGCTGGGAGGATCTGCACTTCGGCCGCCGCAACCGGCTGCGCGGGGCGGTGCTGGCCGAGTGCGTGGAGAACAAGGGGCGGTTCCTGGACGAGATCCTCGACGGGCTGTGGCTGCTCTCGGAGGAGAGCTTCTGGGGCGTCCCGGCGCACATCGGAATGCAGAAGGCGGGGGGCGGGCTGCCGGACGCCGGCGAGCCGATCGTCGACCTGTTCGCCGCCGAAACGGGCAACGCCATCGCCTGGACGGACTACCTGCTGGGTCCGCAACTGGAGAGGCTCTCCAAGCTGCTGCGGCCGCGGCTGCGGGCCGAGGTGGAGCGCCGGCTGCTGGAGCCGCTGCTGACGCGGAGCGACTTCGGCTGGATGGGACTGGACCCGGCGCGTCCAACTTACGTGAACAACTGGAATCCGTGGATCGTCTCCAACTGGCTGACGGTGAATCTGCTGATGGAGCCGGACGGGCGGCGGCGGGCGGCGGCGGCGCTGAAGGCGATGAAGACGGTGGACCGATTCCTGGATTCGTACCACGACGACGGCGGCTGCGACGAAGGGCCGGGCTACTGGAGCCGGGCGGGCGCGTCGCTGTTCGACTGCCTGGAGCTGCTCCATTCGGCCAGCGCCGGGCGGCTGGATTTCTACGGCGTGCCGCTGGTGCGGGAGATCGGGCGCTATGTTTATCGCGCGCACATCGCGGGCGACTGGTACACCAACTTCGCCGACGCTCCGGCGCGGGTGCGTCCGGACGGGAACCTGGTGTGGCGCTATGGGAGGCGGATCGGAGATGCCCAGATGGCGGCGCACGGGGCCTGGGCGGCGTCGCGGCGGACGGGCGAGCTGGACGGCCTGGAGGCGATGGGCCGCAAGCTGGATGCGCTGTTCCACCAGGCCGAACTGAGCGCGGCATCCTCTGGCGCCAAGCCGCCGCTGGTGCGGGACGTGATGCTTGGCGGGACACAGGTGTTCGCGGCGCGGATGAAGGAGGGGTCGACGGAAGGCTTCTACGTGGCGGCGCAGGGCGGGCACAACGCCGAAAGCCACAACCACAACGACGTGGGCAACTTCATCGTGTTCCACGACGGCGAGCCGGTGCTGATCGACGTCGGCGTGGAGACGTACACGGCGAAGACCTTCTCCGCAAAGAGGTACGAGATCTGGACGATGCAGTCGGCGTGGCACAACTGCCCGACGATCAACGGGGCGCAGCAGGCGGCGGGGCGGAAGTTCGAGGCGCACGGCTTCAAGAACACGACCGACGACAGCGGAGCGCGGCTGGAGATGAACATCGAGCGAGCCTATCCAGCCGAGGCCGGGGTGAGGAGCTGGCGGCGCGAGATCGCGCTGGACCGGGTGAAGGGCCGAGTGGTTCTGACGGACCGGTATGCGCTTTCAAAGCGCGAGTCGATCGAGCTGAGCCTGATCACCACGCGGGCGGCGCGCGTCTCGGGCGCGGGCGAGGTGACGCTGGACGGAGGCTACGTCATCCGGTTTGACAAGGCGTGGCGTGCGGCGATCGATGAGCACTCGTCGGAAGATGCGCGGCTCAAGCCGAACTGGGGTCCCCTGGTCCGGCGCATCCGGCTGGCCGTATCGAATCCGCCCGCCGAAGGCTCGTGTAGCGTAGTGATCGAGAGGGCGTGATGACCGAAGAAAAACTGGAAGAGTTATTGGCAGCGCCGCGCGCCGCCGATGTGGAGGCGATGCGGGCGCTGGAGGGCCCGCTGCTGATTCTGGGAGCGGCGGGAAAGATGGGTCCATCGCTGGCGCACCTGGCGCGGCGGGCGCTGGACGAGGCGGGCAAGAAGACGCCGGTGATTGCGGTGTCGCGGTTTTCCACGCCGGAGTCGCGCGGGTTGTTCGAGCGCTGGGGGATCGAGACGATCGGCTGCGACATGCTGGAGCCGGGCGCGCTGGAACGGCTGCCGGATGCGCCGAACGTGATCTTCATGGCGGCGCGCAAGTTCGGCTCGACAGGCAACCCGTCGCTGACGTGGGCAGCCAATGTGCTGTTGCCGGGGCTGGTGGCGGTACGTTACCGGGAGTCGAAGATCGTGGCGTTTTCGTCGGGCAACGTCTATCCGCTGGTGCCGGTGGAGTCCGGCGGGGCGACGGAAGAGACGGCGGTGGGGCCGGTGGGCGAGTATGCCCAATCGGTGCTGGGGCGGGAGCGGCTCTTCGAGCACGGTTCGCTGACGTGGGGCACACCGGTGGCGCTGCTGCGGCTCAACTACGCGGTGGAGATGCGCTACGGGGTGCTGGTGGACATTGGGCGCAAGGTGCAAGAAGGCCGGCCGGTGGATCTGACGATGGGGCACGTGAACGTGATGTGGCAGGGGGACGCGAATTCGGTGACGCTGCGATCGCTGGCCCATTGCGCGTCGCCGCCGTTCATCCTCAACCTGACGGGCGAGGGAACGCTACGGGTGCGGGACATCGCCGCGGCCTTCGCGCGCCGGTTCGGCAAGGAGGCGGTACTGACGGGCGAGGAGGCGCCGACGGCGTTGCTGAACAACGCGGCGCGATGCCACGAGCTGTTCGGGCGGCCCGGGGTGAGCGCCGGCCAGATGATCGACTGGATCGCCGATTGGATCGAAGAAGGCGGACGGCTGCTGAACAAGCCAACGCACTTCGAGAATCGTGAAGGGAAGTTTTAGAGAGATGCCGTGGCGCGAACGCTTGAACGAAGGATTGGTGATTCCGGCGCATCCGCTGTGCCTGACGGCGGAGAGAAAGCTGGACGAGGAGAAGCAGAGGGCGCTGACGCGCTACTACATGGATTCCGGCGCGGGCGGCGTGGCGGTGGGAGTGCACACGACGCAGTTCACCATCCGGGGGATCGGCCTGCTGGAACCGGTGCTGCGGATGGCGCGGGAGGAGACGCTGGGTTCGGATGTGGTGATGGTGGCGGGCGTGTGCGGGCCCACCACGCAGGCGCTGCGGGAGGCCGAGCTGGCCGTGCGGCTGGGCTACGACGCGGGGCTGGTGAGCCTGGCGGCGCTGAAGGACGCGAGCGTCGACGAGATGGTGGAGCACATGAGCGCGGTGGCGCGGGTGATCCCGGTGATCGGCTTCTACCTGCAGCCGGCTGTGGGCGGGCGGATTCTGCCGTACTCATTCTGGCGGAGGGCAGCGGAGATTGAGGCGCTGGTGGCGATCAAGATGGCTCCGTTCAACCGCTACCAGACGCTGGACGTGATCCGGGCGGTGGCCGAGTCCGGGCGCGCGGCGGAGATCGCGCTGTACACGGGCAACGACGACAACATCGTGGCCGACCTGCTGACGCCGTTCACCTTTGGGGGAATCACGGTGCGGATCAAGGGCGGGCTGCTGGGCCAGTGGGCGGTGGGCACGCGGAGCGCGGCGCAGATGCTGAAGCGCATCAAGGACGGCGCGCCGCCGGCGCTGCTGCTCTCGCTGGGCGCGCAGTTGACGGACCTGAACGCGGCGCTGTTCGACGCGGCCAACCACTTCCACGGCTGCATCGCGGGCATCCACGAGGTGCTGGCGCGGCAGGGCAGAATGGCGGGACGGTGGTGCCTGGACGCGAACGAGGACCTGTCGCCGGGGCAGATGGAGGAGATCGAGCGGGTGATGGGGCTGTATCCGCACCTGCTGGAATAGCGTTTGAGGGCTCCCCGCGACAGCCTTGGTACAATGGAAGTTTAGCTTCCACAATTTTGCTAGGAAACGGGGAATGCGTACACTCTTCCTGAACCCGCCGTCATTTGAGGGCTTTGACGGCGGCGCGAGCTCGCGCTGGCCGGCGACGCGAGAGATCGAGTCCTACTGGTACCCGGTGTGGCTGTGCTATCCGGCCGGACTGCTGGCCGACTCGCGCGTGGTGGATGCGCCGCCGCACAAGATCTCCATCGAGCAGACAGTCGAGATCGGCAAGGACTTTGAACTGCTGGTGCTGTTCACGTCCACGCCCGGCTTCCACGTGGACATCCGCATGGCGGAGATGATGAAGGACGCCAACCCGAAGCTGAAGGTGTGCTTCGTGGGCCCGCCGGTGACGGTGGAGCCGGAAAAGGCGCTGGCGCACTCGGCCGTGGATTTCGTGGTGCGCCGGGAGTTCGACTACCAGATTGTGAACTACGCCAACGGCACGCCGCTCGATGAGCTGCCGGGCGTCAGTTACCGCCAGAACGGCGAGATCGTTCACAACCCGGAAGGCGGCTACATCGAGAACCTGGACGAGCTGCCGTGGGTGACCAAGGTCTACAAGCGCGACCTGGACTTCCGGCGGTACAACGTGCCGTTCCTGATGAACCCGGCGATCGCGCTGTACACGTCGCGCGGGTGCCCGGCGATGTGCACGTTCTGCCTGTGGCCGCAGACGCACTCGGGCCACCGCTGGCGGCTGCGCTCGGCGGACGACGTGGTGGCCGAGGTGGCCTGGGCGAAGGAGAATTTTCCCGGACTGAAAGAGATCTTCTTCGACGACGATACGTTCAACTACAAGGGCGCGCGCACGATTGAGCTGTGCAAGAAGCTGGCGCCGCTGGGGGTGACGTGGTCCTGCACGTCGCGGGTGACGACGGACTACGACACGCTGGCGGCGATGAAAGACGCCGGGGCGCGGCTGATGATCGTCGGCTACGAGTCGGGCGACCCGCAGATCCTGAAGAACATCAAGAAGGGCGCAACGGTGGACATGGCACGGCGGTTCACCAAGAACGCGCACAAGCTGGGGCTGACGGTGCACGCGGACTTCATCGTCGGGCTGCCGGGGGAATCGCGCGAGTCGATCCGGCGCAGCATCAACTTTGCCAAGGAGATCGATTGCGAGACCATCCAGGTCTCGATCGCGCATCCCTATCCGGGCACGGAGTTCTACGATCACGCCGAGAAGAACGGACTGATCCAGCTTGGCGCGTCGATGACGGACGAGGGCGGCCACCAGTTGCCGAACATCGTGTATCCGGGGCTGGACCGGGCCGAACTGGTGGACTGGGTGCAGCGGTTTTACGACGAGTATTACTACCGCCCGAAGGCGGCCTTCCGCGTAGTGAGCAAGGCCGTGATGAACGGCGACGTGAAGCGGCTGTACAAGGAGGCGCGAGAGTACCTGAGCCTGCGGAGCAAGCGCAAGCGGTTCGTCGCGGATCAGCAGGCGGCGGCTTCTGCTTCAAAGGCGGCGGCGGCCAACGCCGACTAGAGGGCAGATGCGACCGGCGACCCTGCTCCTCACCGCCGCCGTGATCGTGGCCAACGCGGTTGGCAACCTCGCCCTGGGGTGGGGCATGAAGCGGGTTCCGGACGGGGCGGGGCCGCTCCTCTCTTTGCTCCAACCGTTTGTACTGCTGGGCATCGTCCTGCTGATCGTGTGGACGCTGCTGCGCATCCGGCTGCTGGGCCGGGCGGACCTGAGCTACGTGCTGCCGGTGACGGCGGTGGGCTACGTGCTGAACGCGGGGCTGGGAGCGGTGTTTCTGCACGAGCACATTTCGGCCGGGCGCTGGGCGGGCACGCTGCTGATTGTGGCCGGCGCGGCGCTCACGGGGCTGACGCCTCCCACGCGCGAGGGGCAGAAGCCGTGAACCAGTGGATGCTGCTGGCCGGAGTGGTGTTCTCGACGGTGTGCGCGGACCTGCTGCAATCGCACGGCATGCGGAGGGGCGGGGCGAAATGGAAGATCCCGCTTTCGATCGTGTTCATGGCGGCATCCTTCTTCTCGTTCACTCAACTTCTGAGGATCGCCGACCTGAGCTTCGCGGTGCCGGCGTCGGCGGGCAGCCTGGTGCTGGAAACCGCGCTGGCGCGTGTGATCCTCAAAGAGAATGTGGACCGGCGGCGGTGGGCCGGCGCGCTGCTGGTGGCGGCGGGGGTGGCACTGCTATCACACTGATGAACTGGCTCTCACTCATCCTTCTCGTTGCCGGCGCGGTGGCGCTGGCCTACCAGGCAGTGGCGCTGCTGGCGGCGGTTGTCCACGCCGGGAAGTCCCGCCTGCGTTACGCGAAGACGCCCGGCGGCTCAACGCCCGGGGTCAGCATTTTGAAACCGGTCCGCGGGGTGGATGAGGGGCTCAAAGCGGCGCTTGAGAGCCACGCGCGGCTCGACTACCCGGATTTCGAGATTCTGTTCGGCGTGCAGGATGCGGACGATGCGGCCGTGCCCGTGATCCGCCAACTGATGGCGGACCGCCCTGATGTCGAAATGCGGCTGGTAGTGGCCCCGACCCAAGCGCCGAACGCGAAGGCGGGCGTGCTGGCGGCCCTGTCTAGAGAGGCGCGTCACGATGTCCTGGTGGTGAACGACGCCGACATCAGCGTGCCGCCGGAGTACCTGCGGCGGGTGGCGGCGCCGCTGGAGCGCGCCGCTACGGGGGTGGTCACCTGTCTCTACCGGGCGGCGGCGCAATCACCGGCCGGGCAGTGGGAGGCGCTGGGCATCGCGACGGACTTCATTCCGTCCACGCTGGTGGCGCCGCTGGTAGGGATTCGCGAGTTCGGCCTGGGTTCGACGCTATGCTTCCGGCGGGCGGACCTGGAGGCGATGGGCGGTTTCGAAGCGATCGGCGAGTTCATCGCCGACGACTACCAACTGGCCAAACGCATCACGGCGCTGGGGCGGCGTTCGTCGATGTCGGAGGTGGTGGTGGCCACCACGCTGGGCGCTCCCGATTGGCGCGAGGTGTGGCGGCACCAGGTGCGCTGGGCGCGCACGATCCGGGTATCGCGCGGCGGGGGATACCTGGGGCTGCCGGTGACGCACGCCGGCGTGTGGGCTATTGTGAATGCGGCAGCGGGCAACTGGCCGATGGCGCTGACGCTGTGGGTGGCGCGGGTGGCGATGGGAGTGGCCGCCGGTTTCGGCGTGCTGCGCCACTGGCCGGCGCTGTTCGCCGCGCCGCTCATTCCTCTGTGGGACGTGTGGGCTTTTGCGGTGTGGCTGGCGGGGATGAGCGGGCGGACGGTGTACTGGCGCGGTCGGCGGTTCAGGCTGGACGAAGACGGGCGGATGGCGGCGGAGGGGGAGTAGTGGCGTTGCCGTTCACTTCTGGAGGGCCAATTCGATGCAGGGCGGCCTGGAGGCCACTCACTTGAGCCGCCAGCGGCTTTCTGATGGGGGGGCGTCTGCCGCTTGTTGCCGGATCGCCCATTATCCTCGATGTGCTACGGAGTGCACCGGGACGGTTCCCGAAGTGCCGGTATTGAAGCTGGAACCGGCACTTGTCCGGCCGCAACTTTCTCAAAGCGGAATTGCGGCGGAAGCGCGCTGTTGCGGGCTTGATCTCCAACGATTCGCTGTCCAACCCCGGAATGGCCGCCAACCGACCGGAGCCGGCCATGGTCAAGTTCCCACAAGCGGACTTGGGGACCGCACATCCGCACTTTCCGGAGTGCCGTCTTACCTACCGCGATCTGCGTGTCGGAGTCTTCTCGAAAACCGGACGCGCAAGCCGCGGATGGGGCGTCGCCAGGACGCCAGGGTAGAGGCGGCGGGCGCCCACCCCATCACTCTTACGTCGTTCCCATCGGCCTGATGGATGCAATGCGAACCCACATCATGAGAATGATCATCTGATGCAGGCGCGGAGTTATGGCACGGTGGGTCCCGCCGGGGGCAAGAGCCTCTCCAAGGTTCGCGGCAAGTCACCCTCTGAGGCCGGCCCTCCGATCATCACTAGACGCCGCTCACGATCGAGAAGGATTAGAGTGGGATAGGAATCGATGCGCAGTCTCTTCTCCACCAGGTCGCTCGTGCTTTCTGATGTGGCCTGGACCCATTTCAGGCCATGTTCAGCGATGCATCTCTTCGCGTTCTCTATGGAGTCCCTGCTGTTGATGCCTATGATCTCCAGTCCTCGTGCGCGGAAGTCAGCATATACCTGTTTGAGGTACGGAAACTGTCCAATACAGGGACCACACCAACTACCCCAGAAGTCCAGCAGAACGTACTTGCCGGAGAATTCGGAAAGCCTGTGAGCATGGCCCTTAAAATCCACGAACTCGAAATCCGGAAACTGAACACCGGCCCTCAGTTCGATCCTGCGGTAGTCCACTTCTGGGTGGGAGCGCAGCACAATCACCCGGCTTGCCGGATCGATTCGATCGATCGACAGGAACTTCCGGCCAACTGAAAAGACGACCGCTTCTCCTTTCGCTACGGATTGCTCAGGCGAAGGAGAGCTTGCCAGGATACCATCCCCATCGAGGTCCATGCCCACCATGCCGTTGCGCGGATCGGCAACGCGCTCTGCGGAATTGTACTGACACCACACACGAATGGGTTTCCCGTCAACCTGAACGGTTCCAGTCGCATAGGCCCAAAAGCTATAGGCCACTGTGCGCTTCTCCGGTCGAGCTGACTCCCCCGGCCGGCTGTCGACGGGAAACAGCCGCACTCTGACGGGAAAGTAGTGAAATGGGCCGTTCGGGAGGCGTAACGGCAGCACGACGTCCCCGATGGCTCTGGGGCGTTGTTTTACTGGATTGAATCTGAACTCTTCTGAAGGGCCGAAGCGCCCATCATGATCCAGATCCGCATAAAGCAACGTTCCTCGCTGGGGACTCTCCACCAGCAGAACCCGAACCACCTCCTCGGCTACGGGCAATTTCAGAAACTTCAATTGCCCCTCGAAGACCATAGCATCCCTGCCTGGCTGCGGGATAGGCAGGTTCTGCCTCTCCGTAATGGAGAGCGCCGCCGTCCATGAAATGGAGAACTCCGGTACCAGCTCAGCCTCCAATGTGCCGGCATACTGTTCCTGGCTCGGCGTCGTTTGAGCAACTGCTGCGATGCATAACGATAGGACGAAAAGCAGCTTGGAGGAGTGCACTTGATTCAGTATGCCCATCTCGGTTCCCGGCTTCCTGATGATTCTACACCCGGCCACATT
Organism: Candidatus Solibacter usitatus; assembly: GCA_016213245.1. GTDB lineage: Bacteria > Acidobacteriota > Terriglobia > Bryobacterales > Bryobacteraceae > Paludibaculum > Paludibaculum usitatum_A. The sequence continues at coordinate 4,920 of JACRBC010000085.1, read as the reverse complement.
CCTACCATCCCCCCCAGTCACGGTCTTTCCTTCCGGAGCCGTTCTCGATGGCTGTAAAGCCAGCCTCCAGGAAATGCGGCCGGTGCCATGAAAACGCCATTCTGGCCGGGAACCGCGGATACCGAAAGCTGGCCCCAAACGGCGTTGTCGGAAGTGTCGACCAAAACCTTCGTCGATTGGCCACTCGGAAAACAGTCCACTTGGGCGCGTAGTCGTGAATCCGGGGGTTAGCCTCAAGTGTTGCCTTGAGTATCCTGCGCTTCATTATTCAGCAACGATCGCCGCGCAGATACGGCATCGACGCTCCACCCGGTCATGGATGACGACTGCTGCCGGCAAGCCGGCCTACCGGTATCCAGGCGACTCCCCGAGCGTGTCACCCTCGCGCCCGGACGGTTCGGTGGGATGCAGCCCCTATGGCAGGTGAGCGCGGTCTGAACTCTCATGCGATCGTTGCCAAGCGCTGACTGACCAAGCGGGAACTGTCTCCGAATCTGACCGCCTCGGGAACAAATGAGGATGAGGTGTAGTCTGACCTTCTTGCCCGTGAGCGCGTGCGATCATCGACGAACGATTATGGCTGCTGCCAGTCTGCTGCTGCTCGGTGCGGCTGCGTGGTTGGCGCTCGAACTGTCTCCCCGCGGCCCTGTCTCTCGAGGAATTGAGGTACTCGCACTTAGTTCAGCGGGCCGATGGATAGCGAGTGGAACCGCCGCCGGTCAGGTCCGAATCTGGCATCTCGGGCGCCCCCAGACTGTCCGGGAAGTTCATGAAACCAACGGCCATCTAAACGATCTCCAGTTTGACCCAAACGAAGAGTACCTGGCGGTCGCAAACAAGAACATCACTCTGGTTCCGTTGCTTAGCCCCAACCCGACACGGGTCATTCGAGGCGACCAGGCGAACTATGGCACGGTGCGCTTCACGGCCGATGGGCAGTCTCTTCTCACGATCAACGGTCGTGGAGCGATTCTTGCCATCGAAATCAGCACTGGCAAGGCCCATCAAAAGGCTTGTTGTTCCACCATCTATGGCGAAGTGGCGCTCAGCCCAGACGACAGCCTCATCTTCGGAGCCGGCCACTGGCCTGCCGTCTGGAGTTTCCGGTCGGGGAACCTCATCAGCCGGCTTACCGCCGCCCGGGAGTTCCTTGCCTTCGCCCCAATTGCGATCGACGGGAACAAAAACCTGCTGTACATGGGCAACCAGGATGGGCGGGTGTATGTCTGGGATCTGCGAACAAGGCAGTTCCTGCACACCTCCAAAGCTCAACCGGGATACGTTCGCACGATTGCAGTATTGGGAAACTCCGGTTGGATTGCATACGCCGCCCTTGGAGGTGCGGTCCGACTCTGGAACCCTGAGACCGAAGAAAGTCGCGTCGTACCAGCCGCCCGAACGACCAGCAATCTCGCGTTTGACCACTCTCATCACCGTACAGCCTTAGGCACCGACTCGGGCCAGATCGAACTCTGGGATCTGATCGAGGGTAAACTTCTCAGTACCTTGCCGCCCAGTGACCACTGAACGCGTTCAGCAGTTCGCTGGATGATCTCGACGAACGAAGTCCAACGGCTTCGCGGAACAATCGCGATGAACGCTGTGATGCGGATCGAAGGCGCTCGACTCCGGGATCGTCGGCAATCCGGATGTCGACCCCGCACGTAGCCTTGGGAATTCCAGGCCGTCTGTTCCACCAACGACCGATCCGCAATTGAGACCTCGAGGCTCCACCCGGACATGACGGGAAGCCATATGGCGGGTCAACGCGGTGTCGGCATAAAGGAAAGTTCGCAGTGGTCAGCGAACCGCATTGAGGCCAGTCACTTCTTCGCGGGCAGGGCGACCTCGGCGTACATGCCGGGGGCGAGCGCGCCGTCGGGGTTCATCACGTCGGCCTCGACGGGCATGGTGCGCGACTTGGGATCGAGCGAGCGGCTGAGGCGGGCGATGACGCCGGTGAATGTGCGGCTGGGATGGGCGGGTACGGTGAAAGCCACTCTCATGCCGGCGGGGAACGACCGGATCTCGGATTCAGGCACGGCCAGGATGAGGCGAAGGCGGGAGACCTGCTCCAATTCCAGCAGCGGGCCGGAGGACGGCGAGGCGAGCGCACCGGGATGAATCCAACGCGTGGTGATCACGCCGGCGAAGGGGGCGGTGATGGCGAGGTAGGACTGCAGTCGTTCGAGCACCTGCGCCTGCGAGCGGGCGGCCGCGGCGCTGCTGCCGATGGCCGCCAGAGCGGCTTTGAGGGCATCCACCTGCTGGCGGGCCTGGACGATGTCGTTCTGGGCGACGGCGCCGGGCGTGGCGGCGGCGGCGGTCAGCCGGGCCAGCGTGCTCTCGGCGGCAACGAGGCGCGCGGCGGACTCGGCGCGCTGGGCCTCGATGGCCTGGGCGCGGGCCTCGACCTCGGCGAGCTGGGCTTTCATCTCCGGGGCCGAGAGTTCCACCAGCAGATCGCCCTGCTTCACCGCGCTGCCGCGGTCGACGAGCACCTTTTCGACGATGCCGGAGATGCGGGCGGTGACGGCGACCTGCTGGTAGGGCGCGAGTTCGGCGGGGAGCCTGACTCCCTGCGCGAAGCAGAGGCCGGCGGAAAGGAAAATCAGGACAAGGACGCTGGTGTGCCGAATCCGAAGTTCCGATACCGCTCCCTTACGGTCGCGGCTCTGTTTCATGCGTTCTCCTTTTGGCGCCCTGCATGACGATGGCGTAGAGGGCGGGCAAGACGGTCAGGGTGGCGATGGTGGCGAAGACAAGGCCGCCGATCACGGCGCGGGCCAGCGGAGCGGTCTGGGCGCCGCCCTCGCCGAAGCCGAAGGCCATGGGGAGCATGCCGGCGATCATGGCGGAGGCGGTCATCAGAATGGCGCGCAGGCGGCCGGAGGCGGCCTGGCGGGCGGCATCTTGCGGAGTGGCGCCGCCGGAGCGCGCGCTTTCGGCGAAGGAACAGAGCAGGATGGAGTTGGCCACGGCGATGCCGGTGGCCATCACGGCGCCGAGGAAGGACTGGATGTTCATGGTCGTGCCGGTTGCCAGCAGCGCGACGGCAACGCCCACCAGCACGGCCGGGGCGGTGAGCAGCACGGCGAAGGAGACGCGAAAGCTCTCGTAGAAGGCCGCCAGCAGCAGGAAGATGGCGGCCAGCGAGGCGGCGATGCCGTACTTCAGATTCTTTTCGGTCTCCTCCAGCGGCGGGATCTGCCCGCGCACCTTGACGCTGGCGCCCTTGGGCGGCGCGCCGGCGCGGCGCACGGCGCGGCCGATATCGGCGGAGGCTTCGCTCAACGCGACGCCGTGGACGTTGGCGGTGAGGCTGACCACGCGCTGCATGTTGTAGCGTTCCACCAGGCCCATGGCGTGGCCGGTCTTGATCTGGGCCAGGTCGCCGAGCAGCGGGCGCGGCTCGCCGTTGTCCATGACGGGAACGCCGCGCAGGGCATCGATGGAGTCCATGCGCTGGTAGGGGATCTCGACTTGAATCTGGAAGGCGTTGCCGGAGGCGGGGTCGCGCCAGTAGTTGGGTTCGACGAAGCGGGAGCTCGAGGTCGCGGCGAGCATGGACTTCGCCACCTGCGACATGGTGAGGCCGAACTGCCCGGCCCGCATGCGGTCGATGGTCACATCCAGCGTTGGATAGTCCATGGCCTGCGCGTATTGCAGGTCGCGCAGGCTGGCGATCTTCGCCAGCTCCGCCTGCACCTTGGCGGCGTGGGCGCGGTTGTCGGCCAGGTTGGGGCCTTGAACGGCGACCTCGATAGGCGCGGCGGCGCCGAAGCTCATCACCTGCCCGACGATGTCGCCGGGCTCGAAGCTGAACGATGCCGAGGGCAATTCCTTCTTGAGGGCGGCTCGCAGGCGCTCGCGCAGCTCTTCGCCTTTCAGCGGGGCCTGCTTCTTCAGCGCCACTTTGAGCACGGCCTCGTGGGGCCCGCTGGTCCAGAGGTAGATGGTGTTGATGGGGTAGCTGGGCGGCTGCACGCCGATGAAGCCGGTGGAGATGGCGACATTCGCCGGGCCGGCTTCGCGTTTGATGACATCGAGAACCTGCAGCGCCAGCTTTTCGGTCTTCTCGATGCGGGTCCCGGCAGGCGCGCGCATGCGCAATTGGAAGATGTCCTCGCCGGCCGGCGGGAAGACTTCGCGGCCGATCATGGGCGAGAGCCACCACAGCAGAACGCAGGCCGAGGCGAGGTAGAGTCCGGCCAGCGGCCAGCGCAGCTTCAGGACGAGCGCCAGGTAGCGGTCGTAGAAGGCACGCAGGCGGGAGGGCGCTTCAGCGTGGGGCCGCAGGAGGCGGGAGGCCATGACCGGCACAAGCGTGCTGGAGAGGAAGTAGGAGGCGACCATGGCGCAGGCGACGGCCAGCGCCATGGGCACAAAGAGCTGGCGGACGACGCCGGTCATGAACCAGGCCGGGACGAAGACGGCGAGGATGGAGACCATGGCGAGCAGGCGCGGCAGGGCGGTCTTGCGGCAGGCGTCGAGCACGGCTCGCGCGCGCTCGAGCCCCAGGCCCAAGTGCGCGTGGATATTCTCGATTTCGACGGTGGCCTCGTCGACCAGGACGCCGACGGCGAGGGCGAGGCCGCCGAGGGTCATGATGTTCACGGTCTGGCCGAAGGCCCACAGCGCGACCAGGGCGGCGAGCAGCGAGGCGGGGATGGTGGTGATGACGACCAGCGCGCCGCGCCAGTCGCGCAGGAACAGGAGCACGGTGAGGCCGGTAAGCAGGGCGCCGAGCAGGGCTTCGAACGTCAGGTTGGCGATGGCGGCCGAGACGTAGCCGGACTGGTCGAACTCGAGGCGCACGGTGACGTCCTCGGGGCAGACGGCCTGCATCTCGGGCAGGGCCTTGCGGATGCGTTCGATGACGCGCAGGGTGGAGGCGTCGGCGCGCTTGGTGACCTGCAT
>JACRBC010000083.1 GCA_016213245.1 Candidatus Solibacter usitatus | reverse complement strand
GCGCCAGCTTCGAGATCTTCAAACGGCGGGAGCAGGGTCAGTAGATACGGCCATTGAAACTCAAGCGCTTCTCGTGTGTCCATGCCCAAGAGTAGCTGTTGACTTGAAGCCAGTCAACAGAATTAAGTTAGCGCATATGCCGTGTCCACCCCCCCGCCGTGCCCCGCCTCATACACCCCGATCTCATCGGTGTGCTTCAACAAAAACCCCAGCTCGTCCACCCCCTCCAGCAGGCACGTCTTCGAAAACTCGTCCACCGCGAAACCGCACTCCGACCCATCAGGCAAAGTCAGCGTCTGCGTCTCCAAATCCACCCGCACCGTGCACAGCGGGTCCCCCGTCACTTGCTTCAGCAGCTTCGCGTGAATCTCCCGACCCACCACCACCGGCAGCAGCGAGTTCTTCAACGCGTTGCCCTTGAAGATGTCCGCGAACGACGTCGAGATCACCGCCCGGAACCCAAACTGCGTCAGCGCCCACGGCGCGTGCTCCCGCGACGATCCGCATCCGAAGTTGTCCCCCGCCAGCAGCACCTGCGCCGACTTCGCTGGCGCCGAGTTCAGCACGAAATCCGCCTTCGGACTCCCGTCCGCCTCGTACCGCCAGTCGAAGAACAACTGCTCCCCCAGCCCCTCCTTCGAGATCGTTTTCAGGAACCGCGCCGGGATGATCTGGTCCGTGTCGATGTTGTCCACCGCCAGCACCGCTACGCATGATTCAAACGCCGTGAATCTGTCCATTACTGAAAGCTCCTCGGATCCGTCACCACGCCCGTCACCGCGCTCGCCGCCGCCGTCAGCGGGCTCGCCAGCAGCGTTCTGCCCCCCTTGCCCTGCCGTCCTTCGAAATTCCGATTCGACGTCGACACCGAGTACTGCCCCGGCGCCAACTGGTCGCCGTTCATCGCGATACACATCGAGCAGCCCGCCTCCCGCCACTCCGCTCCCGCCTCCCGGAACACTTGGTCCAGCCCCTCGGCCTCCGCCTCGCGCTTGATCTGCTGCGACCCCGGCACCACCATCACCCGCACCTTCCCGCTCACCTTCCGCCCCTTCAGCACCGCCGCCGCCGCCCGCAGGTCGCTCATCCTCGAATTCGTACAGCTTCCGATGAAGACTACGTCGATCGGCTTCCCGGCCAGCGGCTTGCCCGCCTCCAGAGCCATGTACTCCAGCGCCTTCCTCAGCGTCTCCCGCTCCGCCGCGTCGCTCACGGTCGCAGGATCCGGCACCACCCCCGAGATCGGCATGCCCATCCCCGGGTTGGTCCCGAACGTGATCATCGGCTCCAGCGCCGCGCCGTCTATCGCAATCTCCTTGTCGTAGGTCGCCCCCTCGTCCGATGGCAACTCCCTCCACCGCGCCACCGCCGCGTCCCACGCCGCCCCCTGCGGCGCGAACGCCCGCCCGTTCAGAAACTCGTACGTCACATCGTCCGGCGCGATCAGTCCGGCGCGCGCCCCGCCCTCGATCGACATGTTGCACACCGTCATGCGCTCTTCCATCGTCAGCGCCCGGATCGTCGACCCCGTGAACTCGAACACGCACTCCGTGCCCCCGCCCACGCCGATGCGCGCGATCAGCGCCAGGATGATGTCCTTGGCCGTCACTTGCCGCTGCAATGCGCCGTTGACGTGCACCGCGAAGCTCTTCGACTTGCGCTGCAACAGCGTCTGCGTTGCCAGCACGTGCTCCACCTGGCTCGTGCCGATCCCGAACGCCAGCGCCCCAAACGCCCCGTGCGTCGCCGTGTGCGAGTCGCCGCACACCACCGTCATCCCCGGATGCGTCAACCCGTACTCCGGCCCGATCACGTGGACAATCCCCTGCCGCTCGCTCAGGAACCCAAAATGCGGAATCCCGAACTCCGTGCAGTTCTTCTCAAACTGCGCCACCTGCGCCCGCGCGATCGGGTCCACAATCGGCAGGTCGCGCGGCGTCGTCGGCGTCGAATGGTCGCACGTGCCGAACGTCTTGTCTGGACGCCGCACCTTCAGCCCCCTCTGCCTCAGCCCCTCGAACGCCTGCGGCGACGTCACTTCGTGTACCAGGTGCAGGTCGATGTAGAGCAACGACGGCGCCCCCGCCGGCTCCGTCACCACATGGGCGTCCCACAGCTTTTCAATAATGTTCCGCGGTTTCGACATAACTAAATCGCCTCGCACACAGCCGCGCCCACCTGCTCCGTCGTCAGCGGCGAGCCCTTCGGCTTCAAGTCCGCCGTCACCCGTCCGGCATTGAGCGCGCTCTCAATCGCTCCGTTCACCGCCCGCGCCTCTTTGAGCAGCCCGAAGCTGTACTCCAGCATCGCCGCCACGCTCCCGATCGCCCCCAGCGGATTCGCCTTGTTCTGCCCCGCGATGTCGGGCGCCGAGCCGTGTACCGGCTCATACAGCCCCACCCATGCCCCCGAAGACTTCTTCTCGCCAATCGACGCCGACGGCAGCATCCCGATCGATCCGGCCAGCACCGCTCCCTCGTCCGACAGAATGTCGCCGAACATGTTCTCCGTCACCACAATGTCAAACCGCGTCGGGTTCAGCACCAGTTGCATTGCGCAGTTGTCCACCAGGATGTGCTCCAGCTCCACCTCCGGAAACTCCGCCGCCACCTCCACCATCACCCTGCGCCACAACTGCGACGTCTCCAGTACGTTCGACTTGTCCACCGACGCCACCTTCTTGCGCCGCTGCCGCGCCAGGTGAAACGCCATCCGCCCGATCCGCGCGATCTCGGCCCGCGTGTAGGCCATCGTGTTCACCGCCCGCTCCGTATCGCCCGATCCCTCGATCCCGCGCGGCGTCCCGTAGTAGATCCCTCCGGTCAGCTCCCGCACGATGATCATGTCCGTCCCGCGAATCCGCTCGTTCTTCAGCGGCGACGACTCGATCAGCGCCTCGTAGGTCCGCACCGGCCGCAGGTTCGCATACACCCCCATCACCTTGCGGATACCCAGCAGCCCCCGCTCCGGCCTCTGCGCCGGCGGCGCGTTGTCGAACTCCGGCAGTCCCACCGCCCCCAGCAGCGTGGCATCGGCCTCCGACGCCAGCCGCGCCGTTTCGTCGGGGAAGGGCGTGCCCGTCTTGTGAATCGCGATCCCACCCAACAGCCCGTCGGTCAGTTGCAGCGTGTGGTGGTACTTCTCGGCGACGCGGTGGAGGACACGCACGGCTTCCCGGGTGACCTCCTGTCCAATGCCGTCGCCCGGCAGGACGAGGATGTTCAGGTTCATTGTCTTTGTTGCTCTAATCGGCGGCCTTCGCCCGGAAACTCTCCCCCGCCTTCATCGTGTGAATCAGGGCCGATATCTCCTGGTCGGTCACGCCCTTCTTGCGGTCCGCGATCTCGATAAATCCATGATAGACCGCATCCAGCTCTTCCTTGCTCAGCGTGTGCCCCAGATGCTCGCACTTGGACCGCAGCGCATGACGCCCGCTGTGCTTGCCCAGCACCAGCCGCCCCTCCGGAATCCCCACCGACTTCGGGTCGATGATCTCGTAGGTCGACTTCTCCTTCAAATACCCGTCCTGGTGGATCCCTGCTTCGTGCGCAAACGCATTGGCCCCCACCAGCGCCTTGTTCGGCTGCGGCCCGAACGCGATCATCTCCGTCAGCATCTGGCTCGCCGGGAACAGGTGCTCGGTCACGATGCTGGTGTAGTACGGCAGCCGGTCCTGCCGCACGTTCATCGTCACCACCACCTCTTCCAAGGCGCAGTTGCCCGCCCGCTCCCCGATTCCGTTGATCGTGCACTCGATCTGCCGCGCCCCCGCCGCCACCGCCGCCAGGCTGTTGGCCGTGGCCAGCCCCAGGTCGTCGTGGCAGTGGACGCTGATGATCGCGCTCTCGCCCACCGCCCGCGCCATTCTCCCGATCAGCTCCGCGTGCTCTTCCGGCACCGAATAGCCCACCGTGTCCGGCAGGTTGACCGTTCCGGCGCCCGCCGCCACCACCGCCAGCGTCACCTGC
>JACRBC010000082.1 GCA_016213245.1 Candidatus Solibacter usitatus | reverse complement strand
CTGGTCTAAACTCGCTCGGTCGGCATCGTGCATGGTGATCTTCATTCACCCGTAGCATCGCCCGGCGCCTCACCTTCAGGCTCATCCCGCGTGAGAATCAAACGCCCTCTTCAGGCTCATTACGCATGAGAAGACTCTCCCACTTGACACGCATGCTATGGTATGGACGCGGGGCAGCCCTTCGGCTCGCCCCGCTTTTCTATTGGCCTGCCGCGGCGGCGCGAGTCGTCCCCGGCCCCGTTCCTTGACAACCGCATCGCCTCCTCCCATCGCCCCGCTCGACTTGCGCCCGCCGGCCCTCCCCCCTGGCGGGCGCACCTCGGCCTGATCTGGCCGTGCCCGGCCGATCCCGCCGCCTCGGGCCATTTTTCCAATCTATTTCACAACCCGAACCTGTAACTTCTTGAAAATGCAAGAGGCCTCTCCCGCCGTTGCCTCCCCCTCCCCCGCCGCGTCACAATGGACCGTAGCCCCTCCTCCGCCATGATCGACCGCATCTCCGTGCACGGGGCGCGGATGCATAACCTGAAAAACGTCAGCGTCGAGATCCCCCGCAACTCGCTGACCGTCATCACCGGCCTCAGCGGCTCCGGCAAGTCTTCCCTCGCCTTCGATACCATCTACGCCGAGGGCCAGCGCCGCTACGTCGAGACCCTCTCCCCCTACGCCCGCCAGTTCCTCGACCAGCTCGAGCGCCCCGAAGTCGACTCCATCGACGGTCTCTCCCCCGCCATCTCCATCGAACAGAAGACCACCAACCGCTCGCCCCGCTCCACCGTCGGCACCATCACCGAAATCTACGACTACCTCCGCCTCCTCTGGTCCTCCATCGGCGCGCCCCACTGCCCCAACTGCAACATCCCCATCTCGAAGCAGTCCACCCAGCAGATCCTCGACCAGATCCTCGCCCTGCGCCCAAAACAGCCAGGCGATGCCGACCGCATCATGATCCTCGCCCCCGTCGCCCGCGGCCGCAAGGGCGAGTATAAGAAGGACCTCGAAAAGTACGCCCGCGCCGGCTTCCTCCGCGCCCGCATCGACGGCACGCTCCGCTCCCTCGACGAGGACATCGTCCTCGACAAGCGCAAGAACCACACCATCGAAGTCGTCGTCGACCGCCTCCTCCTTAAGCCCGGCCTCGAAAAGCGCCTCGAGGCCTCCATCGAAACCGCCACGAAACTCGCCGCCGGCCTCGTTACCGTCGCCGTAGTCAACGGCGCCGAGAGCCTCTACTCGCTCAAGATGGCCTGCCCCGACTGCGGCCAGAGCGTCCCCGAAATCGAGCCCCGCTCCTTCTCTTTCAATAGCCCCTACGGCGCCTGCGACGACTGCCACGGCCTCGGCTCCTCCTGGTCCTTCGACCCCCTCAAAGTGATAGTCGATTCCTCCAAGCCCCTCTTCGATGGCGGACTCGGCCCCGGCGGCAGCTCCGCCCTCATGCAGCACGCTGCCGGCGCCGCCGCCCTCAAGCTCAAGGCCAACCTCAAGAAGCCCTTTGAGGACCTCAGCCAAAAACACCAGCAGGCGCTCCTCTACGGCGCCGGCGACTTCCCCGGCATCATCAAGCTCCTCGAGCGCTCCTTCGAGGGCTACGGCGAGGCCACCCGCGAGTACCTCCTGGACTTCATGGCCGCCACCGAGTGCCCCACCTGCCGCGGCCGCCGCCTCAAGCCCTCCTCACTCGCCGTTCGCGTCAAAGGCGCCGGTATCGCCGACTTCACCTCCCTGCCCATCGCCCGCGCCCTCGCCGCCGCCAGAGCCTGGACCCTCACTGACCGCGAGGAACAGATCGCCGCCCGCATCGTCGAGGAGATCCGCAACCGCCTCGACTTCCTCGCCGCCGTCGGCCTCGACTACCTCTCCCTCGACCGCTCCGCCGCCACCCTCTCCGGCGGCGAGGCCCAGCGCATCCGCCTCGCCACCCAGATCGGCTCCAAACTCCGTGGCGTCCTCTACGTTCTCGACGAGCCCTCCATCGGCCTCCACCCCCGCGACAACGCCCGCCTCCTCGATACCCTCGCCCGTCTGCGCGACCTCGGCAATACCGTCCTGGTGGTCGAACACGACCTCGAAACCATCCTCCGCGCCGACTACGTCGTCGACCTCGGCCCCGCCGCCGGCCGCCTCGGCGGTCACCTCGTCGCCGCCGGGACCCCAAAACAGATCGCCGCCCATCCGGACTCCCTCACCGGCCACTACCTCAGCGGCGCTCGCTCGGTCGAAGTCCCCGCCTTCCGCCGCCCCGGCAACGGCTCCAAACTCGTCCTCCACGGCGCCCGCGAGCACAACCTCAAGGACCTCCACGTCGAATTCCCCCTCGGCGCCTTCATTGTGGTCACCGGCGTCTCCGGCAGCGGCAAGTCCACATTAGTCCACGACCTGCTCTACCGCACCATCTCCCAGCGCCTCTACAACAGCAAGGCCACCCCCGGCGCCTACGACAAGCTCGAAGGCCTCGAATTCATCGATAAGATCGTCGAGATCGATCAGGCCCCCATCGGCCGCTCCCCGCGCTCCAACCCCGCCACTTATACCGGAACCTTCACCCCGATCCGCGACCTCTACGCCATGCTCCCCGAGGCCCGCCAGCGCGGCTATAAGCCCGGACGCTTCTCCTTCAACGTCAAGGGCGGCCGCTGTGAAGCCTGCCAGGGCGACGGCATGAAACGCATCGAGATGAACTTCCTGCCGGACGTTTTCGTCCCCTGCGACGTCTGCCGCGGCCGCCGCTACAACTCCGAAACCCTCCAGGTGAAGTTCAACGGCGTCTCCATCGCCAGCCTGCTCGAGTCCACCGTGGAGGACGCTCTCGCCCTCCTCCAAAACTTCCCGGCCATCAAACAGAAGCTCCAGACCCTTCTGGACGTCGGCCTCGGCTACCTCCACCTCGGCCAGTCCGCCACCACCCTCTCCGGCGGCGAGGCCCAGCGCATCAAGCTCGCCCGCGAACTCTCCCGCCGCCAGACCGGCCGCACCCTCTACATCCTCGACGAGCCCACCACCGGCCTGCACTTCGAGGACGTCCGCCGTCTCCTCGATGTCCTCAACCAGTTGGTCGACCTCGGCAACACCGTACTCGTCATCGAACACCAGACCGACGTCATCAAGTCCGCCGACTGGATCATCGACCTCGGCCCCGAAGGTGGCGAGAAAGGCGGCCAGATCGTCGCCGCCGGCACCCCCGAACAGGTCGTCAGGAACCGCCGCTCTCATACCGCCCGCGCCCTGGAGAAGGTCCTTCGATAGGACAGTGGGACAGGCCTCCCGGCCTGTCTGACTGTTACGATAATCCTTTGAGCAAATATCGCCACCAGCCCCTCGACCTCACCACCCTCGCCACCATCCCCATCGCCGCGCGTGGTGGCAAGGTGCGCATGGAGCACATGGCCGCCCCGCACACCCCGGGCGACGGCCTCTCCGCCTGGCTCGATAAGCTCCCCCGCCTCCTCGCCGCCGACTCCCTCCGCGCCGTTGCCGCTGCCATCCTCAACGCCCGCGCCGGCGGCCGCGCCGTCATCTGGGGCCTCGGCGGCCATGTCGTCAAGTGCGGACTCGCCCCCGTCCTCGTTGACCTCATGGACCGCGGCCTGGTCTCCGCCCTCGCCATGAACGGCGCCGCCTCCATCCACGACTTTGAAATCGCCATCGCCGGCGCCACCAGCGAGGATGTCGAAGCTGTCCTGCCCGACGGCCGCTTCGGCGCCGCCGAGGAGACCGGACGCGAGATGAACGACACCCTCGCCCACGCCGCCCGCCATGGCCTCGGCGCCGGCGAAGCCCTCGGCGCCCGCCTCGACCTCATCGCCAAACCCGAATTCGCCCCCGCCTCCCTGCTGCTCCAGGCCTGGCGCCGCTCCATCCCCGTCACCGTCCACGTCGCCTTGGGCGCCGATACGCCCCATACCCACCCCCGCGCCAACGGTGCCGCCATTGGCGCCTGCTCCCTCCACGACTTCCGCCTTTTCTGCTCCCTGGTCCGCGACCTCGACTCCGGCGGCGTCTACCTCAACCTCGGCAGCGCCGTCGTCCTTCCCGAGGTCTTCCTCAAGGCCGTCTCCTCCGTCCGCAACCTCGGCTTCCCGCTGGCCGGCTTCACCACCGCCAACTTCGACTTCCTTCAGCACTACCGCCCCCGCCTCAATGTCGTCGAGCGCCCCCACTCCCAGCGCGGTGGCGCCGGCTACTCCCTCACCGGCCACCACGAGATCATGATCCCGCTGCTGGCCGCCCTGCTCGTCGAGAAGTCCTCATGACAGGCCCCCAGTTTCTCGAGCCGCAACCCGCGCCGTCGCCCGATTCGCCCTTCTGGGGTTGGGCCGATGCCGCCCTCCTCCTCCTGCTCGCCGGCCCCAGCCTGCTCCTCTCGCTCGCCCTCTCCAAGGGTCTCTTCCTGCTCTTGCCAACAACCGGCGCCGCCGCCCAGGCCATGGCCACGCAGTTCCTCTTCTACGGCATCTGGTTCTCCAACCTCTGGCTGATCCTCAGGTTCCGCTACGGCCGGCCCTTCTGGCGCTCCATGGCCTGGATCATTCCCTGGCCCCGCATGGGCCTCACCATCTTCATCGGCCCCTCGCTTGTCCTTGTTGTCGTCGTCCTCGGCGAAGCCCTCAGGACCCCCATCATCGACAACGCCATCCAGCGCCTGCTCCAGGACCGCCTCTCCATCTTTCTGGTCGGCTTCTTCGCCACCACCCTCGGCCCGCTGGCCGAGGAGCTCGTCTTCCGCGGCTTCCTCCAGCCGCTGCTGGTCGAACGCGCCGGCGCCCCCCTCGGCATCGCCCTCGCCAGCGCCCCCTTCGCCCTGCTCCACGGGCCGCAGTATTCCTGGAGCTGGCAGCACATCGTGCTCCTCTTCCTCGCCTCCGCCGTCTTCGGCATCACCCGCTGGCGCACCGGCTCCACCGCCGCCTCCACGCTCGTCCACGCCACCTACAACCTGGCGTTCTACACCGGCTTTCTGCTGCAAAGGAAGGATCTCTTTCAGTAATGGTTGAAACCATCCAGTGGACCGCTGCCGGCGTCGTCATGATCGACCAGACCCGGCTGCCCCGCGTCCAGGAATTCGTCACCTGCCGCACCTATCAGGATGTGGCCCATGCCATCGTCACCATGGTCATCCGCGGCGCGCCCGCCATCGGCGTGGCCGCCGCCATGGGCATCGCACTTGGCGTACAACAGGCTGACCCGGCGCGGCTCGACGCCGAGTTTGAGACCATCTGCTCCACTCTGGCCGCCACGCGCCCCACGGCCGTGAACTTGTTCTGGGCCATCGACCGCATGAGAAAGCTCTATGCCTCACTCCGCGGCCAGCCCGTCGCGGCCATCCGCGCCCGCCTCATCGCCGAAGCCCTGGCCGTCTACGAAGAAGACATCGCCATCAACCGCGCCATCGGCGCCCACGGCGCCCCGCTGGTGCCGGACGGCAGGACCGTCCTCACCCACTGCAACGCCGGCGCTCTGGCCACCGCCGGCTACGGTACCGCCCTGGGCGTCATCCGCGCCGCCATCGAGGCTGGCAAATCCATCGACGTCTTCGCTGGCGAGACCCGCCCGTTCCTTCAGGGCGCCCGCCTCACCGTCTGGGAATTGCAGCAAGACCACATCCCCGTCACCCTTATCACCGACAACATGGCCGGCCACTTCCTCAAGTCCGGCCGCATCGGCTGCTGCGTCGTCGGCGCCGACCGCATCGCCCGCAACGGCGACGTCGCCAACAAGGTGGGCACCTACGGCGTGGCTGTCCTCGCCAAGGAAAACGGCGTCCCCTTTTACGTCGCCGCTCCCATCTCCACTCTCGACCTCACGCTGCGCTCCGGCGACCAGATCCCCATCGAGCAACGCCCGGCCGAGGAAGTCACCGAGGTCTTCGGCGTGCCCGTCGCCCCTGACAACACCGCCGTCGAGAACCCCGCCTTCGACGTCACCCCCAACCGCTACGTCGCCGGCATCATCACCGAGAAAGGCGTCGCCTTCCCGCCCTACGAGGAAAGCCTGCCCCGTCTCGCCGCCAAGGAATAAACCATGAGAACCATCATCCTGCTCTCCGTCCTGTTCGCCCTGTCCGCTCTGGCCGGCCCTCTCTCCGGCAAGCGCGTCGCCAGCTTCACCCTGCCCGACGCCACCGGCAGGTTTTACGACGTGCTCGACTTCCGCGGCAAGCCGCTGCTCATCGACTTCATGAAGACCGAGTGCCCGCACTGCCAGGTCCTCACCAGGACGCTGGAGCGCGTCAAGGCCAAGTACGGCGACCGCATCGCCATCCTCTCCGTCGTCAACCCGCCGGACAACCCCCAGACCGTCTCCAACTACATCGCCCGCTACAAGGTCAGCTCACCCGTCCTGTTCGACTTCGGCCAGGCCACCGCCGCCATGCTCCGCATCACCCCCCAGAACCCCGGCATCAGCCTGCCCACCCTGCTCATCGTCGACGCCCAGGGCATCGTCCGCGAAGACATCGTCTACTCCGACTCGACCAGGGCCGCCTTCGAAGGCGACGCCCTCTTCGCCGTCATCGACCGCCTTCTCGCCGCCAAGAAGTAGCAGCCCTCAACCGCCCTGAATACTCGTGGCGGATTGCTCCGCGCCCGTCGTGCCTCGGAGTGGAACAATCTCGGGCCTCTCCGTGCGGGATCAGGACTTGAGTTCGCCGCGCGTCAAGTAGAGCCGGATCGCCTCTTCGATTCCTGCCTGTGCCTCTTGCTCGGTGTCTCCTGCGGAGGTGCAACCGGGGAGTTCCGGGCAGACAGCGGACCAGCTAACCGCCTCAGCGTCGTATTCGAGCACCACGCGGAACTTCATAGCTGCCTCAGGCCCCCCACCCGCCACAGCCCCAGCGCCTTGTCCTCGTATCCGCCGCCGCTTTCGGTGCACCCTTCCACAAGCACTCGCTCCGGCGCTCCCCAATGGAACGGCGGCAGCTCGAAGTTCAGCATCCGCCAGTCGCCGTCCTCGATGTCCACGTTCTGGGCGCACTCCAGGAAGTGCGTCGTGAGCAGCCACATCGAGCCGCTGCGCTTCAGGTTCGCCACGGCCCGGCCGATGTTGGCGAACGACAGGTGTACGAGGCAGTCGCGGCAGAAGACGACGTCGGCCTGTGGCAGCGCGTCCGTGCAGAGGTTGAGCCGGACGAACTCGCGCGCATACTTCGCCCGGTTCTCCTCCACCAGCGCTTCGACGATGTCGCCGCCCACATAGCGGATCCCCGCCAAGTTCACGTGGTTCATCCAACGGAAGTCCCCGCAGGGAATGTCGAGCAGCGACTTCGCTCCCAGCGATGCCAGCAGCTTGGGCAGTTCGTCCCGCAGCCTTGCCGTCGCCGCCAACTCGGATCCGAGCCCCGACACGGACTCCTCCGCGCCCCACAGGTTGGTCTCGCGGATCTTCGTAAAGCGGCTGGACAGGTCCAGCCCTTCGAACTCCCGCCTACGCTCCTCGAACCGGACCTTGGCCGTCACCGGCGGACGCTGCTTCATAGCGAGGCCAGCACCTCCAGATCCACGTTCCCGCCCGAGAGCACGATGCCCACCTTGGCGCAGCCGGCGGGCAGCTTCCCGTGAAGCACGGCCGCCGCCCCCACCGCGCCGCTGGGCTCCACCACCAGTTTGGTTCGCGAGAGCAGAAACTTCGTCGTCTCGCGGATCTCGGCCTCCGACACGAGCAGCACCTCTTCCACCAGTTCCTGGATAACCGGAAAGTTGTGCGCGCCGGGCTTGGTGGTTCGCAGCCCGTCGGCAATGGTCGGAGGCGAGGCGATCTCCACCGGCTCGCCCTGCCGCAGCGAGAGCCAGTAGTCGTTGGCCACCTCCGGTTCGACTCCGAAGACGCGGATGCCGGGCTTGAGCGCCTTGGCGGCGATGGCGCAGCCGGCCAGCAGCCCGCCGCCGCCCAGACAGACCACCAATGCGTCGAGGTCCGGCGCCTGCTCCAGCAGTTCCAGCGCGCATGTGCCAGCCCCGGCGATGATCCACGGGTGATCGAACGGCGGCACCAGCGTGGCGCCGGTCTCGGCGGAGATCTGCCGTCCGATGCGCTCCCGTGAGTCCTTGTGGCGGTCATAGAGGACGATGGTTGCGCCCTGCGCGCGGGTGGCCTCCAGCTTCGACTTGGGCGCGTCGTCCGGCATCACCAGCGTGGCTTTCATGCCCAGAGCGCGGGCGGCGATGGCCACTGCCTGCGCGTGGTTGCCGGACGAGAACGCCACCACGCCGCGCGGCCGGTCTTCGACGGGGATCGAGTACAGGAAGTTCGCCGCCCCGCGGATCTTGAACGCCCCGCCCTTCTGCAGGTTCTCGCACTTGAATACGGCCTGAAGGCCGGCGCGCGCGTCGTAACTGCGCGAGGTCCAGAGCGGCGTTTTCTGGGCGATGGGCGCGATGCGCAGGGCCGCGGCCCGGATGTCGTCGATCGTGACACGCTGCATCAGTAGCCCTTCTCCTTATCCACCACGTTCTTCAGCGGCTCGCCGGCGTCGAAGCGCGCGAAGTTGTCCAGGAAGAGCTCCATGGCGTCTTCCATCCAGGTCTCCGTGTTGTCGGCGCAGTGCGGCGACATAAACACGTTGTCCATCTCCCAGAACGGATGGCCGACGGGCAGCGGCTCCACGTCGTACACGTCCAGCACCGCGCCGCGGATCCAGCCCTCGTTCAGCGCGCGGATCAGCGCCTGCTCCGCGATCACCGGCCCCCGCCCCAGGTTCAGTAGTACGGCCGAGGGCTTCATCAGCCGCAACTCCTTCTGGCCCAACATACCCCGCGTCTGCGCGGTCAGGGGCGCGGCGGCCAGCACGTAGTCGGATGCTTGCAACACGTGCTCGAGCTCTTCGCGGGTATGCTTGTGGCCCACGCCCAGCACGTCCATCCCGAAGTCCATCGCCAGCGACGCCGCGGCCCGGCCGATGGAACCGTGCCCGACAACGCCCAGCACTTTGCCGTGCAGTTCTTCTACGTCGAACTTCTGCCACACGCCCGACTTCTGCTGCCTGCGCATGCGGTCCATGCCTTTGGCGAACCACAGCATGCCGGCGAGTGCGAACTCGCCCAGGCTGCGGGCGAACACCGCCCGCGAGTTGGTCAGCGGCAGTTCGCTGGCCACCAGCGCCGGGAAGAGGACGGTATCCAGCCCGGCGGCCATCGAGTGCACCCATTGGAGCCGCGGCGCCATGGCCCACACCTCCGCCGCCAGGGCTTTGGGCACCGCGCCGATCACCAGAATGCCGGCCTCCGGCGCGGCGCCGGCGAACGCCTCGGCCCTTTCGCCCACCACGATGCGGGTCTCGCCGGGCAGCCTCGCCAGCAGTTTCAGATGATTCGCAACCGGGTTGTTCAGGAACAGTACCGTGTGTGCCGCCATAGGCTCAGTATAAATCCCGCCTTGCCCCTTCCCGCTCCACTACGGGACACTGGTTATGTGGAAGGGATCTGTACTTGCGGCGCAAAGCTCGTGGAAGACGCCATGTTCTGCCATCGGTGTGGCCGTCCGCTGCGGGAGCACTCGCCTGCCGAGGTCGAGCCGGAACAGCAACCCGCGGAAGTTCTGTCCGCTGAGACCGCCTCGCTCCTCGATCAAGCCGCCGCCGTGCCGGCTCCCATCAATTTTCATAATGGAAATGCCGTACGCGTGGGCTTCCTGGCCGCCACCGTCGTTCAGCTCGCCGTGACCCTGGCCGCCGCCGCGGGGGCTTCCATCCTCATGCCCGTAATGCTTTTCGCCGGCGGTTTCTACTCCGTGTTCCTCTACCGCCGCCGCACCGGCGAGGGGCTCTCCATTCGCAATGGCGCGCGCATCGGCTGGATGACCGGCGTCTTCTCCTTCGTCATCATGACGGTCCTGTTCACCCTTGGCATGGCCGCCCTGGCCGGCAGCGGCCAACTCCTCAAGGCGTACAAGGACTCCGCCGCCAGCCTCGGCCTGCCCCCGGACTCGGCCAGCCAGATGCAGAAACTCCTGAACGATCCCGGCGCGCTGGCTCTCTCCATCGTGCTGGGCCTGGCGATTCAGTTCCTGTTCCTCACGCTGCTGTGCTCGGTGGGAGGCGCTGTGGGCGCCCGACTCAATCCCGAGCGCAAGTCCTGACGCGGTCCGCCTCCAGCTTCTTCACCAGCGCCACACCGGCGAAGATGACGCCCATCGCCGCCGCCTCGCGCCAGCCGAACGGCTCCCTGTAGAAGACCCAGCCCAGCAGCACGGCCACCACCGGGTTCACATAGTTGTACAGAGAGACCACGGCCACGGGCAGTTTGTCCATGGCATAGATGTAGCTCGAATAGCCCACAATCGAGCCGAACGTCATGAGGTAGAGCACGGCACCGACACCGCGCGCGCTCCAGTGGATCTCACCCGGAAACAGCAGGGCCAAGGGGATGAACGCCACTCCGGCGGCCAGTTGTTGGACGCCTCCGGCGACAATCGGGTGCGCCCGGGTGGCCTGGCGCCGCTGGAGCAGCGATCCGAGAGTCCAGCCGACGCAGCCGACTTGCAGGACGAGGAAGCCCTTCAGCCAGGCCTTGCCCGCAGCCCCGCCTTGCAGGGCTCCCGGCCCAACCAGCAGCGCCGCTCCACACAAACCCACCAGCATTCCCAGGAGCGTGGGCAGGTGAATCGGCTCCCTCGGCGGCAGCACCGCGTTGATCCCGATCATCCAAAAGGGCCCGAGGGTAATCACCAGCGCCGCCATGCCGCTGGGAATCCAGGTCTCAGCCAGAACCAAAGCCCCATTGCCGATTCCGAGGACGACCACGCCGTTCAGCGCCGTCAGCCAGAACTCCCGCCCGCGGGGGAGGTGCGCTCCGGCCAGGGCGCTGGCCAGCACCAGGATTCCGCCCGACAGCAGGAACCGCGCCGACACCAGCAGCATGGGCGGGAATGTCTCCAGCGCCATGCGGATGCCCAGGTAGGTGGTGCCCCAGAAGAAGCACACCGAGAGCATGGCCGCGTAAGCCCAGAAATGGGGGTGGCGCTTCAATCATCCAGCGTATCATCCGGTCTTAGGCAACCCGCGGTCCCGGGAACCCGGTAAAATGAGGCCTTGATCCTCACTCTGACAGCGAATCCGGCCATTGACCGCAACGTCACCGTGGACAAGTTGGTATTCGAGGACCGCGCATACATTCTCTCCACGCGCGAGTCCGCCGGCGGCCGCGGCATTAACGCCTCGTGCGTGGTCCATTCCTTCGGCGGCCGCACCCTGGCCATTGCCGTTTGCGGCGGCAAATCCGGACGGCTGTTGGAGGAGTTCCTCGGCGGCTGCGCGTTTCCCTGCGAGTTTGTCCGGGTCAAGAGCGACATCCGCACCAACATCACCATCGCCGACAGGAACGGGCTGGCTGTAAAGCTGAACGAGGTAGGCCCCTCGCTGAGCCCCGCGGAGATCGCCCGTCTGGAGAAAGCCGTCCGGCTGCGGCTCAAGGACGCGGCGTGGTTGATGCTGTGCGGATCGCTGCCGCCGGGCGTGCCCTCCGACTTCTACACGCGCCTGATCCACGCCGCCGAGAAGGAAGACGTCAAGACGCTGCTGGACACCGACGGCGAGGCCCTGGAGTCCGCACTCGAAGCGCGGCCCACGTGCGTCGCGCCCAACCAGCAGGAGGCGGAACGGCTGCTGCACCGCGCACTGCTCACGCGCAACCACTTTCAGGAGGCTGCCGAGCGCATCCGGGGGATGGGCGCGCGGAGCGTGGTGCTGTCACTGGGCGCGCGCGGCGCGCTGGGGGCATTCGACGACGGTTCGGTCTGGGAGGCCGTCCCGCCGCGCGTCGACGCCCTGTGCCCCATCGGGGCCGGGGACGCACTGGCGGCCGCGTACGTTTGGGCCTTCAGCGAGAACTCCGTCCCGCAGGAGGCGCTTCGCTGGGGGGTCGCCGCCGGAACGGCCTCGACGCTGCTGCCCGGCGTCAGCTTCGCGTCGCTCGACCAGACGCGCGAGGTCCTCTCCTGCGTCACCCTCCGTCCCCTCTCCGGGACAGCCTGACCCGTCCCTGCTGCGCTTTTTGGAAAATTCGAACCATGCCAGGCACTCGTGAAGCGTCGCAACTGATTGAAAACACATCAGCCCTTTGGCGGGGCTGCCGGCGAGCGCATGCGAAGAGATGGCAGACAGGCGCGAGAAACCGCTGTTTTCAAAGGGTTTTGCGCATAATCGCAGCGGGGACGGGTCAGGCTGTCCCCGATGGGCGGAGGGTGCGGAGGGCGGGCAGCACGTCGCCGATGACGGCGGCAGCGGCGCCGGGTTGTCCGAGCGCAAAGTACAGCTTGCTGTATAAGACGAAGAGTTGCTCGTAGACGGCCGCTTCGGCCGGGTCGGGCTGGATCACGGTGTAGGTAGGACAAAGTTTGGCCTGGGCCGCTTCGATGGTGGGAAATGCTCCGGCGGCCATGAAGGCGAAGATGGCCGAGCCGAGGCTGGTGACCTCCTGGGAGGGAACGAGAACGGGCTTGTTGAAGACGTTGGCGTAGACGCGGTTCAGTACGGGGTTCTTCTGCGGAATGCCGCCTCCGTTGATCACGCGATTGATTGAGACGCCGTGGGCGGCCATGCGCTCGAGGATGATGCGGGTGTGGAAGGCCGTGCCTTCGATGGCGGCGAAGAGTTCATCGGCGGCGGTAGTGGTGAGGGTCCAGCCGAGCGTGACGCCGCCGAGGTGGGGGTTGACCAGCACGGTGCGGTCGCCATTGTCCCAGGACATGCGCAGCAGGCCGGAGGAGCCGGCGCGGAACGAGTCGAGCCCTTCAGACAGCGCGGAGACGGAAGCGCCCGCGCGGCGGGCGATGGCCTCGAAGATATCGCCGACGGCCGAGAGGCCGGCTTCAATGCCGTAGTAGCCGGGGTGGATGGAGCCCTGGACCACGCCGCAGACGCCGGGGATGAGGCCGACCTGTTTGGCGATGGCCATCATGCAGGTGGAAGTGCCGACAACATTGACGACGTCGCCCTCGCGGATGCCTGCGCCGATGGCGTCCCAATGGGCGTCGAAGGCGCCGACGGGGATGGGAATGCCTGCCTTGAGGCCAAGCCGGGCGGCCCACTCCGCGGTGAGATGGCCGGCGAGGGCGTCGGAGGTCTGATAACGGCCGCCGATGAGGCCGCGGACTCCGGCGAGAACCGGATCGACGGAGCTGAGGAACTCCTCGGGCGGCAGGCCGCCGAGGGAGGCGTTCCACATCCACTTGTGGCCCATGGCGCAGACGCTGCGCGGGACCTGGGCGGGGTCGGTGATGCCGCAGAGGGCGGCGGCGACCAGATCGCAGTGCTCCATGGCGGTGACCATGGAGGCGCGCTTGCCGGGGTTGTGGCGGAGCCAGTGGAGGAGCTTGGAGAAGCCCCACTCGGAAGAGTAGACGCCGCCGCACCAGGCCAGGGCCTCGAGGCCGGAAGCGCGGGCGGAGGCGGTAATTTCGGCGGCCTCGGCTTTGGCGCGATGGTCGCACCAGAGGTAGTAGTCGTCGAGAGGCTCGAGGCCGGCGGCGAGCGGGACGACGGTGGAGCCGGTGGTGTCGAGCGCCATGGCTGCCACGGCGTCGCCGGCGATGCTGGCGGCGTGGAGGGCCGCGCGGCACGCTTCAGCCAGGGCGGTCATGTGGTCGCCGTGGCGCTGGGTGGCGTGGTCGGGGTCCTCTGGAGTTCGAAAGACGGGGTAGTCGGCGGAGGCCGAGCCGAGGCGGCCCCGCTGGCTATCGAAGATGGAGACGCGGACGCTCTGGGTCCCGAAATCGACACCGGCAACAATGGACATACGGAGGCATCTTATCGCATACGCTGGAGGGAGGAGTCAGCAAGCGCAATGTTGATCGAATCGCTGAGAAGAGAGGTCCTGGAGGCGAACCTGGAGATCGTTCGCCGGGGGCTGGTGATGTACACGTTCGGTAATGCCAGCGGTTATTCGCCGGAGGACGGGCTGGTGGCGATCAAGCCGAGCGGGGTGCCGTTCGACAAGCTGCGGCCGGGCGACATGGTGGTGACGGACCTGGACGGCAAAATCGTGGAAGGGACGCTGCGGCCTTCGTCGGATCTCGACACGCACCTGGAGATCTACCGCAGCTTTGAGGGGGTGCTGGGGGTGGTTCACACCCATTCCACTTACGCGGTGGCATGGGCGCAGGCGCGGCGCGAGATCCCGTGCTTCGGCACGACGCACGCGGACTACTTCCACGGCAGCGTGCCGGTGACCGAAGCGCTGAGCGATGGGGAGATTGAAGACGGCTACGAGCGGAACATCGGCCGGGCGATCGTGCGACGGCTGGAGGGGGTGGAACCTCTAACGAGGCCGGGCATTCTGGTGGCCAGCCACGGCCCGTTCGCCTGGGGGGCATCGGCGGCCAAGGCGGCGATGAATGCCGTGCTGCTGGAGGAGATCGCGCGCATGGCGGCGCTGACGCTGGGGATCAACGGCGGGGCGGCGCCGATCGGGCGGGCGCTGCACGACCAGCATTTTCTGCGGAAGCACGGGCCGGGGGCGCGGTACGGGCAGGGGTGAAAAGAAGACCGGGGCGACCCCGATGGGGAGCGCCCCGGTGGATTCGTTGGGACTCGGAGCAGGGGACACACTGAAGTGTGTCGTCGCGGCAGAATTCGGAGCAGGGGACACACTGAAGTGTGTCCCCTGGTTAGCTAGAAGGTGTAGCGCAGGCTGAGCTGCATGTTGCGCTCGCTGCTCTTGCCGGTGACCATGCCAAACGTGGAGGAGGTCGGCGTGGTGTCGACGCCGCCCCAGTTCGGGTGGTTGATGAAGTTGAAAGCTTCGGCGCGGAACTGGATGAACTGCTTCTCGGTGAACTTGAAGCTCTTGAAAGCAGCGATGTTCCAGTTCTGGAAGCCGACGTTGTTGAAGCTGATGGAGTTGCGGTTCTGGTTGGGCAGGGTTCCGTTGGCCGGCTTGGTGGCCCAAGCGGAGCCGCCCTTGATCGGGTTGAACCAGAAGTCGGTGATGCCTGAGTAGTTGCCGGCGGCGTTCGCGTTGGCGAACATCTGCGGGCGGTCGGGCTCACCGTTCAGGTTCCAGGTCTTGCCGTTGGTGGAGCCGATGCCGAGATAGTCGTCACCGCTGCCGACGGAGATGGGCGCGCCGGTCTGGAACTGGATGAGGCCGGAGAGCTGCCAGCCACCGAGGGTGGCCTTCAGCGCCCTGGACTGTGTGCCGTTGAAGAACGGCAGTTCCCAGACGTAGTTGGCGACGGTCATGTGGCGGGTGTCATTGCCCGACTTGCCCCAATTCAGGCCCTGGTTGAAGACGTCGATGAAGCCCTCGCGCGGGCCGGAGTTGTTGTCCATGGTCTTGGAGAAGGTGTAGGCCACGCCGAAGAGCAGGCCCTTCGAGAAGCGGCGGTTCACCTCGACCTGGAGACCGTTGTAGGTGCTGCGGCCGGAGTGCTCCAGCATGGGGATGTTGGCGAAGCCCTTGAAGGGGCGCAGGAAGTTGACGTTGGCGCCGGCGGCCCAGGGCTGGAAGGTAGTGCCGGTGGGCAACTGGTTCAGGTCGCGCTCGCGCGACAGGAACAGGCCGGTGGTGCCGATGTAGGCGACCTCCACCGTGGTGCTGCCGGTGATCTGGCGTTGGTAGGTCCCGTTCCAGTTGTAGCTGCGCGGGATCTTGTAGGCCGGGTCGATGGTCATGAAGAACTGCGGGAAGGCGGTCTTGGGACCGGCGCCAGGGTTGTCGGCCACACCGTTGGAGACCGAGACCATGGGCTGCCAGGGCGGGTTGCCGCCGAGGAAGACGCTGTCGTAGACGCCGGGGCGCGACATGAAGCCGCCAAAGCCGAGGCGAACGACGTCCTTGCCGGTGACCGAATAGGCCAGGCCGACGCGGGGCATCAGGTTGAACTGGTTGGGAGCCGGGTAGGGACTGCCACCGTCGAGCAGGTAGTTATACGCCCCGCTGTCGATGGCTGGGACGCGGCCTTTTCCGGCGTCGGGGAAGGAGGAGCCCGGGATGCGCACGCCGTTGAAGCGGTCGCCCGAGATCACGTTGCCGGTGGCGCGGTCGAGCACGGCGGCCTTGGACCAGTCATAGAGGCTGGGACGGAAGACGGCCATGTTGCCCCACAAGGACTTGGCGTAGCCGTTCATCCAGGTGGCGCGCACGCCGTACTCGATCTTGAGCTTGTCGTTCACGCGCCAGGAATCCTGGCCGAAGAACTCGAGCTGGTGGCT
Organism: Candidatus Solibacter usitatus; assembly: GCA_016213245.1. Taxonomy (GTDB): domain Bacteria; phylum Acidobacteriota; class Terriglobia; order Bryobacterales; family Bryobacteraceae; genus Paludibaculum; species Paludibaculum usitatum_A. Next base: position 15,542 of record JACRBC010000082.1, on the reverse strand, counting down.
GCGGTAGGGGGTGTAGGCGCGCGGGCCGATTTCGGCGTAGGCCGAGAAGAGGCCGAGCGCGACGTTGCCGAGGCCCGTGCCGGTGCCCGGCGCGCCGCCCGGACGGGTGTCGTTGAACTCGAAGCGGCCGTTCTGGTTGTTGGTGCCGCCCGGGACGCCCGTGACGTTGATCTGGTCGAAGTCGTTCTGGCCGCTACGCTCCCAGAGGAAGCCGGCTTTGATGGTGTGGTTGCCCCTGATCTTGGTGAAGGTGTCGCCGATCTGGTAGATGGGGCCGGAGGAGCTGGCCGGATACGGGCCGCCGTCCACCCCGCCGACGTTGGGGATCGCGAGAGTCGGAATCTTGTCGTAGATCTCCTTCTTGTCGGGGAAGATGTAGGGGTAGTTGATGCCGGACCGCGAACGCAGATAGCGTTCGCCGGTCTTGTCGACGCCGATGATCACGCGATCGACGGAGCCGGTGATGAGGACTTCGTTAATCGTGGTGGGGCTCAGGGTCCAGGTGTAGCCGAGGCTGGCGGTCTGGTTCGGGCGCGACCAGTCGGTGATGGCGTAATCGAAACCGCCGCGGAAGCTGTCCAGCGCCGTGAAGGAGTAGTTGTTGAAGCGGAACTTCACGAAGTGGTTCTGGGCGGGATTGAAGTCCACCGAAACAGTGTCTTTGCGCTGGTTCTGCCAGGAGGGACGAACCTTGTACCAATTGGCATTGCCCTGGTAGGCGCCGTTGGCCGTAGGGTAGGTGCGCAGGAAGGCCATACCGTTCGGGCTCTGGCGGGAGGCGGGAATGATGTTACCGGCGAACGGGGTTCCCGTGGTCGGGTCAGTGAGGATGCGAGCGGTGCCGTAGAAGATGCTGGGCGCGAGCAGTTCACTGAAGTTGCCGGTGCGCATGAGGTCTGTGGGCACGCGCTGGAAGCTGGTGTCTTCCACGCGGCGGCGGACCCACTCCTGGCTCCACAGGAAGAAGAGCTTCTCGCGGTTCGGGTTGAACAGCTTCGGGATCATGACCGGGCCATTGATGTTGTAGCCGAACTGGTTGTACTTCAACGGAGGCGCGAAGTTGGTGGCAGGGTTGCGATTCCGGGCCCAACTGTTGGCGTCGAGTTGGTTGTTGCGGAAGTACTCGTACGCGGTGCCGTGGAAGTCCTTGCCGCCGGACTTGGTGACCATGCGGACCTGGCCGGCCGAGGAGCGGCCGTACTCGGCCGAGTAGTTGGCGGTGAGGACCTGGACTTCCTGAACGGAGTCGAGGTCGGCGGAACCGATGGAGGTGCCGTTGGCGCGCGTGCGAATGCCGATGGCGCCGTCGAAGGTGATGACGGAGTCCTGCGAGCGGCCGCCGTTCATGGTGAAGCCGCCGGAGTCCATGGCGTAGCTGAGGCCAGCCATGGGCGAGCCGCGGCGGACGCCGGGCTTGAGCATGGCGAGGAATAGCGGGTTGCGGCCGTTGAGGGCGAGGTTCTGAATCTGCGTCTGCTCGATGGTCTTGCCGACGGTGGCGGACTCGGTGTTCATCTGGGCGACGGAGGCCTCGACGGTCACCGACTCAGTGAGAGCGCCGACGGTGAGGTCCGCGTTGACGGCGATGGGGATAGCCGCCTCGAGCTTATTGCGCGTCTTGGTGAAGGCCTTGAAGCCGGCGACTTCCACCTTGACGGTGTAGTAGCCCGGCGTCAGGCTGGGTACGGTATAGAAGCCGGATTCGTTGGAAGTGGTCTGCCGTTCGAAAGCGGTGCCTTCGTTGGTGACTGTAACCTTGGCGTTGGCAACCGCAGCGCCGCTCGGGTCCTTAACGATACCCGAGATACTGGAGTTGTCCGACTGGGCGAAAACGCAAACTGCCATCAGCAGGACAACCGCGCACGCGGTTGCTGCACGACGGAGAGCCTGAAGCATCATAGTTTCTCCTTGCATTCAGTGTTCGACAAATAGACTCCGCCCGCCTGTGTGGCGAGCACAACTTACACCCCTATCTGGGAAGAGTGTATCAAAAACAAACGTGTGCATCCAGTGCGGTGAGCCCAGCAGGTTGCTTGACTTCCGGCGGGCGGGTGGCTTAACGTAGCGGTTTCCCTCTCTGGCCGCGAAGGCGATATGAGCAGCGCTGACAACCCGGTCGTCGTCTCGGTGGACCAGTACCTGGAGTCCAACCTTGAAAACGTGGATTCCAGCGAGGACCGAGTGGTCCGGCTGGCGGGCGAGATTGGGTTCTCAGAAGACGATTGTTATCAGTTGGGTTACGCCGTGCGGGAGGCCCTGGTCAACGCGATCGTTCATGGCAACCGGTACAGTGCGAACAAAAGAGTACACTTTAAATTGAGCCGGACCACTGGATCCATCCACGTCTTGATCGAGGATGAGGGCAACGGGTTCCTGCCGGCCGAGCAGGCGGACCCACTGGCACAGGAAAATCTGCTGAGCCAGTCCGGGCGGGGGATAATGATCATTCGGGCCTTCGTGGACGAGTTTGTGATTGAGAAGACGGAAGGCGGCGGCACGAGAGTGGCGATGAAAAAGTCGCTTCCGCCGGGAACCTGAGAAGATACAGAGAGTCAAAACCCTAGGAGGTAGCAGAAGTGAGCGTGAAACTGACAACGCGTCAGGTGGGCGACGTGACGGTGATTGACGCCGCCGGGCGGATTACTCTCGGCGAGGGGTCTTCGACCTTTCGCGACACGATCAAAGACATGACGGGCAAGGGTCAGAAGAAGATCCTGCTGAACCTGGCGGACGTGAGCTACATCGACAGTTCAGGCATCGGCGAACTGGTGAGCGGGTTCACCACGGTATCGAACGCCGGCGGAAGCCTGAAGCTGCTCAATCTGACCAAGCGCATCCACGACCTGTTGCAGATCACCAAGCTGTACACGATCTTCGAGGTGTTCGACGACGAAGCCAAGGGGCTGGCGAGCTTCAACTAGTTCCGAGCCGGAACCGGGCGTCGCGCATTCGGGCCCATGCAGGCACCAGAGCGCCGTAGTGTGATAGTCGCCGATGAGCTCGCGCTGCTGCGAGACGGAATCGCGGCGCTGTGCGAGCTCTCGGGGTACTATTGTGCCGCCGGCAGCGCGACCGACGGCGAGCAGGCATGGCAACTGATTGAATCCCTGAAGCCGGACCTGGCGCTGGTGGATCTTCAGATCTCCCGGTTGCACTGCCTGGAGATTGCCAAGCGTCTGGCTGGCGGAGAGCCTGGGCTTCAGCCGGTAACGAGATGCGTCGTTCTGGCGATGCGGACTGACAGGAAGACGGTGCTCGAAGTGCTTCGCGCCGGAGCACAGGGCTACCTGTTGAAGACGAGCACCTCCGCGCAGTTGCTCGACTGCCTGGACCAGGTGCTGGAGGGGGGGATTTACGTTTCCCCGGCCGTGGATCTGCAAAGCCTTTTTTCGCCGGACCGCCGTGCCGCGGCGGAGGATCCGCTGGGCCGGTTGAGCGCACGGGAGTACCAGGTATTTACGCTGCTGGTGGAGGGCGTCAGGGCGAAGGAGATCGCCGCCAGGCTTCAGTTGAGCCCCAAGACGGTGGACACGTATCGCGCAAACCTGATGAAGAAACTGGACATTCACGATATCCCGGGCTTGGTGAAGTTCGCCATCCAGCGCAGGCTGATCCCGGCCTGAGGGCCTTCTGCCGCACCCGCGTGCTAAAATCGAAGGGATTGCGTATTGGAGTGTTCCTGTGGATCGTCTGACCAGACATGAGCTGAAGAGCGACAAGTTCGTTGAGGAAGTCGGCCAAACCGTACATTTCCTGGAGGCCCACCGCGCCCAGGTGATCCGGTACGGAGCCATCGCGGTGGCGGTGCTGCTTGTCGCCGGCGGGGTTTACTTTTACATGAAGCAGCGTGCGGTTGAGAGGCAGCAGGCGCTGTTTGAGGCGATGCGGACCTACAACTCGCGGGTGCTGCCGGGCGATCCTCCCGCTGGCATGAAGGCGTTCAAGACGGCGGATGCCAGGAACGAGGCGATTGCGAAGGACCTGGGCGCTCTGATGGCGAAGTACTCCGGCAGCGACGAAGCGGCGATCGCGACTTACCTGCTGGGGATGAACGCTGTGGACCAGGGCAAGATCGCCGACGCCGAGCGCTATTTGAAGAAGGCCGTCGAGGACGGCAGCAAGGATTACGCCTCGCTGGCGAAGTTGTCGCTCTCCGAGGTGTACATCGCCGAGGGCAAGACGGCGGACGCGGAAAAGTTGCTGCGCGAGCTGGTGGCCAGTCCCACGATGCTGGTGACGAAGGAGAACGCCACCATCGCCCTGGCACGCGTGCTGGCGAAGTCGAGGCCGGACGAGGCGCGGAAGCTGCTGGAGCCGATGCGCACACAGAGCGGCTCGACGAGCCGGTTTGCGATCCAGACCATGTCGGAGCTGGGACTGATCAAGTAGAGCCCTTCCACCGTGAACCTGGCGCGGCTGCGGTATCCCGTAAACGCCCTCCGGGGCCGGCGCTACCCCGAGCCGCCACACCCATACCGGAACGAGTTCCAGCGGGACCGGGACCGCATTGTCCATGCGCGCGCCTTCCGGCGGCTTGAGGACAAGACGCAGGTATTCGGCGAGCGGCTGAGCGACCATTTCCGCAACCGGCTGACGCACACCATCGAGGTATCGCAGATCGCCCGCACACTGGCCTCGGCGCTGGGGCTGGACGAGGACTTCACCGAGGCGCTGGCGCTGGCCCATGACATCGGCCATCCGCCCTTTGGGCATGCCGGCGAAGACGAACTGGATCGCCGCATGCGGGCGTGCGGAGACTGTTTCGACCACAACCTGCACGCTTTGCGCATTGTGGAGGATTTCGAGCTGCGCTATGCCCGCTTCCCCGGGCTGAACCTCACGTTCGAGGTGCGCGAGGGGATGGTGAAGCATTCGCGCGATTTCGAGCCTGGGGAGCGGGAAGAGTTCGACGAATACCTGCCCGGGCTGCGGCCGCCACTGGAGGCGCAATTGATCGACCTGGCCGACGAGGTAGCCTACAACACCGCCGACCTGGACGACGCCTACTCTGCTGGCATGTTCAGCATGGAGGAGATTGCCAGCGCCGTACCGCGCTACGGCGAGCTAGTGAAAGAGATCGGGCAGCGGTTTCCTGGCGCGCCGGAACGGGCGGTGTTCCAGGAGGTACTGCGGAGGCTGATCGATCTGCTGGTTTCCGGGGTGATCGACGGGACCACGCAAAGTGTGCTGGCAAGCGGTGTAGGGAGCGTTCAGGAGGTTCGCATGCAGGGGAGCCGGCTGGTTGAGATGTCGGATCCGGCCCGCACTGCCAACCGGGCGCTGAAACGCTTTCTGATGAAGCGCGTGTACTCGACGCCGTCACTTGCCGGGGAGAGGCGGCTGGCGTCGGAGGGCATCGGCCGGCTGTTCGGGTACTTCATGGAGCACCTGGATCAACTGCCGGAGGCGCACCGCGAGCGGATTGGCACGCATCCGGCGCACCGGGTAGTGTGCGACTACATCGCGGGCATGACCGACGGGTTCTTCAGGCGAACGGCTGAGCGGCTGCTTGGAGATTGAAAGGGCGGTGGCGCAGGCGAAGCGCGTACCGGTCTATAGGGGGTCATTCGCCGGTGTGCTCGTGGAGGTTGGAGATCTCCGCCTTGCGCACTCCGTCGACCTGCTTGATCTTCCTGCAGATCTCCTCGGCGAACCGCTGTGGACGTTCGGAGTCGTCAAGATCCACTTCCACTTTGATGTACAGGTCGATAGCTTTCATCACTCGGATGGTACGATAAATCCGACGAATGGAACGCGTTCTTTGCCACCTTTGTGAGACGCGGCCGCCGCGCCGCCAGTGCCCCGCGCTGGGCCGTGACATCTGCGCGCCCTGCTGCGGGCAGGAGAGGGAGCACACGATCGACTGTCCGCTGGAATGCGAGCACCTGCGTGACGCACGGCGGCACGAGAAGGCGCCCAAGGTGGACGCCAAGTCGCTGCCGAATCCCGAGATCGAACTGACGGACAAGTTCATGCAGGAGAAGCAGCCACTGGCGATTGTCACGGGGCGGTTTCTGCTGGTGGCTGCTCTGGAGACGCCGGGCGCGGTGGACCTGGACCTGCGCGACGCGCTGGACGCTCTGGTCAGGACCTACCGGACCGCCGACAGCGGCCTGGTCTACGAGTCGCGGCCGGCCAACGGCATCGCCGCCGCGGTGGCGCAACGGTTCCAGGACGAGGTGCGGCAGTTTCGCGAGCACGTGGCCCAGCAGAGCGGCGTGCACTCGGTCTCCGACAGGGACCTGATGGGCGTACTGGTGTTCTGGCAGAGGATGGAGTGGCAGCATAACAACGGCCGCCGCAAGGGGCGGGCGTTCATCGAGAGCCTGTTCAGCCTGATGCCGCCTCCCCAACAGCAGGACGGCGCCATCGTTTCCGACTAGAATCAATTCCATGGGAAGCACCACCAGCCGTTGGGCCATGCTCATCTGCGGCGCCGGCATCGTATTCGGCGTGACGGTCGCGGTCGGACTGCAGGTGCTGCCGGGGCCGCACACCGAAACCGACTTCCTGGTGGTGGGCTCCGCCGCGACGCTGCTCTCTCTGGGGGTGGTGTTTGGGGTGCTGATCGGGACCTGGGTCAAATCACCTGAGCTGTTCTTCAAGCGGCGGCAGGCGCAGGCCCGCGAGGATCAGGAGAAGCCTGACTCCGACAATCTGAAGTAACTTGATAGACATTGAGGAATTATGGTAGACTGGCGCATATTATGGCCCAGGGAAAGCCGTCCGCGGCCGAGGGATTGAAGGCAGGCAGCCGCTACCTGCGAGGCCCGCTGGCCGAAGAGTTGCGGAACGACACGGACGTGTTCTCGCGGCCGGCCAACGGGCTGTTGAAGTTCCACGGGATCTACCAACAGGACGACCGCGACCTGCGCAAGACAAGTCCCGAGAAGGTCTACAGCTCGATGGTGAGGGTGGGCATCACGGGCGGGGTAGTTTCTGCGAGGCAGTATCTGACGCTGGACGCGCTGGCCGACAGCGCCGGCGACGGGAGCCTGCGGGTGACGTCGCGGCAGGACGTGCAGTACCACTACGTGGGTAAGCGGAACCTGAAGGGGCTGATCGCGGCGGTGAATGAGGCCGGGCTCTCGACGCTGGCGGCGTGCGGCGACGTGGTGCGGAACGTGACCTGCGACACGACGCCGGTGGAGAGCCCCGAGCGGGGCGACCTGCTGGCGCTGGCGAGGCGGGTGCGGGAGTCGCTGAAGCCGCGGACGGGCGCATACGCCGAGATCTGGCTGGACGGGGAGAAGGCGGCGTCACTGTCATCCGGGGAAGAGGAAGAGCCGCTGTACGGCGAGACGTACCTGCCGCGGAAGTTCAAGATCGCCTTCACGTTTGAGGGCGAGAACCTGATCGACATCTACTCCAACGACCTGGGTTTCGTGCCGCACTATGAGGGGGGGGGGCGGGCGGGCTTCACGGTGCTGGCGGGCGGGGGGATGGGGCAGTCCAACGGGGTGAAGGGCAGCCATCCGCGGTTGGCGGATCCGATTGGATTTATCGGCGCGTCGGAAGAGCTGGTCCTGGCGGTGGCGAAGGCGGCGGTTTCGATCCACCGCGACTTTGGGAACCGGGAGAACCGGAGGCTGGCGCGGTTGAAGTACGTACTGGACGAACGGGGCGTGGACTGGTTCCGGGGGGAATTGGAGACGAGAATCGGCTGGAGGCTGGCGCCGCCGCGTGAGTTGATCTGGAGGCGGCAGGAAGACTACCTGGGGTGGCACCGGCAGCGGGCTGAGCGGTGGTTCTTCGGGCTGCGGGTGATCAGCGGGCGGCTGAAGGGCGGGATGCGGGAGGCGGTGCGCGAGGCGGTGGAGGCGACGAGGTGCGAGGTGCGGTTCACCGTGCAGCAGAACCTGCTGCTGGCCGGCTTGCGTTCTGAGGACCGGGCGGTGGTGGACGGGATTCTGCGGCGGCACGGCGTGCCGATGCCGATGGAGTTGCCGCCGGTGCTGAGGCATTCGATGGCGTGCGTTTCACTGCCGACGTGCGGGCAGGCGATTACGGAGAGCGAGCGGGTGCTGCCGGAGGTAGCGGCGGACTTGCAGAGGGAGTTGGACGCACTGGGGTTGGACGGGCAGATTGTGCACGTGCGGATGACGGGCTGTCCGAACGGGTGCGCGCGGCCGTATACGGCGGAGATCGGAATTGTCGGCGAGAGTGTCGGGTTGTACACGATCTACCTGGGGGGATCCCCGCGAGCGGATCGGCTGGCGCGGGCATGGAAACGGCTGGTTCCGCTGGCCGAACTGGGAGCGACGCTGCGGCCGCTGTTCGGCAGATACGCAGCGGAGCGGGACACGGGCGAGGCGTTTGGCGACTGGTGCGGGAGGCGGCTTGAGTGGGGTTGATCCACATTGTCGGGGCGGGGCCGGGGCGAGCGGACCTGCTGACGGTGCGCGCGGCGCGGCTGCTGGCCTTGGCGGACGCGGTGTTGTATGACCGGCTGGTGTCGGCCGAAGTGCTGGAGTTGGTTCGTCCGGGCGCTGAGATGCATGATGTGGGGAAAGAAGAGGGGCGGCAAGAGGAGGTGCAGGCGCACATCCTTGAGTTGCTGGAAGACTGTGCGCGGCGGCACGAGGTGGTGGTGCGGTTGAAGGGCGGGGACCCGAGGGTATTCGGGCGGGGAGGGGAGGAGTGGGCGTGGCTGGCCGGACGCGGCTGGGACGTGGAGGTGGTCCCCGGGGTGAGTTCGGCGGTGGCCGTGCCGGCGCTGGCGGGCATCCCGGTGACGTACCGCGGCGTGGCCGGCGGGTTCGCGGTGGTGACGGGGCATAGAAGGGCTGGGAGCTGCCAGGAGTGGGCGGCTTATGCGGGCATCGACACGCTGGTGATTCTCATGGGCGTGGGGCAGCGCGTGGAGATCGCGTCGTGCCTGATGCGGCTGGGCAAGGACGCCGGGACGCCGGTCGCGTTCATCGAGAACGGGACGACGGAGAGGGAGCGAGTGGTGGAGACGACGCTTGGGGCGGTGGCGGACGTGGAGGTCAGCGCGCCGGCGGTGATGGTGGTGGGCGAGGTAGTGCGGTTGCGGCGGAAGAACGCGGATTGGCGGCTGGCGATGCGCGGGAACTGGAAGGTACTGGCGGACATCTCGGCGGCCGGGCGGGCCGGGGCAGCAGCAGCGGCCGCCGAGTAGGCCGGCCACGTTCTATTCGAGGCGGAGCCGGAGAATCTGCCCCCTCAGTTCGAGGATGAACAACTCCTTCGCCGCTTCGTCGTACGCCATGCTGACGGGAGTGATCAGAGGAGCCGCCAACACCTGCATGCCAGACGCGTCGAAACGCAGAAGACGGCCCGGAGGCGCGGGTGAGGCGCTCTGGTTCGCACTGAACTCGAGGACGAAGAACTGAGATGCGCCGTCGGGGAGCATGCGCCAGAGCACGTCGGTGGCTGAGGTCAGGCCGAAGATGAACGGATTGGTCGTGCCCGTCTCCGGATTCAACGAGAGGATGCGGGCGTTGCCCGGTGCGAATGGGAAGCCGGTGAGAAAGCTGATCAACAACTCGTCGCCGTAGAGACGCACGCTGGTAGGCACGATGTCGATCACGGGCGGGCCGACCGGAGCCGGGTTGGATACCGGCGGGAATCGAGTGATGCGCCGCCACCGTCCGGTGGCGGTGTCGATCCGCGCCAGCGCGTTGGTGGAGGCATCGGTGACGTACAGGCTCCGGCCGTCCTTGGTCAGCGCCATGCCCCATGGGTTGGAGAACCGGTAGACCACGTTGGGCGAAGGTTCAGAGACGGGAAACCGGGCGAGCAGAGAGACCCGGGCCGTTCCGCCGCTGCCGTCTGTGAGTTCCACCTCACCTCCATCTCCGAGGGTCTGCTGGTGAGCCGGCGTCATGCGAAAGGCGCCTGCGAGGGAGTCCGGTTCGACGCTGAACCTGAACTCGAGGATGGACGAGAAGATCGGCGACGAGGCTCCTTGCGGGTTGTGCATCGAGGTGGGCGGCGGGCCGCGGCGCTCGGAATCGCCGGGTCCGAAGGCGAGGTAGAGTGTGCGCTCACGGAGAGCCATGGCGCTGGGGCCGCTTGCTCCAGCCATGGTCACTTCGATTCCGGTTGGCAGTCCATCCAATAGAGTGCGCCTGACACCGCCTCGCGTGACGAACGAGACGCGCCCGGCATTCGGGGTGGTACTGGGTTCCGAAACCAGGAAGTTGCCCGAGGGGGTGAGGATCAACTTCTGTGCTCCAGGCAACCCGGTGGCAATCACTTGCGGCTGGCACCAGATCGGGGATGCGGCCAAGAAAAGGGCGGCGAAGTGTTTGGTCAACATGTGTAGAAGTGTACGGAAAGAGCGGACGTCGATCCATGGATTCTCACTACAATCCACATCAGCTCATAACTTGCAGAAGAAACGTGACTTATCCTGGATGCTCAGCTCTGCTACACTACTGCTCACCGCCTTCATCTGGGATTCACATGGGACCACAACTTGAGCTTTCTCCCTGGATTGCCTTCGGGCCTTTCGAATTCAATGCGAGCTCGGGCGACCTTCGGAAGTACGGCAACCGGATCCGGCTGCAGGGTCAACCGCTGCAGATACTCGGGGTCCTGACGGCGCGGCCGGGCCAGGTGATCAGCCGGGATGAGCTGCAGCGCCAGTTGTGGGATGTCACTGCTCTGGGCGATTTTGAACAGGGCCTGAATGCGGCGGTGAACAAGCTCCGGCAGGCTTTGGGCGACTCAGCCGACCAGCCGCGCTATGTGGAGACACTGGCGGGGCGGGGGTACCGGTTCATTGCGCCCATTCATCGGGGATCGGGGAAAGCCGTGGTGGAGATGGGGGCTCCCCCATTGACGAGGACCGAGACGGCGCGCCCGAAGCGAGCCGCGCGCTGGGCACCCTGGTCCATGGCCGTGGCGCTGGCGGGTGCAGCGATGGGCTCATACTGGCTTGGCTTCCAGAGCAAAAGGCCGGGCGAGAGTCCGAGGGTAGTGAGACTCCCGGTGGCGCCTCCAGCCGGCTTCGCGCTGGAGGGGGCGGCGAGCCGCCAGGCCTTAGCGCTATCGCCGGACGGCGGCCGCTTGGCTTTCACAGCCGTCGACGAAGGCGGGGCGCAGAGCGTGTTCATCCGGGACTTTAGTTTCTTGGAGCCGCGGCTGATTCCTGAAACCAAGGGGGCACACACGCTGTTCTGGGCGCCAGACGGCGATTCGCTTTTTGTCACGGTAAAGGGCCAACTGAGGCGCGCGCCGCTGGCGGGCGATGCGCAGGTGGTCCTTGGCGAGGCCCCGTCATTCCTGATCTCGGGGGCTTCTCTTGGGCCCGGCAAAGTGATGCTGTGCACCAATCATGGAAGTTATATTGGTTCTTCATCGGGCGGGAATCCTGAGCCGACGAGGGACTCGTATTCATGGCCGCAACTGCTGCCGGACGGCGAGCACATTCTGTACGTCGATTGGGATGAGCGAGCCCGCCGCTATCGGGCGCGGGCGCGTCGGCTCGCCGGTGGCGGCTCAGTGCGGGAGTTGTTGGAGTCGGACTCGCGGGTGCTCTACACCGGGTCGACGGTAGCGCCTGGCAGAGGATATCTCCTGCACATGCGTGGGGGAAACCTGCTTGCACAGCCGTTTGATCCCCAATCGCTTCGAGTCACAGGGGAGGCGATGGCGGTGGCCAGCAAGGTCTATTCGTTCTTCCCCACCGGCGCGGCGGAATTCTCGGCCTCCGCCAAGGGAGCGATCGCCTATCAGAGATACGCGAGCCGGTCACAACTGGTCTGGGTCGACCGGCAAGGCCGCCGGGTTGAGGCGATCGGCCCGGCCGACATCAACGTGAAGTCCGGCCGCCTTTCCCCGGACGGGCAACGGCTGGCGGCGGCCATTTACGATGTTGAGCGGGGCGCCCAGGACCTCTGGGTGTTCGAAACGAAGACGGGCGCCGGTCGGCGCCTGACCTCCATGCCGGGAATGCGCGATGCCGCCGTGTGGTCCCCGGATTCCAGGAGGTTGGCCTACATGGAAGGGTCCGGCGGCAGACCGCCCAGGATTGCGATCCGCGGCCTGGGCGAGAAGGATGCAGAGGTAGTGACGGCGTCCGGCGGTTTCCAACTGCCGACGGACTGGTCCTCGGACGGGCGATTCATCGTCTTCTCCAACACCGGAATGCCGCGCTTTGCCAACGAGACGCAGGGCGACGTGTGGGCGGTGGATCTGGCGCGGGACCGGAAGTTGGTGCCGCTGCTCAACACACTATTCCACGAGGCCAACGCCGCGTTCTCACCGGATGCCAAGTGGCTGGCCTTCACTTCGAATGAGTCCGGCCAGCCGGAGCTCTATGTGCAGGCGTTCGAAGCGTCCGGGACCCCCAGGGTGACCGGGGAACGCCTGTTGGTTTCGCGCAGCGGCGCGCTGGCAGTACGCTGGAGACGCGACGGGAGCGAGTTGTTCTATCTTGGATTCGACGGACGCGTGTACGCCGTCCCCGTCGCGCTTTCGCGCTCTCCGAAGTTCGGCCCGGCGAGGCCTCTATTCGCCATCAGCACCGAGGCGCGAGCTGCAATCCACTCGATCTCCGGCTTCGACGCATCCGGCGACGGGCAGCGGTTTGTCGTCCCGGCGGTGGCGCCGTCATTGGAGGGGCCGTCGCTGGTGGTGATTCAGAATTGGGAAGCCGGACTTCCGGGAAGCTCGGGAAGCGCGCGCTAATTCATGCCCCGCGCCAACATTACTCCACCATCTCCAATGGGGTGATCGCCTGGCCGGCTGGTCGAATCCGCCCCGGCTGGCGAGCGGGGGCGGGCACGCCGGTGGCGGTGATCGAAAGCGGGACGACGGAGAGGGAACGCGTGGTGGAGACGACGCTTGCCGGATTGGCGGGCGTGGAAGTGAGTGCGCCGGCGGTGATTGTGGTCGGCGAGGTGGTGCGGCTGAGGAGGTCTGAGATGCAGCAGACCGGCGGCCTGGTTAAGGCGTTTCAGGGTTGAGCAGGTTGCTGCCGCCGAGTGCGGCCTGGGGCCGCCGGGAAAGGCCCCGCAACGCTTCCACCTGGCAGGCGGGGGCCAACACGAAGGCGGTGGCGGCGGGGAACCAGACGTACGAACTGATGAAAGAGGCCGGAATCCAGTGGACAACGCCGGCCTCCACGGCCCACAGGGCGATGTCTCCGATGACGGTCAGGAAGACGCCGGCGGCGTAGAAGCCCCAGCACATGCCGACAAGACCTCCGGAATGCTCCCGAACCGTGCGCCACAGGATCAGCGCGAGGATGGAAAGGATGAGCAGCAGGGGATCGGTCAGCCAGAGGGCAATTCGCATCGGCAGGCTGAATTCGCCCGGATAGAGGACGAAGAGGTCCCATCCCTGTTGCAGGACGTGCGCGGCAATCGGGGCGACAAACAGGTAGTCCAGAGGCCGGATCTTCGCTCGCCAGCCGACCGAGCGGTAGACCTGGATAGCGACGCGGCAGGCCAGTAGCAAGAACAGCAAGTGAACCGGACCGGCGAAGGTGAGGCCGATTTCGTGCAGATTCGCATTCGCGGCGTACTGCGGCAAGGGATTCAGAGGCGTGAAGGCGGTGAGCACCTGGGCGATGAAGTCGCCGGCAAGCCGGCTGAGCCCGGCGAGAGTCAGGCACGCCCAGGCGGTCCACATCGGCTGTTCCATGGTGAAGTTGCGCCAGGAACGATATGCAAACCAGGTTTGCAGGATTGCGGCCAGCACCAGGTAGAGCGGTCCGGGCAGTTGGAAGTAGAGATCCACGGAGTGGGAGTCGCCGGTCTGCATCCAAACCAGCCAGGCCAGCAGGCCTGCGAGCATGTGCACTGCCGACAGGGCGAGGATCCAGAAGGGATACGCCCGGCGATCTGCCAGCAACGGCGAGAACAAGTTCATGGCCTCTTCCTCAATGAAACCCGGCGCCCCCACACAGGAGTCGCGCGCACCAGGCGCTTGAACGGATTATCGAAGGAGAGACACTCTGCCCACCTTCATGCCAAGGAAGGCGGACACGAGGTGATCAGAGGTTACCGACGCTATTGCCCGAGTCTCCGGATTGAGGCGGCAGAGGCGTTCCGTCACGCGGCTCCCGAACAGGCGTTCCAGTTGCTCAGTGGAGAATGCCGGAGCCGGTTCCGGGGCTGAGCCCGGGGAGACCGCCTCTATGGCTGCTTGCGCCAGGACCGATCTGACCGCGGCAAGTTCGCGGCCGAGATCGTCGCCGGCAAGCCAGGGAACCACCTCAAGAATCAACTCCGCCGCCTCACGCTGCCTGTCGACAATGCCACGGCAGGCGGGGCATCGCTCCAGGTGGCGGCCGACGAGGCGGGCGGATTCCGCCGTCAACTCGCCGTCCCTGAACGCCGTGAGGCGCGCCTCGCCGGGATGTGGCCAACCGACCAAGTTGGACATCCAAGAGACCATCATCACTCCTCAGTGAAGGCCTTCCTGATTTTTCGAAACACCCGGGCAAGAGTGCTGGCGACCGTTCCGGGTGTGATCTGGAGCAGCATCGCAATCTCATGGTAGGATAACCCCTGCGCCCGCAGTTGGATCATCTCGAGTTCGCGCGGGGAGGCGATGCGCCGGAGGCGGCGCCGGATGTCGGCGGCACGGATGGGCGCGTCATAATCGGGGCTGACCGAGGCGGTAGCGCGGGCTTGGTGCGGGGAGTCCTCACGCGGAGTTCGCAGAACCAGTGAATCACGGAGGGACTGGTAAAGAAACTCGCGGTGGCTGGGGATGCTCTCACCCGAGCGTAGGCTGGCCAGCAGCGCCACGAAGGCATCGTGCAGCGCCTCCCGGGCGGCATCCTTGCTGCCGGTGGCGGCGAACGCGAGGCGCAGCAACTCCGGAGCGTAGCGGTCATATACCGAGAGGATGTCGGTTTGAACGGACGAAGATGGGGGGGCGCTCGATCCCGGCGGTTCACCCTCCGCCGAGGCCAGCCACCTCTCCACGTTTTCCCAAGGCCAGGCCATGTTACAGCTTCCGCCTTGATCGGGGTTTATGAACGATAGTTAAGAATACAGTATCATGGCGGCAGGTATGCCGCCAAGCGTTTTCTGCCTCAAGGTTGAGGTCCGATTCACTCCGGAGAGGGGCTTCGGCGTGCGAAAAGCCCAAGAAACAAGGGATTCGCGCAGGTTCTCCCTTTACATGGCGACGCTGGTTCCCTTATGATTGACTTGCGAACAGGACCTCCGAACAAACTTGGGGGATTCTGTTTTATCCGTTCAGCCATCCGCATCCGGTTGGAGGCGGGGGTGTCCAACGCGAGATTTTGTTTAGGAGGCTCTATGGCCGAAGCGAAGAAGATGACCCAGACTCAGTTGGTCAAAGAGATCGCCGCTGCATGCGGGATTTCCAACAAGCAGTCCAAGGCGGTTCTCGACAAGTACGTGGAGATCGCGATTGCGCAGACGAAGAAGGTCGGCCTGTGCGTGCTGCCGGGAATCGGCCGGCTGAAGAAAGTGGAGCGGAAGGCTCGCATGGGCCGCAACCCGGCGACCGGCGCGGCCATCAAGATCCCGGCCAAGAAGGTGGTCAAGTTGACCCTGGCCAAGGCTCTGAAGGACGCCATCGTTCCGCCG
>JACRBC010000077.1 GCA_016213245.1 Candidatus Solibacter usitatus | reverse complement strand
TCCATCGCCTGCCGGTCCGCTTCGTCCTTCAGGAACCTCAGGTTCAGAATGCTGAACCTCTCCAGCTTCGGCAACGGGCGCCCGCCCACACGGAACTCCACCACGCTCTCCGCCGACGCCGAAGCGAACTCGTCGGCCACGGAGATCTTTAGCCTGTAAGTCCCCGGACCCAGTTGCGCCGGCAGCGCCAGCGTCTGGGCGATCTTCGGCTGCCAGTTCTTGTCTTCCAGCGCCAGTTCTTCGCTGACGGCGCCGTTGAGCGCGGGTATCAGCAGCAAGCCCTCCGGATCGGTGGCCACCACCATCCAGCGCAGATCTACCTTGTCCTTCTGCGCCTTGAAGCCCTGGATGCGAAAACTCAGGTAGAGCAGTTCGCCGGAGTAGTACTCGTAGTCGGCCGGAATCGACGGCCCGTCTTCCTGCTTGTGGTGCAGCGTCGGGCGGACCACGGCCAGCGCCGGCGCCGCCGACACCGCGGCCTCCGCCACCACGCCCAGGACCAGCAGCGCCGCAAGCCGTTTCACGGCTTCTATTGTGACGCTATTTCGCCGCGGGCGTGGCCAGCGGATCCACGCTCTTCACCGGCGGCGGCGCAACGTGCAGCGGAATCTCCACCAGCGCGCTCTTTTCCGTCTCCACGTCGCCGCCGCTCACCACCCGCAACTTGTAGCCCGCCTGCGGCGCGTCAAAGAGAATCCTGCCGTTCTCGGTCTCCGCCGGCCGCACCGTTCGCAGCAGCCCCAGCCATTGCGGCACGCCCAGCCCCTTGTCCTGTTCGCGGTACTCCTTGCCGTCTTCTCCCACCAGTGTCAGCAGCGGCACGCCCAGTTCGCCGCCCCCCCGGTTGGACACCCTCAGCGTGAGCACCAGGAAGCGGTCTTTCGGAAGCCGCGGACCCTCTTCGCTGTCGAGAGACTCGCGCCACTCGCTGTGCACCACCGTGTAGGTCAACTGGCCTACACTGACATCAGATCCCAATGTGTACGTCTTGCCGCTATCGCCGCTCTTCCCAATGCCTGAGCAGCCGCCGGCCGTCAACAGTATTGCCATCACGGCCGGGACCACGCATATCGCTGCAAGCGAAAGTTTGACCGACATCCGCATACCTCCGAGCCTACAGACTAGACCATATCGAACCTGGCACTCTCATGCAAACCCCCACATGGGTGTTCTTCGCTCTCACGCTGTCCGGACTGCACTCTCCGCTTCTTCGCGCGCAGGAGTCCCGCCACCCCGTCACCGGCCGCGTCTACGCCGGCGTCATGGGCGTCGGCGGCGCACCCTGGCTGGAGCGCTCCGGACGCGAGAATGAGGAGCACACCCGCCTCGCCGTCCGCCTGCTTGATCTCCGTCCCGGCATGGTCGTCGCCGACGTCGGCGCCGGCTCCGGCTACTACACCGAAATGCTGGCGCGCCAGGTCGGCCCGGGCGGCCGCGTCTACGCCACCGACATACAGCCCGGCATGATCCGTCTCCTCCAGGAGCGCGTTTCGAAGGCGCGCCTTGATCACGTCGAGGTCCTGCTCGGCTACGAAGCCGACCCCCGCCTCCCGGCGGACGCCCTGGACCTCATCCTCCTGGCCGACGTCTATCATGAGTTTTCCAAACCGCGAGAAATGCTCCGGGCGCTGCGTGCCTCCCTCAAGCCCGGCGGCCGCCTCGTCCTCCTGGAGTTCCGCAAGGAGGATCCTTCCGTCCCCATCCGGCCCGAGCACAAGATGAGCGTCGCCGAGGTGCGCGCTGAACTGGAACCCGAAGGCCTGCGCTTCGAGCGCGTGTTGCCCGGCCTGCCCTGGCAGCATATCCTGATCTTCCTCAAGTGAAGAACTCTCTCCTCCCCTCCGAACACCGCGGCGGCGTCGATGCCCATACCGGCGCCGTCATCCACCAGCTCACCTCGGCGCCCTGCATCAACCATGCCACCTACTTCCTGCAAAGCTCCATCACGCCCGACGGCCAGACGCTGATCTTCACCTCCTACCGCTCCGGCTCCGCCCAGCTCTTCTCGGTGGAGCAGTTCCCCCACGGGCCCATCCGCCAGTGGACCGGCGGCGAGGCCATCCACCCCTTCTCGCCGGCCATCCACCCCGACGGCCGGCGCGTCTTCTTCGTCCGCGGCGGTTCGGTCTGGGCGATCCACAGGGACTCGCTCGAGGAATTCGAAATCACCCGCTTCCGCGGCGCCCAACTTGGCGAGCTCTCCCTCTCCTCCGATGGCCTCTGGCTCACGGCCGCCATCCGCCAGGCCGGCAGGAACGGAATCGCCGTAGGGTACATCGACGGGGCCGCCTGGAAGGTCATTCCCTTCCCCCGCACCGTCATCCACCCGCAATTCCACCCCATCGATCCCGAATGGATCGAGTTCGCCGCCGACCCCGCTCCGCGCATCCACCGCGTCCGCCGCGACGGCTCGGACGTGGAGTGCCTCTACGAGCACGGCAACGACGAATTCGTCGTGCACGAGACCTTCCTCGGCCGCACCGGCGGCCTCGTCTACTCCGTTTGGCCGCACGGCCTCTGGCGCCTCGATTGGCAGACCGGGCGCCGCACACCCATCTGCGAATTCAACGCCTGGCACATCACCCCCAACCGCGACGGCACGCGCATCCTCTGCGATACCAACCACCCCGACCTCGGCCTCTTCCTGATTGACGCCGCCACGGGCGCGCGCCGCCCGCTCTGCCTGTCCGGCGCCTCAAACGGCGGCTCCCAGTGGCGTGAATCCCGCTACGCTCTCGCCGGGGACTTCGAGGCCGCCCGCTCCGCCACCGCCGCCGCCCTCAGTTGGATGGAGGTCCCCACCGATACCGTCTATGGCCCCCAGTGGACCCATCCCCACCCCTCTTTCTCCCCGGACGAAAAGCTCGCCGTCTTCACCAGCGACCGCTCCGGATCCCCTCAGGTCTACGCCGTCGAAATCAAGTAATGGACAACCTCACCCACTCGCTCACCGCCGTTCTCCTCTCGCGCGCCGGCTTGAATCGCCTGGCGCCTCACGCCGGTTGGCTGGCCGTCGCCGCCGCCAATGTGCCGGACCTCGACATCGTCTCCGGCTCGACAGGCGCCCTCGACTACCTCGCCGTCCACCGCGGCTTTACCCACGCTCTGCTCTTCTTCCCGCTCGCCGCGCTTGTGCCGCTCCCGCTGTGGTGGCTGCTCGCGCGGAAACTCAAGCCTACGCGCCGCCAATGGCTGGGCGCCTATGCCGTCTCCCTTGCCGCCGCGGCCAGCCACCTGGCGCTCGACTTCCTCAACGTCTACGCCATCCGCCTCCTGCTGCCCTTCTCCAGCCGCTGGCTCCACCTCGACCTGGTTCACATCATCGACGTCTGGATCTGGGCGCTCCTCCTGGTCTGCGCGCTCGGCCCCCTGCTGGCCCGCCTGGTCTACAGTGAGATCGGCGCCCGTCCCGGCAGCGGGCGCGGCATGGCCGCCACGGGCCTGCTTCTGTTGTGCCTCTACCTCGGCGGGCGCGCCTGGCTCCATGATCAGGCTCTGGCCACCCTCGAATCCCGCCTCTACCAGCATGAAGCGCCACTCCGCGTCCTGGCCCTTCCCTCGCCGGCCAATCCCTGGTCGTGGACCGGCGTGGTGGAAACCCCGCGCTCCTGGCGCGTCCTGCCCGTCAACCTCCTCGGTGACTTCGATCCGGAAGCCGGCCAGTCCTGGTACAAGCCCGACTCCGCTCCCATCGACGCCGCGGTCCGGCGCAGCGCAACGGGCCGGGTCTTCCTTGATTTCTCACAAGCGCCCCTCTGGCGCCTGACCCCCGCCTCCACGCCCGAGGGCGGCCTCCGCGTCAGAGTCTACGACCTGCGCTTCGGGCTCCCTGGCCGCGGCGCTTTCGGCATGGAGGCTATCCTCGATTCCTCCGGCAAAGTCGTGCGCCAGCGCTTCCGTTTTGGTGACATGGAGGATGGAGAACGCTGAAAGGAGGCCGCCATGCGCGAATGCCCCATGTGGATCGGCGGCCGCGAGGCCCGCTCTGAGGCGCCCATCACGGTTGCCGTTCCCTACGATGGCGAACCGTTCGCCACCGTCTTCGCCGCCTCCACTGCTCACCTGGAGCAGGCTGTCGCCGCCGCCCGCGCCGCCGCCCGCGCCATGCGCGGCCTCTCTCTGGACGAGCGCAGCGCCATCCTCCGCCGCGCCAGCGCCGCCCTGTTGGCGGACAAGGAGGAGTTCGCCCGTACCATCAGCTCCGAGAGCGGTAAACCCATTCGCGAGGCCCGCGTCGAGGTCGAACGCGCCGCCTCCACCCTCCTGTTCTCTTCCGAGGAAGCCCACCGCCTCGCCGGCGAAGTCGTCCCCATGGAGGCCTCCGCCGCCGGCCGCGGCCGCATGGCCATGACCCTCCGTGAGCCCCTCGGTGTCATCGCCGCCATCACGCCCTTCAATTTTCCGCTCAACCTCTCCGTCCACAAGATCGGCCCAGCCCTGGCCGCCGGTAATGCCGTCGTCCACAAGCCGGCCTCCGCCACCCCGGTCTGCGCCATCATGCTCGCCCGGCTCCTGTCCGGGTGCGGACTCCCCGACGGCGCCCTCAACGTCGTTACCGGATCCGGCGCCGCCATCGGCGACTTTCTCGTCGAGCACCCCGCCGTGCGCATGATCACATTCACCGGCAGCGCCGAAGTCGGCCTCCACATCCGCGCCCGCGCCGGCCTCAAACGCGTCACCCTCGAACTCGGCAACAACTCAGCCCTCATCGTCGAGGACGACGCCGACCTCGACGATTGCATCGAGCGCGCAGTTCCCGGCGCCTTCGCCCATTCCGGACAGGTTTGTATCTCCGTGCAGCGCATTTTCGTCCATCAGCGCGTCTTCGGCGAGTTCGTCGTCCGCTTCACCGCCGCCGCCCGCGCCCTGAAGATAGGCCACCCGCTGGCCGAAGATACCGCCGTCAGCTCCCTCATCACCGAGGCCGAGGCCTGCCGCGTCCAGCAATGGCTGTCTGAAGCCCAGGCGGCCGGCGCTTCACTGCAGTGCGGCGGCGCCCGCTCGCGCTCCACCGTCGCGCCCGCCGTCCTCACCGGCGTCCCGGAGGACTCCCGCGTCTTTCAACAGGAGGCCTTCGGCCCGCTGGCCGGCATCAACTCCTACTCCACGCTCGACGAAGCCATCGCTAGCGTCAACCATTCCGACTACGGCCTCCAGGCCGGCATCTTCACCCGCGACCTCTCCAAGGCCTTCCATGCCGCCCGTGAAGTCGAGGTCGGCGGATTCCTCATCAACGATGTGCCGCAGTTTCGCGTCGACCAGATGCCATACGGAGGCGTCAAGCTCAGCGGCGCCGGCCGCGAGGGCCCCCGCTACGCCATCGAGGAAATGACCGAGCCCAAGCTCATCAGTTGGCGCGCCTGAGCGCAGCTCAGCCCAGGTAATCGAACAAACTCGTCTGCGGCAGCTTCGACCGCACTTCCAGCGCCGCCTGCTGGTTGAACTTCATCCGCTGCAACTCCACGATCTCCTCGGCTATATCGGCATCTTCCAACTGCGCCTTCTCGGTCGTCAGCCTCGTCTTGAGCTTGGCCGTGGTGTCGGTGGCCTCCTCCAACTGCGATTGCACATTGCCGTAGAACGTCAGCGCCGAATTCAGATGCGCCGATACCCCGGCCAGCGGCTCCAGCGCCGCCTTCATCCCCGCCTCGTCGTTCGCCAGCAGAGCCTGCCTCAGGTTCTCTGCCGCCTGAAACACGTCCAGCCCCGGCTGGGCGGAGGTGAGAATCTCCCCCGCCGTCATCGCCACCGGAAAGGTCACCCCCGTCGGATGCATCGCCTCCCGTGTCGCCGGCGCCCCCAGGTAGGCGCTCCATGGCGGGTTTTGCGCCAGGTCGAAGTCGAATGCCGCCCCTTGATCGCTGTCCCCGGAGAAGATGAACCGCCCGTCGACCTGCGTGTTCGCCAACCCCGCCAGACGCTCCATGATGGACCCGATCTCGTCGGCGATCCCCTTCCGCGTCAGCGCCGTGTGAATGCCGCTTGCCCCCGTCATCCCCAGCGTTCGAACCCGGTCGAACAGCTTCACCGCCGTCTGCAGCGCGCTCTCGGCCCCGTCTGCCTCCGTCTTCAGACGCCCCAGGTTGGTCTGCGTCTGCTCCATCCGTGAAACGTCGGTCCGCGTCTGCAGAAGTCGCGCCACCGCGTCCGGGTCGTCCGACGCCGTAGTCAGCCGCTTGCCGCTCGCCACCCGCCGTTCGGCCCGCTCCAGCCGCGCGTTGATTACTCGCAGGCTGCCCAAGAACCGGTCCGCGCTGCCGTCAATCGATCGCATCATCGCCCTGTGCCTCCCGTCATTCACCGGAGCATGTTCAGCACCGTATCGGTCATCTCGTTCAGCGTCTGCACCAGCCGCGCCGAAGCCTGATAGGAGCGCTGGAATTCAATCAGCGCGATCGCTTCCTCGTCCAGGTTCACCTTCTGCGCGTCCTCCCGAAGCTGCCTTGCCTGAGCCGCAAGTTGCCGGTGCGTGCCGGCTGTCTCCTGCGCCCCGGCCACCTGCCGGCCTAGCGCCGCCGCAATGTTGCCGAAGTACTCGCTGAACGTCACCCCGCCCGCCGTCTTCTCCTGCGAAAGCCCTGCCAACTCCAGCGCCACCGCGTTGCCGCCCGGCGAGGCCGGCGATGCCAGCGCCAGTTCCGCCGGCGCCAGGTCGTTGACCTCCAGCGTCCTTGCCGCCCCCAGCGCCGCATCGTAGCGGAATAGCGCCTGCACAGGCGGCTGGCCGCTCATGTCCACTCCCCCGCCCAACAGCGTGTTCACCCGGTCGGCCAGCGCCGCCGCCAGACCGTCCAACTCGGCCTGGTGCGCCGGGATCACCTCGTTTCTCAGGCCCACCACGGCGTGCAGCCTCCCCCGGCTCACCTGACCCGCCACATCCAGGCCCCCGGCGTCCAGCACCATCGCCTGCTGCCCGCTGGTGTCGGCCTTCAACTCATATTGCCTGGCGCCGATCGCCAGCAGCGTCTGCCCGCCCAGGTAGAGCGTCGCCGTACCGTCTTCCTGCCTCAGTACCGTGAAATCGGCCACCTCGGAAAGCTGCTCCAGCAAGTCGTTCATCCGCGCCTGGAGGCCGGCATCGCCCTGCGCTCGGAAGTCACTCTGGAACTGCCGGTTGACTTCCACCACCTGCCCCACCAGCCCGTTGATCCTCTCCACCTGCTCCACTACCCCCCGCTCGGCCGACCGTAAGCCCTCCGCTACGCCCTGCGATACCGCCCGGAAACTCCTCGCCAGGTCTCCCGCCCGGTCCAGCGCCACGCGCCGCCCCGCACTGTCGTTGGGCGCCACCGCCAGCGCCGAGAACGCCTGGAACATCCGGTTCATCGCCCGCGACAGGCCGCTGTTTTCATCCAGCGCGAATACCGGCTCCAGCCCCTGCAGGTGTTGCGCCCGCTCCTCGGCCTCCCCCAGGAAACCAAGGCTCCGCCTTACCCCCGCCTCGGCAAACTCGCTACGCGAATCCAGCGTCCCTCCCGAGGCCACCCCGCCCGGCAAGCCCACCTCCAGGTCAAACCTCATCGATTGCAGAATCTGCCTCTGCTTGGCGTAGCCTGGCGTCGAGACGTTGGTGACGTTGCCCTGTACCACGGCCATCCCCCGCTCGAATACCCGCATCGCCCCGGCCGCGTTGCGCAGCGAAACCAGCAGATTGCCCATACCGCTCCCCTTCCCCGTTACCCTATCCCAACCGGTCTACCCTCACACCTCGCGCTACTTCGCGCCGCGTTGCCTCGCCGGCTGTGTAGCCCGCCTCCACCCCGCTCACCCCGAACCACCCCCCGTAGATCTCCCCAGCCTGCTCCAGCAGCGCAGCTACCCTCCTCAATCCCGCCCCAATCCCCTCCACCAGGTTGACCGCCTCCCGCCTGGCGCCCTCCCCCAGCCCGCCGCAGGCGAGCCCCTTCAACCGTTCCATCCCGTCCACGCCGCGCTCCAGCCGCAGCTCCAACTCGCCCCAGTCCACCCCTCCCCTGTCTCGCCCGGGCCGCGGCGCCGCCAGCAGACACTCCTCGGCCTGCCGTAGCTCCCGCTCCAATCCCGCCGCCAGCGCCAGCGCTTCACTCATCGTTTCCCGCCTTTGGGTTCCCCGCCTTTGGGTCCCCCGCCTTTGGGTCCCCCGCCTTTGGGTCCCCCGCCGCGCCCCTGCCGGCCAGCGCCTCCTCGATCACCGCCTCCCCCACCGCCTCGCCGTCGGTCTCCAGCCGGCCCTCGCGGTAGGCCGCCGCCAGCGCTTCCAGGCGCGACTTCCGCTCCGCCGATCCATCCTCCAGGGCCTGAATCCGCGCCGCCAGCCCAGACAGGCTCACGCGGTCGGTCTGCACCCCGCCGGCGCCGTCCGGCGCCGTTCGTCCCGCCCGCTGCTCCCCGCTCTCGGCCCACTGAGCCCGGTCCAGTCCCGGCGCCCCGATTCCCGCCATGTGCTTGTCGTCTATACGCATGCTGTGCTTACCGGCTGCCCCGCACGCGCGGGTTCGCACGGCTCCTCACTTCCCTCTTCGGAAGCTCACACAACACCTTTAACCTTTTCTGCTGCCGAAAAGCCCATCTCTCTCATCGGCTGCCCGCACCACCCTTCGCCCCCCGTTCCCGCGCTTTCTCCATGTCCATCAACAACTGTCGCGTGACCTTGTCGGCCACGTCCGCGCTGGCCGATCGGAACTTCGCGCCCTGGCTCTCCTGCGTCGTCGACCAGATCACGTCACCATCTTTGTTCACCAGCCGCACCGAGGCCGACGCTTCGTGCTTTCGCTCCTGGATCCTCGACCCCTCGCTCTCGCTCACCCCGGCGCCCAGGCTGGCCGAGTCCCGGCTTCGCGCCGTCGCTCCGCGGCCCACCGACACGCCCGCCCGCGCCCCCACCGATTCGTTGCTCTGGTATATGTCGGTGAATACCAGGTCCTCGGCCGAACCGCGCATCACCGCGTCAGCGCGCTCGGCGTTCTCCGTCACCACAAACACCCGCGCCCTTTGCAGGCTGGCGATCATCATGTCCCGCAGTTGCGAGGCGCCCTCCCCGCCGCCGAACTTGTCGATGAACACCCGTTTCAGCCGCGGCAATTGCGCCGCCACCTCATCCAGTTCGTCCCCCCTGGCCGCCGGCCAGACGCTCAGTGCCAACGTTGCCAGCACAAGCCCGCTCATCCCTTGCCCGCTTTCCGCGCTTCCTCGTCCATGTAGGTCACCTTGCGCCCCGTCCTTGCCTCCAGACTCACCAGCACTCCCCGCACCGCCCCCTTCCCCACTCGGAACAACATCGCCTGCTGCCTGCCGTCCTCGGCCTCAAATCCCACCGCCAGATAGTGGTCCCGCTTCTTGCTCAGTATCAACAGCGGCGAGATCAGGATCGCCTCCACCAGCCGCCGGTCCACTTTCTGGCCATATTCGAGCAGGTTGATCCGTTCATACGGCACCCGCACCGCCGCCCGCTTGCCCGCAAACACCAGTGAGACCGGATCTTCCGTCGACAGTAACCCGTTCGCCCCAGCCTCCAACCCGGCCAGCGTGCCTCCCAGGTAGCACACCGCGGAACCCCCTCTCTGGGCGATTCCCGGCGCCTGAGCCAGCATCACCGCTATTAGTGCGAGCTTTCCCGGCGGCATGTGGATGAGTCGTGTATTAGTGCCAGGCGGCGTTGCTTTCTCTCACCCAATCCGTCAAACTGCCATATTCGCCTTGTGTTCTCCATTTCCGCCGCAGTAGCCACCTTCAATCGCCTACGGCGCCCTGGCCGATTTCAGGCCAGCGCAGACGCCTCACGGCGAGGGTGAAGCAAATCTCACTATCTTACAGACAAAAAGATGCTTGGCACGCACAAAGAACTGTGTTCTAATGCCAGAAGTGGGTCGAGTAGCGACTGTCGGTCTTTTGTGCTCGTAGAAATGGTCGCAGATCGGCCCGTTGTTGGGGAGGAGGAGGAGGATCATGCGTTACTTTGTCGTGGTGTTGGCGTTGGTGGTGCTTGTCGCATTGCCGGCAGGCGCGATCCCACAGTATTACCAGTTCAACCTTGCCGCGCTCGGCAAGGGAAACGCGGATGCCAATGCGGGCGGGGATTCACCGTATGGCTACTGGGGCGGGGGATTGTTCTCACAGGGTTCAGTCACAGCCTCATTTACCAGTCCGACCATTGGCGCGGTGAATTCAGCCTACGGCGACGCTGCCGCTAGCGTGCCGTTCACCATCGGTACGGGCGGCGGCGCCAATGAGTCCTGGAGCGGCGCCGAAGCGCGAATCGGTCAGCCGCCGTTGACGCCTCAGCAATTGGACCTCGATACGAACGTGCGGCAGGCGTCGGCGGTGTTCCTCCTGCTGAACACCTTCTGGGGCGTGGATGGAGCCAGCGGCGCCAGGATTGACGTCGTCCTCACTTTTGCCTCCAGCGCCACCGTCACTTACGGCCTCTTTGGCAACAGCGACGTGCGCGATCACAACTACTCGCTGCCCCTCACCTACACCAACACGATCAACAGCAGCATGCACAACACCGGCGGCACCTATCGCGCCAGCGTGAACCAGCAGCAGTTCCTCGGCCAGATCCTCGGCGGCGGATCTCATGACGTGCGCCGCGACGCCATCGCCCTGTTCATCGACCCGGCGTTCTGGGGCGACACCCTCATCAAGATCTCCATCCTCGACAACGGCGGGTGGCCCGGCGAGCCCAACGGCCCTAGCACCGTCTGGCTGTGGGGCGCCACGGTTTCTTCCGTTCCTGAACCCTCCACCTACATGATGATGGGGGCGGGAATGGCTCTCATCGGACTTCGCCTCCGGCGCCGCCGGTAGTCTCCTGACCTCCTCCTTTCCGAAAAGAGCACCCCTGTGGGGGTGCTCTTTCTTTGCCCGCCGATGCCCCACTACACCCTACCCCGCCGCGCCTTTCTGGCCGCCGCCCTCTCCTCCCGGGCGCGCGTGACGGGCTCCGCCCTCCCGCCCGACTCCCCTCTCACTCTCTGGTACCGCCAGCCCGCTTCCCGCTGGGACCAGGCCCTGCCCGTCGGCAACGGCCGCCTCGGCGCCATGGTCTTCGGTGGTGTCGAAGCGGAACGCCTCCAGCTCAACGAAGAAACCCTCTGGGCCGGCTACCCCCGCAACTGCAATAATCCCGCCGCTCTCAGGAATCTCCCCGAAGTCCGCCGGCTGCTCTTCGAAGGCCGCGAGCTGGAGGCCACCGCCCTCGCCTCCAAGACCATGATGGGCGTGCCGGACCGGATCCAGAGCTACCAGACGCTGGCCGACCTGCTCCTTGAGATGCCCGGTCTCGATGAGGTCTCCGCCTATCGCCGCGAGCTCGACCTCGACACCGCCGTCGCCACCACCTCCTTCGTCCACAGCGGCGCCCGGCACACACGGCAGGTCTTTGTCTCCCCCGAGCAGGCGATCGTCGTCCGCCTCGCCTGCGACCAGCCCGGCCGTGTCTCGGCCCGCGTCCGCCTCCATCGCGCCCAGAACGCCTTCTGCACCGCCGACCCCGCCGATCCCCGCCGCCTCATCCTCCGCGGCCAGCTCACCGCCATCGAGCCCAGGTCCGGCCAGGACCTCGGCCTGCGTTTCGAGGCCCGCCTGGAGGCCGCCGCCACCGGCGGCTCCCTCCGCGCCGGCGACGGGGCGCTGACTGTGGAGGGCGCAGATGAGCTCATCCTCTATATTGCGGCGGCCACCAGCTTCCGCACCCGCTCGGTCGAGGGCGTCGTCTCCGCCCACATCTCCCAGGCCCGCGCCCTCCCTTTCCCGGAGCTCCTCCGCCGCCACACCGCCGCCCACCAGGTCTACTTCCGCCGCGTCTCGCTGGAGCTTCCCGCCCATCCTGAGCTTTCCACGCTCCCCACCGGCCTGCGCCTGGAACGCGTCAAGGCCGGCGGCCGCGACGAGTCGCTCGCCGCCCTCTATTTCCAGTACGGCCGCTACCTGCTGCTCGCGAGCTCACGCCCCGGCACTCTGCCCGCCAACCTGCAAGGGGTCTGGAACGAGCACTTCAACGCCCCCTGGAACAGCGACTACCACACCAACATCAACCTCCAGATGAACTACTGGCTCTCCGGCGCCGCCAATCTCGCCGAGTGCCAGCTCCCCCTGTTCGACTACATGGACTCGCTCGCCGCCCCCGGCGCCCGCACCGCCAAGGTCCACTACGGCGCCAAAGGCTGGGTGGTCCACCACCTCTCCGACATCTTCGGCTTCACCGCCCCGGCCGACGGCATCTGGGGCGTCTGGCCCATGGGCGCCGCCTGGCTCGCCCAGCACCCCTGGGAGCACTACCAATTCACAGGCGACCGCGACTTCCTCGAAAAGCGCGGCTTTCCCCTCATGCAGGGCGCCGCCGAGTTCATTCTCGACTTCCTCGTCGAAGCGCCCGCCGGAACGCCTGTCGCCGGCATGCTCGTCACAGCCCCGTC
This sequence comes from Candidatus Solibacter usitatus, assembly GCA_016213245.1. GTDB lineage: Bacteria > Acidobacteriota > Terriglobia > Bryobacterales > Bryobacteraceae > Paludibaculum > Paludibaculum usitatum_A. Next base: position 41,810 of record JACRBC010000077.1, on the reverse strand, counting down.
TCACTCCCCGGAGAACCGGTTCCGAAAGGCCGACGGCATGGTGGCCATGTTCACCTATGCCGCCACGATGGACATCGCCATCTGCCGCGACCTTCTCCAGAACTGCGTCGCCGCGTCGAAAATTCTCGGCGCCGATCCGGAGTTCCGGCGCCGCTGCGACGAAGCCCTGAAACGTCTGCCGCCGCTCAAGATCAGCCCGCGCACCGGCCGCCTCATGGAGTGGGTGGAGGACTACGACGAGCCCGAGCCCCAGCACCGCCACGTCGCCCACCTGTTCGCCCTCCACCCCGGCGGCCAGATCAGCCCGCGCCTGACACCCGAACTCGCCGCGGCCGCCCGCAAGACGCTCGACGCCCGTAGCGACAAGTCCACCGGCTGGTCCACCGCCTGGAAGATGAACTTCTGGGCCCGCCTCGAAGACCCCGAGCGCGCCTACCGGCTCTGGACCATGCTCATCACCACGTGCACGCTCCCCAACCTGTTCGATACCCACCCGCCCTTCCAGATCGACGGCAACTTCGGCGGCACGGCCGGCATCGCCGAGATGCTCCTCCAAAGCCATGCGGGCGAAGTCCACCTGCTCCCCGCCCTCCCGTCGGCCTGGTCTGAGGGCCGCGTGAAGGGGCTCCGCGCCCGCGGCGTCTTCGAGGTCGACATGGCGTGGAAAGCCGGCAAGCTGGTCCAAGCCTCCATCCGCTCCCTGCGCGGCAACCCGCTCCGCCTGCGCGCCCGATGGCCTCTGGCCGTCACCTCCTCCGGCCGGCTCGTCCGCGCCCGCGCCGAAAACGGCGTCCTCCTGTTCGACACCGCCGTCAACCGCATCTACCAGGTCACGCCCGCCTGATCCCTCAGTCCACCCTCGGGTAGGTCTTCAGGAGCCCCGGCTTCTTCATCTCCGCCTCCACCGCCTCAATCGATCGCGGCACGAAGCCGCTCGGCGCCCGGATGCCTTTCTCCGTCACCACGATCAAGTCCTCCAGCCGGATGTAGATCTTCTCCTCCGGCACCGTCAGAGCCGGCTCGATGGTGAACACCATGCCCGGCTTCAGTTCGTCCCCCAGCGAGCCCACGTCGTGCGTGGCCATGCCCACCGAATGCCCCAGCCCCGGCGACATCTGCCAGGCCGCCACAAATCGCTTGGCCGCCTTCTCGTACTCCGGCTTGGAGAACGTCATTCCGGCGAGAATCTTCCCCATCGCCTCACCCGACTCTTGCTTGATCTGCTTCACCGGCACGCCCGGCCGGATCGCCTTCAGCATCTCCTCGTAGCAGGCCACGTAGAAGCCGTACAGCTCCCGCTGCCAGGCGCTGAACTTGCCGTTCACCGGCCACTGCCGCGTCACGTCGCTCATGTAGTAGCCCACGTCCGGCGCAAAGTCCATCAGCACCAGGTCGCCGGAATCCATCCTGCGCTTGCCCGCGCTGTAGTGCGGGTACCAGGCGTTCTGCCCGCTGGCCACCAGCGAGTTGTACGCCTCCCCCTGCGCCCCGTTGCGGAAGTAGATGAACTTCGCCACGCCATCCAGCTCGTGCTCGCTCTGCCCCGGCGCGGTCGACCGCATGCCCTCGATCATTGACAGCCCGGCCAGCTTCGTCGCCTTCTCGATCAGCGTGATCTCGCGCTCGCTCTTGATCAGCCGCAACCGGTCCAGCACCGGCGACAGGTCCTTGACCTCAAACTGCGGATAGCGCTCCCTGAGCAGTTGCACGAACCGCCCCTCGCGCGATGGCCGCCCGTCCCAGGGGTCGTTGTACGCCTCGGAGTTCGTCCCAAAGCCAACGTCGCGGCTGACCGCCAGGCCTTCAGCCGGGGCCAGCGGCGTGTACAGCTCACGCGCGCCTCGCGACGGCCATCCCGCCCGCGCCAGGTCCCGCGCCAGTTGCTCCGGCGGGCCCACGCTTTCCACGCCCGACAACTTCCGCACCTCTTCGGCCATCTCCGCGCTCAACACCTTCCCGCCCGTCGCCTCGGCCCGCTCGTCGCGGTGCGGCAGGTAGAGCGCCGCCCGCTTCGTCGCGCCGTTCAGCAGCAGGTAGGCGTGCGGCGCTTCCACGCCGCACAGGTAGTAGAACTCGTTCGTCTGCCGGAAGCGAACATACCCCGCCGGAGCCGGCGCTCCTTGCAGCACCGCCACGGCGTTGGGCCCGATGGCCTCATACACGGCCTTGCGCCGCGCGGCAAATTCTTCCGGCGGAAAGTCCTTGGTGAACAGCGGGATCTCCTGCGCGGAGAGCCCCGCGGCCATCAGTGCCAGCAACAGGCGCGTCATGCGCCTATTCTACTTCGCGGCCTTCTCCACCTTCACCGCCGCGATCTTGAACTCCGGCTCCTTCGAGGCCGCGTCGAAGGCATCCACTGTGAGGAGGTTGCACAGACGATTGGGATCGTGCATGTGCACGAAGACCGAGCCTTCCCGGCCGTTTTCTGTCTCCCGCACTTCGAAGGCCTGCTCGCCACGCCGCGACTTCAGCAGCACCTGGTCGCCGTCTTTCACCCCCAGCCGCCTCAGATCGGCCGGGTTCATCTCGGCCACCGCCACGTAGTTCGTCGCCTTCAGCGACGCCACGCTGCCGGTCATCGTTCCCGTGTGCCAGTGTTCCAGCACGCGGCCGGTGTTCAGCGTGAACGGATACTCGGCGTCCGGCGGCTCGGCCGGCCCCTTCTGGTCCCGCATCCACACCACCGCCCGGCCGTCGGGCCGGCCGTAGAACTTCACCCGTTCCGGATGCGCCGCCGGCACCAGCGGATCGTCCCCCTTTACATACCGGCGCCGGGTTCCACTGGCCGCCCCGGCCGGCAGCGGCCACAGCAGCCCGTGCGACTGTTTCAGCCGATCCCTCGTCATGCCGGTGAAATCGTAGGCCGTTCCCTGGCTGAGGGCGAGGAGTTCCTCCCACGCCCCGGCCGCATCCTTGAACTGGAACAAACTGCCGTGGCCCAGCCGCTTGGCCAGTTCCAGCAGGATCTCCATGTCCGGCTTCGCCTCCCCCGCCGGCTCAATCGCCTTCTCCAGCAGTTGGTAGCGCCTTTCCGAGCACCCGTAGACCCCCTCCTTCTCGGCCCACAGCGCCGCCGGCAGCACCACATCGGCCAGCTCCGACGTCCGCGTCGGATGGAACGCCTCGGCCACCACCAGGAACGTGTCCTCCCGCGCCATCGCTTTGCGATACCGGTTCCCGTTCGGCAGGCTCTGTCCCGGATTGGTGGTCATCACGTACAGGCACTTCACCTTGCCCTCGTCCAGCGCCTGGAACAGCTCCACTGCCGAATACCCCGGCTTGGCCGCCAGCTTGCCCTTCGGCACGCCCCACAGCTTCTCCATCTCCGCGCGGTGCGCTTCATTGGCCACCAGCCGTCCGTACGGCAGCAGATGCGCCAGCGCGCCGCCGTCACGGACCCCGCCGCAGGCGTTCGGCTGACCCGTCAGCGAGAACGGCGTCGAACCCGGCAGCCCGATCTTGCCCGTCAACAGGTTCAGGTTCATCAACAGGTTGTTCAGCCACACTCCCTGCACCCGCTGGTTGACTCCCATCGTCCACAGCGTCATCGCCGCGCGGCCGCGCGCGGCGAACCACAGCGCCGCCTGTACGATGTCCTCTGCCCGGCAGCCGGACTCCCGCGCCGCCCGCTCAGGCGTGTACGCGTCGATGAACTTCCGGTACTCCTCCCACGTCTTGCCCGCCTCTGCTCCCTGCCCGAACGTGACGTGGGCCTTCAAGAACGCCTCGTCCGCCAGCCCCTCCTTCACAATCACGTGCGCCATCGCGTTCATGATCGTGAGGTCCATCCCCGGCTTGCAAGCCAGGTGCATGTCCGCCATCCGCGCCGTCCGCGTCCGCCGCGGATCCACCACGATGATCTTTGTGCCGGGGTTCTTTTCCTTCCGGTCCAGCACCCGCATCCACAGAATCGGGTGGCACTCGGCCATGTTGCTGCCCACGATCAGCAGGACGTCGGCGTGATCGATGTCCTCGTAACACCCCATCGGCTCGTCCTTGCCGAAGCTGGTTGTGTAGCCGCCCGCCGCCGAGGCCATGCACAGCCGCGGATTGCCGTCGACATTGTTGGTCCCGATTCCCGCCTTGAACAACTTGTTGGCGGCGTAGGTTTCTTCCGTCAACCCCTGGCCCGAACCGTAAAACGCCACCGAGTCCGGCCCGTTCTTCTCGATCGACTCGCGGAACTTGCCCGCCACCAGCGCCATCGCCTCTTCCCACGATGCGCGCTCCAGCTTGCCGTTCTTCCGCACCAGCGGATACTTCAGGCGCGACGGCGCCGTCATGATCTCCGGCAGCTTGGCGCCTTTGACGCACACAAACCCCCGATTGTGGTTCTGCGCATCGCCCTTCACCGCCGTCACCTTCCCGCCGGTCACGCCGATATACACGCCGCAGCCGGCGCCGCAGTACCGGCACACGCTCTTCACCCATCGCTCCGGCTCGGCCGGCACAAACCCCCGCAGCGGCGTCCAATCCGCCCGCCCCAATAGCGCCGCCGCCGACGTCACCACCGGCAGGTGAAAGATCTTCCTCCGGCTGATACCTCTCATCGCCGCTTCCCTCCTTTGCTCGACACGTCCGGATGCCACAGGCTCTTGTGCGGGCTGAGGCTGTGGGGCGCGTGGCAACTGAAACAAGTCCTCGGCCCCCCGCTCGTACCCTTCATCGGCGGCGTCGCCAGCGCCTTCACCATCTCCCCATGGCAGGCCACGCAGCGCTGCTCGGCCGGCCTCCGCACGAAGGCTGGACCCAGCGCTTCATGACAGGCGATACATACCACCCCGCGCGAGCCATGCGTGCTCGCCTCCCAGTCCGCCACCACCTCCCGGCTGGTGTCGCGGTGGCACGACAGGCAATCTCCCGTCACCACGCCCACCTCCGGGTGGCCCGGCTTGGCTGGACTTGCTTTCCTCACCGTCTGCGCACACACTACGCCCGCCATAAGTATGAGTATCAGATGCCGCATAGTCTCGCCTCAGAACTTGTAGGTCAGTTCAAGGTAGCCGAACTTGCCGTTCGTCCCCTTCGGATAGATGGTTTGCACCGCCGCTCTGCCGTCGACATAGCCGAGGTAGCCCGTGAAGGCGAAGTGGGCGTTCACGTTCCAGTCCGCACTCACGTCCCACAGGTTGGCCAGGCTCCGCGCGCCGCTCGTGTTCCGCCCGACGTAACCAAACGACCAGGGCTGGAAGGCCCCGCCCCCCAGGTACCACAGGTCCTTGCGGTTGGCTAGCCGCAGCGCATGGAACTCGCTGCGCAGCGTCACCGCCTTGTGCGGCCGTACGGTCAGCATGCCGAAGATGTCCTCGTTGTTCATCATGTTGTAGAACGGCGTCCGGGCATACAGCCGCGGCGTCGGTAGAAGCTGGAAGAACGTGTTGTGCTTGTTGTCCTGCGTGTCGCCGTCGCCGCTGGAGTGGAAATACCCGCCCGACAGCCATGGCTTCAGCTTCGGCAGCGCCTTCGGCTGCCAGCCGGCCTCCAGGTCGATGGCGCCCGCGGCATGGTCCTGCCGCCCCCACTTGCCGCTTTGCAGCACGCCCCACAACATCACGTTCATCGTGCCCGCCGCCGTGTCCACCTTGTGAATGTAGTGGCCGCCGTAGGTCCCGATGCGGATGCTGTTCATGTCCAGTTGCCGCACCGCCGCCGGCCGGTTGTCCGTCTTGAGCACGTGCCGCCAGTCCTGGTAGTAGATCGCCAGCGCACGCCACTCGCCCGCGCTTTTGCCCCCGCCCGTCTGGCCCGTCACCGACCCGTACACGAAGCCCACCTTCAGGTTGCCCCACCCGTCCACCTGGAACGCGCCCCGCGTCGGCAGCGCGCCCACCAGCGTGTAGTTGATCCGCCCCTTGTTCGACGTATAATGCCCGCCGTCAAAACTCCGTCCCACGTGCGTCCACGGAAAGGGCCCGATCAGCCGCTGGTTGACCCGGTCCCGCTTCAACGCCGCCAGCGTCGGGTCCTTCGGCATCGCCTCGCCGCCGTCCATCCACTCAAACCGCCCCAGCCGGACGCTCTGGTCCTTGTCCCCGAACAGCCCCTTGAACCGGACATAGCCCTGCTTGGGGAAGAGCATCGCCGCGTTCTGCGAGTTCTTATTGGCCGCGTAGTAGTTGCCGCCCAGCCCGAACTGCGACTGGGGCGCCGGCGCGATGGCGTCCTTCGGCAGGCCCAGCAGGACCGGCGCGGCCAGCTCCAGTTGCCAGTCCACCTTCTTCAGCGTCTGCGCGAAGCTCAAGCGGAAGAGGTTGCCGCTGAAGGCGTAATCGTTGTTCGCGTTGCCCGCGAACCAGTCCCACATCTCCAGCCGTGTCCTCAGGCTGCCGCTCACCACCACGTTGCCCCACTTGATGGGCTTGAAGGCGGCAGGCGCGGCTGCGGCGGGCTTGGCGGCCGCGGCCGGCGCCTGCGCGGGCTTGGACGCCGGCGCGGCCTGCCCTTGCTCGCCACCCTCGGCCCACGCTGGCAGTAGCGCACATCCGGCGCACAATGTAACCGCTAATAGTAGTGTTTGTCTCATGCTTAGGCTGACCTTGGTTTCAACTTCAAGATTAAGAGTAACGGCTCTTTTTTTGCTGCAATGTGACTTTAGTCACAACCGCGCCTCCAAATTTGCATTAGCCTGAATCGTGATGAACCAAAAGGGCTCCATCGCTCCCATCCTCCTTGGCCTGCCAGTCGGCCTGCTCATCGGGCTCGGGGTCTACACCTTTGGCTACGCCCGCGGGGCGTCCTACATGACCGATGACCCCGCCGCCTGCGCCAACTGCCACGTGATGAAGGCGCAATATGATGGCTGGAAGCGGTCCAGCCATCACCAGATCGCCGTGTGCAACGATTGCCATGCCCCGGACGGCCTCGTCGCCAAATACTTTACCAAGGCGCTGAACGGCTTCAACCACTCCCTGGCCTTCACTTCGGGCAGGTTTCCCGACGACATCATCATCACTCCCCGGAACCACCGGGTGGCCGACGAGGCCTGCATGAAGTGCCACGACGATCTCACGTCGGGTATCCGGGCCACCAGGCACGAAGGCGATTCCCCTTCGTGTACCACCTGTCATCGAAACGTGGGCCACGCCCACTGAAGATCTCATCATCATCAATAGGAAAGATACTATGTCCGACCCAAAACTGAAGCAGAAAATCATCTGGGCCGTCGTCATCACAGCCATCCTTACCATCGGTGCCGCCGCCCTGCTGGTCAACATCTTTGAACACAAACAGGAGGCGCGCAGCACCTTCTTCCGCGTCGTCGAGGTCACCGACGATACGGAAGACCCGGCTGTCTGGGGCAGGAACTTCCCGCTCCAGTACGACGCCTACAAACGCACCGTCGACCAGACCCGCACGCGCTACGGCGGCTCCGAGGCGCTGCCGCACGCCCCCACCCAGGCCGATCCCCGCGCCGTCGTCTCTCAGAGCAAGATCGAAGAGGACCTCCGGCTCAAGACCATGTGGGCCGGATACCCCTTCGGCGTCGACTTCCGCGAGGACCGCGGCCACGCCTACATGCTCGACGACCAGCGCTACACCAAGCGCGTCCTCGATTTCAAGCAGCCCGGCGCCTGCCTGAACTGTCACGCTTCCACCTATACCGTGATGAAGAAACTGGGCAACGGCGACATCACCAAGGGCTTTGAGGTGATGAACAAAACGCCCTATGCCGAGGCCACCAAGCTCGCCAAGCACCCCGTCGCCTGCATCGACTGCCACGACCCCGCGTCCATGGCCCTGCGCATCACCCGTCCCGCCTTCCTCGAAGGCATCCGCAACCTGAAGGCCTCCCAGGGCGTCAAGGACTACGACCCGAACCGCGACGCCTCCGCCCAGGAGATGCGCAGCTTTGTCTGCGGCCAGTGCCACGTGGAGTACTACTTGAAGGGCGACGAGAAGCGCCTCACCTTCCCCTGGCACAAGGGACTCAAGGCCGAAGACGCCTTTGCCTACTACGAGGAGGTGAAGCACAAGGACTTCACCCACAAGGAGACCGGAGCGCCCGTCCTCAAGGCCCAGCATCCCGAGTTTGAGCTCTGGAGCCAGGGCATCCATGCCCGCTCCGGCGTCGCCTGCGCCGATTGCCACATGCCCTACAAGCGCGAGGGCGGCGCCAAGATCAGCGACCACTGGGTGCGCAGCCCCATGCTCAACATCAACCGCGCCTGCCAGGGCTGCCACCGCTTCCCCGAGCAGGAGATGAAAGACCGGGTCGAGCAGATCCAGGGCCGTTTCCTCGAAGCTCGCAACGTCGCCTTGGACGCCCTGATGGAACTCATCGCCGACATCAAGAAGGCGCGTGAAACCGGCGCCTCCGGCGAGCAGTTGAAGGACGCGTGGGCCGCCCAGCGCAAGGGCCAGTTCTTCATCGACTTCGTCGAAGCCGACAACTCCGGCGGCTTCCATGCCCCCGGCGAGGAACTCCGCCTGCTCACCCAGGCCCTGGACTCCATCCGCAAGGGCCAGGTCGCACTCCGGGCGCTCAATCTCAAACCCGCGGTTCACGCGGGGAACTGACAACCGGCCAGGGCGGCTACACTGGTTCTAGCCACATGATCCGCCCTGGCGTCCACATCCTTCTCGCTCTTCCTCTCGCTTTCTCCGCTTGCCGCGGCGTCGACGGCCCCGCCGCCAAACCGGCCGCGCCGGCGGCCCGCGCGCTCCCGGCCAGCCAACCGGCTCTCGACGCCAGCGACGCCGCCCGGTTCCTGGCCGGCCTCCCTGGACGGCCGGCGAGCCGGTTCAAGGCCCTGGAAGCCGAACCGGCCTGGACCGATCACGCCCGCAACATGAACGAGCTCTGGGCGCTGTTCGAGACCCGGCGCAAAGAGGGCATGGCGAAGTTCCACCAGTCGGAATTGAGCGGCGCCCCATTCGATGGCCGCGCCATCTGGTACCCCTTCTCCGGCGCCGACGCCCTGACCATGCTGGCGCTCCTTCCAGGCCACACCACCTACGCCATGGCGGCTCTGGAGCCGCCCGGGCGAGTCCCTCACGTGGAGGACTTCCCTGTCGAGGAGCTCCCTGCGCGTCTCCCCGCCATCGCTGGCACGCTCTCCTCCCTGCTGGGCAAGAGCTTCTTTGTCACCCGCGAGATGGACCATCAACTCCGCGGCCAGGTCACCGATGGCGTCGCCGAGCCCATCCTCATCCTGCTCGCCCGCCTCGGCTATGACATCCTCGACTACTCCTATGTGCAGGTGGACGAAACGGGCCGCCTCGCCAGCCGCGAGGAAGATGCCAAACCCACCGCCTTCGGGTACAACCGCAGCCTCTCCTTCGACATCCGGCGCGGCAACGAACCTCCCGCCCGCCTGGTCTACGTCTCGCTCAATCTCGACGACCGGCATTTGCGGGACAACCCCGGCTTCCGGGCCTATGTGGCCTCCCTGAACCGTCCCGCCACACTGCTCAAGGCGACCTCCTACATGCTTCACGACAAGGGCTTCTCCGTGATCCGCGACCTGATCCTCGAACACAGCCATGCCATCATCCAGGACGACTCCGGCATCCCGTGGAGCCACCTGAACTCCCCCGCCTGGCAGGTCAGGCTCTACGGCGGCTACACGCGGCCCTACGGGGAGAGCTTCCAGTTCCGCAAGCAGCCGGCGCTGCGCGAGGCCTATGAGGCGAATCCCGCTTCCGTCAAGCCCCTCCCCTTCCGCATGGGCTATGGCGCCGGACGCCAGGAATCCAACCTTCAGGTCGCCATCCGCAATCCCTAACGCGACTCGTAACTGTCGTTGATCAGCCACGGATCCCCGGTGCGCCGGCGGAACTCCTGCGTCTGGCGCCGCAACTCCGCCAGCACAGTCTGGTGCGCCGAGGCGCCCGCCAGGTTCCTCACCTCGCCGGGATCGGCGGCCACGTCGTACAACTCCTCCGGAGCGCGGAACAGGTAGTCATGCACCCGCCGCCGGCCGATCATCCCGCTTTCGCCCTGTGCCCGCACATCGGTCCATGTGCGCGAGGCCCACAGGTCGCTGGCGTGGGGGAAGGGCGCCTGGTGCACCAGGTTCCGCAAGTACTTGTACCTCGGCGTGCGCGTGCCGCGCACCGGGTAGTGCATGGTCACTTCGTGGAAGGTGTGGGAGAAGAACACCAGGTCCCACCCGGCCGGCCTTGCCTGCTCCAGGAGCGGAAGAAAGCTGCGCCCCTGCAGCGGATACTCCGGCCCCCGGGCGCGGCAGAAGTCCAGGATGGTGGGCGCGATGTCGGCCCAACTCACCATCGCCTCGTTCGTCATGCCGCGCGGCCATCCGCCCGGCGGCCGGACAATCAGCGGCAGGTGCGCGCCGGCGTCGTACAGGTTCGTCTTGGCGTTCGGAAACGGCATGCCGTTGTCGCTCAGGAAGATCACCAGCGTATTGTCCAGCCGCCCGCTCTGGCGCAGCACCTCCATCAGCATTCCCACGCCCTGATCGAGCCGGTTGGCCGCCTGGTAGTATTCCGCCAGCTCCGCCCGCGTGCCCGGCGTGTCCGGCAGGAAGGAGGGGACCTGTACATGCTGCGGATCAAAGACGCCCTTCGCGACTCCCGGCTGCGGGCGGTCGTTGGCGAACCCCTTGCCCGCGCGGTGGGGGTCTCCGAAGGCGTAGTGCAGGAAGAACGGCGCGCCGCCGCAGCCTTCGATGAACTTGCGCGCCGTCTCCGCCATCCGGCTCACGTTCCGGTCCATCCCCTCCGACAGCATGTCCCACCCGAACGCCCCGGCCGGCGCCACGTGGAACTTGCCCACCAGCCCCGTCCGGTAGCCGGCGTCCTTCAACAGGAGGGGCAATGTCCGGACGTGGGGCAAGAGGCTGAAGTGGTGCTCGGCGTGGGCGTGTCCGTACTGCCCGTTGGCGTGGTTGTGCAGGCCCGTCAGCAGAACGCTGCGGCTGGCGCTGCACGAGGCCGTGGTGGCGAATCCGTGCGTGAACCGTACGCCTTCTGCGGCCAGGCGGTCCAGATGCGGCGTCCGCGCCACCGTGTCGCCGTACGCGCCGGTGTGCAGGCCCAGGTCGTCGGCCACCACCAGGACGACGGATTCGACACTTTTCGACACTTTTTTCAGTTTTGTCCCTGACGCGGCGGGAGCGGCCAGAGCGGCGGTGAATTGACGGCGATTGAGCATGACACCAGCATTGTACGCCGGGCGAAAACGAGCCGTTCACAGGGGAAGCAAAAAAAGTCGCCCCCGCCACCTGTTTGAAAACGCTGGGCTTGTGCGAATCAGGCTATTTCCGTCGAGCAGGAATCCGCGGCGTTGGTCCATGCTCGCGGCCATGAAACGGCATGCGCTCATTCAACTGCTCAAAAAGGACGGCCAGAGCGACACTCAGGCCGCCGACGAACTCGACCGGGCTGTCGAACACATCCTCAAACGCCTGAAGAAGGGTCAGACCGTCGCCCTGCCCGGCCTCGGCCGGCTGGTACCAGGCCGCAAGCCGGCCATCCGCTTCGAGAAGCGCCCCGTGCGGCCGAAAGGACCGGCCCGTGACTAGCCCGCCCCCCCGTTCCGCCGACCAGGTCGCCCGCCTCGTCCGGCGCTGCCTGGAGGAGGGCCGGCGGGTGGGTATCGAGCGCCTGGGCGTCTTCCGCCTCGGACGCGACGGCGAGGTCGAGTTCTCAGCCAGCCACCGCACCCGGATCTTCCTCGCCTACGCCGAAGAAGATGGCGCCGCGGTGGAGCGTCTGTTCACGTGCCTCCATGAGGCCGGCTTCGACCCCTGGATGGACCGCCGCAAACTCCTGCCCGGCCAGAACTGGCCGCGGGCCATCGAGGGCGCCATCGAGACGGCCGACTTCTTCATCGCCTGCCTGTCGCGCCGCTCGGTGAGCAAGCGCGGCGCCTTCCAAAGCGAGATGCGCTATGCGCTCGACTGCGCCCGCCACTCGCCCTTCGACGACATCTACTTCATCCCCGCCCGCCTGGAGGAGTGTAGCGTCCCGGCCCGCATCCGCCAGCAACTCCAGTACATCGATCTCTTCCCGGACTTCAGCGCCGGCGCGCAGAAGATCGTCCAAATGATCCGCAAGGAGTTGCGCCGGCGGCAGGCGCGCTAGCTCTTGTCCGGCGGCAGCTTCGCCAGCCGCTTCTTGACCCCGGAGGCGTCCTTGGCGCCGGGGGCGAGTTCCAGGTACTTCTCGTAGGCGGCGCGCGCCGCCTTGGCGTCCCGGAGCTTCTCCTGGGCCCCGCCCAGCAGCAGATAGGCCTCGGCCGCGCCCGGGTTCCAGCGGGTGGCTTCTTCAAAGCGGTCGGCCGCCGCTTTGTAGCGGCCGCGCTTCATGTAGTACTGCCCGATCTTGATCTCCGACTGGGCCTGGATGGGGTTCAGGGTGTACTCTTTTGGCGTCGAAACGGCGTCCTCTTCTTCCGGTTCGGCGTGGGCGGGCGGCCTGGGCGGCTGGGCTTCCGGCTTGGACGGCTTCGCCTGTTGCGCGCAGGCCAGCAGGCCGGCGAACAGGAGGGTGAGAGACACGCGTGCCACAATCAAAGTATAGGCCCTCGCGATGAGTTCCAGCGCCGACGCGCTCCGCCAAAAAGCCGCGCAATTGCCCCTTGAACCGGGCGTCTACCTGTACAAGGACGATGCCGGGACGGTCCTCTACGTCGGGAAGGCGAAGAACCTGCGCAACCGCGTCCGCAGCTACTTCAACGAAGACCGGCTGGCGGAGGCCAAGACGGGCAGCCTGATCCGCGAAGCCGCGGCCCTGGACTACATCCTGGTCGACAACGAAAAGGAGGCCCTGGCGCTCGAAAACAACCTGATCAAGCAGTACAAGCCGCGCTTCAACGTGCTGCTGCGCGACGACAAGACCTACCCCTACATCAAGCTGACCGACGAGAAGTGGCCGCGCGTCTACGTGACGCGGCGTGTGAGAAAGGACGGCCAGTACTTCGGCCCCTACTTCCCCGGCAACCTGGCCCACCGCCTGGTGAAGTTCGTCCACCGCCACTTCAGGATCCCCTCCTGCACGGTGGACTTCAAGCGCGAGCACACGCACCCGTGCCTGGAGTACCACATCCACCGCTGCCTGGGGCCGTGCGTGGCGGGCCTGACCACCGCTGAGGACTACTCGGCGAGCGTGCGCGACGCGCGGCTCTTTCTGGAAGGGCGCACGGTGGACCTTGCCGGCGGCCTGCGGGCCCGCATGGAGCAGGCGTCCGAGGCGATGGAGTTCGAGCACGCCGCCGCCCTGCGCGACCTGATGGCCACCGTGGAGGAGGTGGCGGAGAAGCAGAAGATGGCCGCCGCCTCCGGCAACGACACCGACATCTTCGCCTGGCACGTGGAGGCGCCGCAGGTGGCCGTGAACCTCTTCCACCTGCGCAACGGCCGGATCGTGGACCGCCGCGAGTTCTTCTGGGAGGACGTGGCGGAACCGGACGGGCAGGAGTTCTTCAGCACGCTGCTCATGCAGGTGTACAGCTCCGGGCAGCCGGTGCCGGCGGGCATCCACGTGCCGCTGGAACTGGACGACCGCGAGGTGCTGGAGGAGATCCTGAGCGAGAAGCGCGGCCGCAAGGTGGAGATCCACAGCCCGCAGCGCGGTGAGAAGAAGGCGCTGCTGGAGCTGGTGGGCTCCAACGCGAGGCACAGCTTCGAGCAGCGCTTCCGCGTGCTGAAGCCCACCTCGCGGGCCATCAGCGCGGCGCTGGAGGAGGCGCTCGGGCTGCCCGACGCTCCGCGGCGCATCGAGTGCTTCGACATCTCGCACATCCAGGGGACCGACCAGGTGGCCAGCATGGTGGTGTGGGAGGACGGGCGGATGAAGAAGTCCGCCTACCGCAAGTTCATCATTCGCACGGTGGAGGGCAACGACGACTTCGCGTCGATGCGCGAGGTGGTCACCCGGCGCTACAAGCGCGTGCAGGAAGAGGGCGGGCCGATGCCGGGGCTGGTGCTGATCGACGGCGGGCTGGGGCAACTGCACGCAGCGGCCGAGTCGCTGGAGGCGCTGGGCGTTCTGAACCAGCCGCTGGCGTCGCTGGCCAAGCGCGAGGAGATCCTCTACGTCCACGGCCGCGAGGACGAGCCCGTCGTTCTGGACCGCAGCTCGCCGGTGCTGCACCTGGTGCAGATGGTGCGCGACGAGGCGCACCGCTTCGCCGTCACCTTCCACCGCAGCCGGCGCGACGCGCGCACGCTCACCAGCGAGCTGAAGTCGATTCCCGGCGTCGGGCCGCGCACGGTGGAGAAGCTGCTGAAGACCTTTGGGAGCCTGTCGGGCGTGAAGGCCGCCGGCGAGGCGGAGCTGGCCGCGGCCATCGGCAAGGCGGCGGCGGCGAAGTTGCGCGCCGCGCTGGACGGCTCAGCGCCCCAAGGCCAGCCGGTCGGCCAGTGAAGGCGGCAGGCCGGCGTCCATGATGCGCATCTGGGCGGCGCGGACGTTGTAGCGCGCGCGGCGGAAGTAGAGCAGGTGGCCGGCGTCGTCCCAGATGGCGTAGGCGGCGCGCGGATCGCCGTCCCGCGGCTGGCCCACAGAGCCGGGGTTGACCAGATAGAGGTAATCGGGATCGAGGTCGATGACGCGCTCCTCCTGCGAGGGCGCGGGCCGCGGCAGGCGCTGCAAACCGCCGCGCTGCCAGCTCCAGCCGGTCTGGATGTGGGTGTGGCCGGCGAAGCAGATGCGGCGCGTGAGGAGATCCTTGAGCGGCTCCACGTCGTGGCCGTCGGCCAGGTAGTCGTCTTCTCCGCCCGGAGAGCCGTGGCAGAGCTGGAAGGTGTCGAAGCTGAGCGGGCCGGCGGGCAGCGCGCGCAGCCACTCCTGGGCGTCCTCCCCCAGCTCATTCATGCTCCAGATGGCGGCGATACGAGCCGCGGGGTTGAACCACTCCAGATCCTCGATGCCGCCACAGGCGCGGTCGTGGTTGCCGCGCACGATCACGCCGGCGTGCTCCCTGGCCCAGGCGGCCACCTCCACGGGCGAGGCATTGTAGCCAGCGACGTCACCGCAGCACACCACCTGGTCGTAGCCGCCCTCGGCGTGGCGCAGCACGGTCTCCAGAGCCTCAAGGTTCGAGTGGATGTCGCTGAGAATCAGGCGCCGCACAGTCGGATCAGGCTGACCTCCGGGGGCGCGCCGAGCCGCACGGGCACGCCGACGGTGCCCAGCCCGGAGCTGACGTAGAGCCGCGAGTTGCCAAGCGAGTAGGCTCCTTTCACATAGGGGGTGAAGAGACGCGCCACGTTCAGATGGTCGCTGAGGATCTCGACGTTCACCTGCCCGCCGTGGGTGTGGCCGGCCAGCGTGAGCTGGAAGCCCGCCGCGGCGGCGCGCGGGAACACCGCCGGCGAGTGCGACAGCAGGAGGTTCACGGCGCCGGGGCGCACCATGGACTCGGCGTCTTCGAGCTGTGGGCCGCCCATGCGCTGGTAATCATATCCCACCAGGTTGAGCGTCGATGAGCCGAACTTGAGCGGCGAGGCCTGCTGGCGGAGGAACCGGAATCCCATGAGTGCGGCCTGCGCGGTGACGTAGCGTTTGGCGCCGGCGTAGTCTTCGTGGTTCCCGTGGCAGCCGAAGACGCCCGCTTCGGCGCGCAGATTGCGCAGGACCTGCAAGCAGCCGTCCAGATTGTCGCCCCGCCGGGTGATGAGGTCGCCGGTGATGAACGCAAGGTGGGCGCGCGTCTCGTTGGCCATGGCCACGGCGCGCTCCAGTTCGGCGCGGCCGAAGAAGGGGCCGTAGTGGATGTCGGTCAACTGCACCAGGCGGATGCCGCGGAGGTCCGCCGGCAGCCCGGGGATCCAGACGTCGATCTCCTCCAGCCGGGCGCCGGCGCGGGCCACTACGGCTCCGAAGCCGGCCGAAAGCAGCGGCGCGGCGGCCACCACGGGCGCCGTCATGGCCAGCAGGCGGCGGCGCGAGGGGTCGAACTGGGGCGGCGGCGAAAGCCGCGCCAGCAGCGTGGCTGAGATCATGGCGATGACCCAGGCGAGCGAGAGCGCCATCAGCCACGTCACCAGCGCGGGGGGAAAGAGCTGGCTTTCGTGCTGCATGCAGTAGGGCACCAGCACCGCCATCCAGACGCTGGCCAGCACGAGCGCCGCCAGCAGCCCTGTTTGCAGGACCCGGCTGCGCCGCATCGCCGCATGGTTCGACAGGCGGCGGGCGACGTACACCTGCATGGCGAGCGTGAGCACGATCACCACCAGCATGGGGCCCCACCTGCGCAAGTATTCCATGGCCTGCCCTCCATTCTACCGTCGAGGCTGAGGCGGCCGCTCCGCTGCGGCTACAATTCAAACACTGTCTCTTGTTGTTGTCGGATCCGTCGCCTACGACGGAGTCACCACCCCGGCGGGCAAAGTCGACCGGATGCTCGGCGGCGCCTGCACCTATATCGCCCTGGCGGCCAGCTATTTCACCAAGACCGATATCGTGGCCGTGGTCGGCGACGACTTCGCGGATGAAGACACCGCGCTGCTGGCCTTGCGCGACATCGGCCTGGAAGGACTGGAGCGCGTGCCCGGCAAGTGCTTCTTCTGGGAGGGCGTTTACAGCCAGGATATGAACGACCGGCAGACGCTGGTCACCGAGCTGAACGTCTTCGCCGGCTTCGACCCCAAGCTGCCGGCCGCTTACAAGACGCAGCCCTACCTGATGCTCGGCAACATCCAGCCCGGGCTGCAGAAAGCCGTGCGCGACCAGATGCCGGAGTTGCGGCTGGTGGGCGGCGACACGATGAACTACTGGATCAACGACTTCCGCGCCGAGCTTCTGGAGACGCTCAAAGGTTGGAGCTTCCTGCTGATCAACGACAGCGAGGCGAAGATGCTCTCCGGCGAGAGCAACCTGAAGCGGGCGGCGGAGAAGATCCGCGCGCTTGGTCCGAAGATCCTGGTGATCAAACGCGGCGAGTACGGCGCCACGCTCTTTCACGAGGGCGGCTACTTCAGCGTGCCGGGATTCATTCTGGAAAAGCTGAAGGACCCGACGGGCGCGGGCGACTGCTTCGCCGGCGGCTTCACAGGCTACCTGGCCTCGCGCGGCGTGGGCGTGGACGACGCCACGCACGAGGACATGGCCCGCGCCGTGGTCTACGGTTCGGTAATGGGCAGCTTCTGCTGCGAGGAGTTTGGCGTCGATCGTTTCCGCACGCTGACCCGCGATGAAATCGAAGGGCGCTTCGAAGAGTTCCGCAAGTTCACGGCGTTCTAGGCCGGCGGGCGGCCGGGGCCTGGCGGTCCTGGGCCTGCTGGCCGCGCTGGGCGCGCCGTTCACGTGGCTCGCCCATCAGCAGGGCTGGACGCTGTGGTACGGCGACGCCGAGGCGCACCTGAACATCGCGCGGCGCATCCTGGACTCGCGCGTGCCCGGCTACGAGCAGATCGGCACCGTCTGGCTGCCGCTGCCGCACCTGCTGATGCTGCCCTTCGTGCAGGTGGACGCGCTCTGGCGCAGCGGCATCGGCGGGGCGCTGCCGGCTTGTATTTGCTTCGTTGCCGGCGGCTGGCTGCTCTACCTGGCCGTGCGCCGGATCTTCGGGAGCGAAGCGCCAGCCGCGGCTGCGGCTGCGGCATACGCGCTGAATCCCAACCTGCTCACCTTGCAGAGCGCGCCGATGACGGAGGCCATGTGGCTGTGCTTCCTCTGCGGGCTGCTGTACGCCTGCGCGCGGTTCAGAGAGACGCGCTCGGCGCTGGATGCGGTCCTGGGCGGCGTGTTCGCGCTGTGCGGCGCGCTGACGCGCTACGAGGGCTGGTTCCTGCTGCCGTTCGCCGCGCTCTACTTCTTCGCCGCCGGCGGCGAGCGGCGCTGGCGCGGCGCGCTGGCCTTCTGCCTTGTCGCCGGGCTGGGGCCGCTTTACTGGATCGCCCACAACTGGATCTTCTACTCCAACCCGCTGGAGTTCTACAACGGCCCCTGGTCGGCGCAGGCCATCTACAAACGGTCGCTCGACGCGGGGCTGCCGCGCTACCCGGGCGACCACGATTGGGGCGCGGCCTGGCAGTACTTTCGCGCCGCGGCCGAGCTCTGCCTGGGACGCCCGCTGGCCTGGGCGGGCATGGTTGGACTGGCCGCGGTACTGGTCAAGCGCGGCTGGTGGGCCGCCCTGCTGCTGGCGGCGGCGCCGCTCTTCTACGTGTTGAGCCTCTACACCGGCGGAACGCCGATCTATGTGCCGCAGCTCTGGCCGCATTCCCTGTACAACACGCGCTACGGCTTGAACGCGCTGCCGCTGGCCTGCCTGGGACTGGCGGGGCTGGTGGCGCTGATGCCCGCGAAGCTCCGCGGTGTTGCGGCGGTGGTAGTGATTATGGCAGCGGTGTCGCCATGGATCGGCTATCCGCGCAAGGAGAACTGGATCTGCTGGCGGGAGTCGCAGGCCAACTCCGCCGGCCGGCGCGCCTGGACCGCCGCCGCCGCCGACTACCTGCGGCCGCGGTACAAGCCCGGCGCGGGCATCTTCATGAGCTTCGGCGACCAGACGGGCATCCTGCGTCAGGCGGGTATCCCGCTGCGCGAATCGCTGCATGAAGGCGACGTGCCCTACTGGGACGCAGCCGCCGCCCGGCCCGACCTGATGCTGTGGGAGGAGTGGGCCATCGCCATCCAGGGCGACCGCGTGTCGCAGGCGATGTGGCGCATGCGGAGAGGCCCGCGGCGCTACGAATGTGTCAGAATCTACGCTGAGAAGGATTCGCCGGCCGTCGAGATCTGGCGAGGTGTTTCACGGTTCAACCAATGACCAAGATCCCATTCGCCAAGGCGCATGGCGCGCGCAATGACTTCCTGCTGACCTGGGCCCAGGCCGCGCCGGCGCAGGACCAGCTCGCGCGGGCCGCTGTCGCGCTGTGCGACCGCAACGCCGGCGTGGGCGCCGACGGCTGGCTGCTGGTGACACCACCCTCGGGCGGCAATCCGGCCTCCATCCGCCTGATCAACTCCGACGGCAGCGACGCGGAGATCTCCGGCAACGGCACGCGCTGCGCGGCCGCCTTCCTGTGCGACGCCGACCTCACCGGCCCGGAGATCGTCATCCAGACCGGCGCCGGCCCGAAGCATCTGCGGCTGCTGGAGCGCCGCGGGCTACAGTATCAGTTCGAGATGAACATGGGCGAGCCGCGCACCGACGAACTCCGCCTTGCTTTGCCGTGCGCCGGCGGCGAGCAGGAGTGCACGATCCTGTGGGTGGGCAATCCGCAGTGCGCGTTGCTGGTTGACTCCTTCGACTTCGACTGGAAGGCCCTGGGCGCGGAGATCGAGCGCCACGCGCACTTCCCCAACCGCACGAACGTGAGCTTCATCCGGGTGCAGGACCGCCACACGCTGGACGTGCGCTTTTACGAGCGCGGCGCGGGCTTCACCATGTCCAGCGGCACCGGCTCCACCGGGGCGGTGGCGGCGGCAATGGCGCGCGGCCTGGCGGAGAGCCCGGTGACCGTCCATACTCTGGCCGGACCGCTGGAGTTCCGCGCCGAGGGCGCGGCGCTGGTTATGACCGGCCCGGCGGAGATCGTGGCCGGCGGCGAATTCTACTTCGAGCCCTAAGGGGCGGCGTAGCCGCGAGCCAACTCGAAGCGCGCGCGGCGCTCGGTCTCATCCGGATCCTCGCCCAGTTCCTTCACCAGCAGATCGTGCATGCGCAACATGCGCGCGCGCTGCGATGGATCGGCGTGGAGGCTGTGGAACTCGCCCGGGTCTTTCGCCAGGTCGTAGAGCTCCCGCTCGGGCGGGTTCTGGTCGTCCGGGCGGCAATGGTAGACGTACTTGTAACGCGGCTCGCGGAGCATAGCAAAGCCGGAGGCGATGTTGTGGGCGTAGTACTGGCTCACGGCGCGCTCCTTCCACGGCGCGTTGCGGTTTTCGAGCAGCGGAACGAGCGAATCGCCGTTCCAGTCGCCCGGCACGCGGGCGCCGCCGAGCTCGGCGATGGTCCGGACCACGTCCACCAGCGAGCAGACGCCGTTCCTCCGCTGGCCGCCCTTCCAGCGCTCGGGCCAATTCACGATCAGAGGGACATGGGCGGCGTGCTCGTACATGCAGTTCTTCCACCACATGCCGTGCTCGCCCATGTTCTCGCCGTGGTCGGCCGAATACACGATGACGGTATTCTCGGCCGCGGCGCTGCGGCGCAGGGCGTCGAGCACCTTGCCGATTTCGGCGTCCACCCACTCGGTGAGCCCGTGATAGAGCTCGCGGCCGCGCCGCGTAATGTCGTCCGGCACGTCCACCGTGCCGAAGCCGCGCCGCTGGTGCTTGTAGTTCAACGGCAGGGCGTCGAGGTGGCCGGGCGGGATCTGCGGCAGGCCCACCTTGCCCTCGTAGTTCCTGTACAGCGGCTCAGGCACGATCAGCGGGAAGTGCGGCGCGAGATAGCCGGCCAGCAGGAAGAAGGGCTTGTCGCTTGTCGAACGCCTTTCAAGCAGGTCGACCACCGCGCGGGTGACGTCGCGGTCGCCGTCGAGCACCTCGGAGCGGTCGCCGGTGTGAAAGTCCTGGAACCTCTGGGCGGCGGCCTTGCGGTTCACTGTCTGGTCGTCCGCATTGCGCCGCCCGCCGCGCCCGGTCATCAGGCCGTTGTTGTGCGCGCCGCGCATGACGACGTTGAAGCCGTAGCCGTGATTGCGGTCGTAGTGCATCTTGCCGGCCAGGTAGGACTCGTACCCGGCGGCGTTCATGACGCGCGGCAGCGTGCCGGGATAGTCGTCGGAAGGCAGGCGGCAATTATTGCTCCACGCATTAATGCGGTGGACGTACTTGCCGGTGGTCAGCGACAGGCGCGAGGGCACGCACAGAGGAGAGTTGCAGTAGGCGTTGGAGAAGACGACACCGGACTCGGCCAGGCGGTCGAGGTTGGGCGTGCGCGCCAGCCGGTTGCCGTTGTAGCCGGCGACGCGGATGTTGTGCTCGTCGGAGAAGAGGAAGAGGATGTTGGGCGGCCGTTTGCCGCGGATCAGCGCCGGGGCGCCCTGAAGAAAAGCTCTGCGTGTCGTGGTAGTCATCGTCCGGTCAGAACGAGCGTACTCCCATGGTCACCAGGTCGTCCACCCGCATGGTCTCCTTGACGACGTAGGGCTCTCCGTACTTCGCGCCGATCAGATTGCCGTAGAAGCGCGCGATGGAACGCAGGCGGTCATGGATCTCCGCCTTGCCAGGGAACAGCCCGCCGCCCTGCGCCGTCTCGCCGTACTGCGACTCGTAGGCGAAGAGCGACTCCATCCGCGCATCGAAGTGCGGGGTGATGTCGACGACAAAGGAGGGCGTCACGTTGGCATACATCGACGCGTACACCACCTTGAACGGGCGGTGCGGCTCGGCCTGCTCGTCCATCTTGCGGATGCCGGAGAGGAACGCGGCTTCAAAGCCGAGGATCGAGGCGGCGTAGTGGTCCGGATGGCGCGCCTCCCAGTAGGGCAGGATGAGGACGCGCGGCTTCAACCGGCGGATGACGCCCATCAGCGTCATGCGCAGCGGGAGGCTGTTCTCCAGCCGCGCGTCGGGCATTTGCAGGTTTTCGCGGAAGCCGAGGCGCAGAATGGCCGCGGCCTTGCGGGCCTCCTCCATGCGCAGTTCCGGCGTGCCGCGCGTGCCCATGTCGCCGGCGGTCAAGTCCAGCGCGCCGGTGAGGTAGCCCATGGCGGCCATCTTCAGCAGCGCGCCGCCGCAGGTCTGTTCGATGTCGTCGGGGTGCGCCGCGATGGCCAGGACGTCCAGCGCGGGCGCGTTTTCCAGGTCGAGCGAGGGTGGGTAGAACATTACCAGAGCAGATCGCGGCGCAACCGGTAGCGGTCGCGCGTCTTGAACAGGTGGATGAGCGCCATGCCGGCGATGAAGCCGCCGATGTGGGCGAAGAAGGCGGTGCCGCCGCGCTGCGCGGAGACGTCGGAGATGGCGCCGAAGCCGCTGAAGAACTGCAGGGCGAACCAGTACATGAGCACGACCCAGGCGGGGAGATCGAAGGAGAAGATGAAGATGAACCAGCCGACCATGGTGATGCGTGCGTGCGGGAACTTGATCATATAGGCGCCCATGACGCCGGCGATGGCGCCGCTGGCGCCGACCATCGGCACGCGCGAGTCCGGGTTGATGAGGTACTGCCCCACGGCCGCGCCCACGCCGCACAGCAGGTAGAACAGCAGGAACTTGCCCGAGCCGAGGATGTCCTCGATGTTGTCGCCGAAGACCCACAGGAAGAGCATGTTGCCGAGCAGGTGCATCCAGCCGCCGTGCAGGAACATGGAGGTGGCCACGCTGATCCAGTTGAAGCGTTCGGGCACGAGGCCGAAGACGGCGATGAAGTCGTTGCGCGTGTAGGGATCGAGCGAGAGTTCGAAGAGGAACGCCAGCACGTTCAGGCCGATGAGCAGGATGGTGACGTAGGGTTTGGAGAAGCTGCGCTGCGAGTCGTGAATCGGGATCATCTGGTCACCGGCGGTAGCTCGCGAAGTCGGTCTTCTCGCGGCGCTCGCCGCGGGCGATGAGCGCACGCGCCTCGGCCTCGGAGGCCATGCGCCCGCGGGCGCCCATGGCGGTGCAATTGAGAGCCGCCATGGCGTTGGAGAATTCGAGCGTGTCGGCGAGGGAGAAGCCCTTGACAACGGCGTAGCAGAAGGCCCCGTGGAAGACGTCGCCGGCGCCGGTGGTATCCAGGCAGTTGACGACGAAGGCCGGGGAGTAGGCGAAGCGGCCGTCCATACGGGCGATGGCGCCGTGAGCGCCGAGGGTCATGGCGGCCACCTTCATGCCGTAGGTGTCCTGGAGCAGGGTGAGCGCCTTCAGCGGGTCTGCCTCGCCGGTCCAGCGCTCCGGAAACTCGCTGGAGGTGATGAGGTAGTCGACGTTGGGCAGCACGTCCTCGAAGCCCTTGTAGATGGTGTCGACGTCGACGGTGACGGGGATGCCGTGCTGCCGGGCGATGCGGGCGGCATGGGCCACGGCCGTGGTGTCGTGGCCGTCGATGTGCAGCAGGCGCGCGCAGGCGATCTGTTCGGGAGTGATCTCTTCGGGGTCGATGCGGAGGCAGTCGGGACGGCTCCAGAAGACGGTGCGCTCGCCGGTGGTCTGATCGATCAGGATATAGGCGCTCTGGTTGGGGCAGCCCTTACGGCGCTGCACGTGGTCCAGGTTGATGCCGCAGCCCTGCAGGCTCTCCCACTGAATCTCGCCGCGCAGATCGTCGCCGATGGTACCGATGTACTTGGTCCGCAGCCCGAGCCGCGCGCAGCAGACCATGGCGCTGGCCACCTGTCCCCCGGGGCTCATCACTTCATTGAGAAAAGGCACCTTGCCGCCGTAGGCGGGGAAGTGCGGAATCAGGATCATGGTGTCGGTGGCGTTGAGCCCCACGCCGACGACGTCAAATTGCGGTTCGCTCAACGCAGTCCCTCCATGAAGCGCAGCATGGCCGCCGCGGTAGGGTCGGCCGGCTTGGGAATGTTGGTCATTTCGGAGATATGGTTCTCGCCGGGCACGTAC
Source organism: Candidatus Solibacter usitatus (assembly GCA_016213245.1). GTDB lineage: Bacteria > Acidobacteriota > Terriglobia > Bryobacterales > Bryobacteraceae > Paludibaculum > Paludibaculum usitatum_A. Next base: position 18,398 of record JACRBC010000077.1, on the reverse strand, counting down.
ACCAGCGCAACGGGCGTACCGGCGGTTCGCAAGGCCTCATGGAGCATGAGGGCCTGCTGCGGCAGCGCGGCGTAGTCCCACTGGCAGTAGGTGACCAGGAACGGCGGCAGTCCGGCCTTCACAAACCTGACTGGCGAGGCGCGGCGGCGCACATCGGCATCGGCGGGGAAGACAGTGCTGCCCTCCATCAGCGGGCCGGAGATGTCGTAGACGCCGCTGAGGGCCATCACGCCGCGGATGTTGCGCGAGGAGAGGCCGTGGGCGGCGAGCCATTCGGGGTTGGCGGCCAGCAGCGTCACCAGGTGGCCGCCGGCGGAGTGGCCGGCGATCATGATGCGCGCCGGGTCGCCGCCGTGCCGCGCGACGTTCTTCACCGTCCAGGCGAAGGCCGCGGCGACGTCTTCAATGTGGGCCGGGTGGGGATACTTCGGAGAGAGCCGGTAGCTCACCGTCACGACGACATAGCCCGCCTTGGCGAAGCGGTTGCCGAAGAACGGGTACTGGCCGCGATCGCCCTGCCGCCAGGCGCCGCCGTGGACGAAGAAGAGGACGGGGGCGTTTTTCGCGCCCGCCGGGCGGTAGATGTCCAGCTTGTGCTTGGCGGCGTCTTCGGGCGCGCCCTGCGCGTACTCAATGTCCTTCTCCGCTTCGATGCCCGCGTCGAGAGCCTGGGCGGGCAGAGTCAGTGCGCCCAGGGAGGGCTTTTCCAGGCGGATGGCGTTGGAGTAGATCCACGGCCGCTGCTCGCCGTCCAGCTCGAGCCAGGCCTCGGCGCGGTAAGCCCCGGGCTCGGCGGCCTGAAACGTCACCTGTTCGGCGGTCTGCGTATACACGACCTTGCCGTTGTGGAAGATCCTCCACCGCGCCGCCACCGGCGCGCGGGCCACCAGGCGCGTGCCGCCCGTCATGGGGATAGTGTCGCCCATCTGGTAGACGCCGAGATTGTTGACGGCGATGAAGGCGAAGCCCGCCGGGTCGCACAACCAGTCGTGGGAGACGTAGGCGCGGCCTGCGCGGAGCGAATCCTGAATGGCCTTCTCATTGAACTCGCGCGCCAGCACGTGGGTGGAGGTGTTGCGGAAGGACACCACGTAGGGATCCAGCGTCAACGGCCCGAGCACGGTGTTCTGGTGGGCGTCGTTGGCGGCGATACCGGCGAAGGGGCGCGCGGCCAGGATGGCGTCCCAGCGGGCGAAGATCTGCGGCCAGTAGTCGCAGCCGGCGCCGAAGATCTCGCCGGGGTACTGCTTCATGAGATCGGCGAGCTCCTGGAGCTTCTGCGGCGACTTGGCGGCGTCCTTCAGATAAGCCAGCAGGTCCAGGTCGTCCTCGGCGTCGGAGTGGCGGTTGTAGATCTCCATGCCGTCCCAGCCGTCGGCGGAGGCGTCCATCTGCCCCTCGACATGGGAGTGGAAGCGCACGCCGGGCGCGGGCGCCGGGTAGACCAATTCGTGCTTGCCGCCGTTTTCCGCGCCGGCGAAAAACAGCACGCCGTCCCTCAGGCCCTGCCAGGTATCCGGCTGGGGCCCGTTGTGGTCGCTGAACATCACCACCTTGATGCCCGCTGCCTGGGCCGCGGCCAGCACTTCGGCGCGCTTGCCCAGGGTGTGCGGGGCGTCCTCGGCGTGAATGTGGAGCACGGCGGCGTAGTCGTTGTAGACGCCCACGGGCGGCAACTGCTTGCGCTCCTTGGCCAATGCCTCGCGCGCGGCGCGGACGGCGGCCAGGCGCTCCGGCGCCAGGCGCTCCACGGTGGTGTACTTGCGGCCGGGCTTGAGCTCCGTCTGGGCGCACACCGGCGCGGACAGAACGGCCAGCAGCGCGAGAAAACGCCTCATGAATGGAGGATACCGCGAGCGGCGCTTACTTCTGCGGCAGCTCGTACAGGTACATCGTGTAGGGGTGGCGGTGGACCTCGACCTTTTCCACCCTGGAGGGCTTCCAGCCCTTGATCTTGAACTCCAGCGACACCACGCGCGCGCCGGGTTTCAGCTCGCGCTCCAGCTTGGGCCGCAGTTGCTCATTGGCGTCGGTGAGCAGGTACAGGGAGACGACGCTGGCTGAGCTGACGTCCACGGCCATCATGTCGCCCTGGATGACCTTCACCTGGTCCTGCAGTCCCTGGGCCTCAATCGACTGCGTGGCCCGCCGCGCAAGCGAAGGGGAGAGCTCGACGCCCACCGCCTTGGCTCCGAAGTTCTTCGCCGCCGACAGCAGTATCCGGCCGTCCCCGCAGCCGAGGTCGAAGAGCGTCTCGCCGCTCTTCAAGCGCGACAGCGCCAGCATCTTTTCGACGATCGGCTGAGGAGAGGTGACATACGGCGCCAGCTTCTGCGGCGCGGGAACGCCCGCCTGCTGCGGGTCGAGGTCCGCCGCCCAGGCCGGAATGATCACCGCCAGCGCCGCCAGAGCCGCGCGTTTCACGATTTCAGTGGGCCACAGCCTCATCGGTTCCCCCGTTGGAAGCGTTCGTCGCGGGGTGCTTCCCTGACCTCAATTTTACTATCTTCCCCACCATCTCGGTCACGGCGAACCACAGATCGCGCGGCCGGCTGATGGTGTACTCCTGCCCCTTGAAGTACTTGACGGCATGGCCGATGGTGTCGCGCCAGGGCGTCATCTGGGGGTAGAGATTGTAGTTCATGTAGAAGATGGGGAAGGCCGGCTCGCCCACCACGCGCAGGGTCTCCGGAGCGACGTTTTCCTGCAACATCACCTTGGGTCCGGCGAAGATGAGGGCGTCGGGCAACTCGCCCTGCACCCTCAACTCGGCTGTGATCAGCTCGCCCAGGAACTCCGTCTCGCTGTTCTTCTGCCGCAGCTTGGCCGCGTCCACACGGCCCAATTGGAGCCCCTTCAAGGCCTCTCCGATGGCGGGAAAATCGATGCGATCCTCGGCCGGCTGCCGGTACAGCACCCTCTGCTCTTGCAGGTTGAACGCCACGACCGAGAACCTTGACACGCGAGGGTCGCGCTGGAGCGTCCTCAACATGGAGACCAGCGCGGAGGTGTCCATCGGCTGCAGGCTGGAGGCGCGCCAGTTCTGCGGCGCGAAATTCACCAGCACCTTGACCGCCAGGGCGCCATCGGTGGTGCTGCGCTCCACAGCCGGTTCGTCAGCGAACTCCTCCTTTTCGCTGGCCAGCAACTCCCCGGGTTTCGCGCTCAGTTCCAGCGGCTTGTCCCGGGTGGGGAGTTCGGCCAGGGACTCCCAGAAGCTGGCGCAGACGCGCTCGGTCCGGTCCCTCATCAGCCAGTCGACCGTGTACTTGCCCTCGCCCATGTCGAACGCGCCCTGCAAGTAGGCCTCCCCCTTGGCGTCTTCGTCGATGGAAGGCACCCGGATCCTTTGCGTGAAGTAGGCCGGATTGTCCTTCTCCTTGTCTGACGTGACCCGGAACAGGATGGTTAACAGGTTTTCGCTGCCGGCCAGTTCGCGCAACGGGACCGCAATCTCGAATCCGGCGTGGAACTTCAGGTCGAAGCCCAGTACCGGCCTGGTGGGGGTGACCAGGCAGGGAAGGTCTTTCCGGGATTCGCGCGCTTCCAGCACCGCCAGGTCGCTGCCGATCAGGGCCGCCCCGCGGCCGGGGGGCAGCAGGCTCTGCGCCGGCGCCGCTGCGCCGCACAACAGCGCCGCGCCCGCCGCAATGACGAGTGCCGCGCCACGGGATGTCTTGCTGAGCAACATGCCTTCGATCATGCTCCCGGATCGTTCCCGACCAGTATTCTACAGCCTGCGGCGGCTCACCGAAACCGGGGCGCCCGCCGGGGCCTGACGTATGAATCGAATGATCCGTCTTTTCGCTGCAGGGTTCAACCGGGGAATCTTTGATGTGCTACGCTGCCAGATTATGGCGAACCGTAGTGTCAACAAGGTGATCCTGATCGGCCATCTCGGCCGCGATGCTGAAACCCGCTTCACCCCCAGCGGCGTTGCCGTCTCCAAGTTCTCCGTCGCCACCAACCGCCGGATCAAGGACTCCCAGACCGGCGAGTGGAAGGACGAGACCGACTGGCACAACGTCGTGGTGTGGCGGCAGGAGAACCTGGCGCAGTACCTGACCAAGGGCAAGCAGGTCTACATCGAGGGCCGGCTCCAGACCCGCAGCTACGAAGACAAAGACGGCGTGAAGAAGTACTCCACCGAAGTGGTCGCCGAGGACCTGATCCTGCTGAGCAGCCGCGGTGAAGGCGGCGCCGGTGGATCCGGCGAAGGCTGGGAAGAGGCCCGCCCGGCACGCGGCCCGGTGGCCATGCCCCGCGAACAGCGTCCCGCCACCGCCGCGCAGGAGCCCGAATTCGGCGCTTCCGGCGTGACCGACGACGACGTGCCGTTCTAACCACCCGCGTATTGCGATACCATCAACGGCCATGAACTCCTTCCTGGCCGCCACGCTGCTGACCGGACTGCTCACTTTCGCCGCATCCAGCCAGACCGTCCCCGGGTATCGCGACCTGTTCAACGGCCGCGACCTCTCCGGATGGGTCAACGTCAACACCGATCCCGACACCTGGTCGGTCCGCGACGGCCTGCTGATCTGCAGCGGCCGGCCCATCGGCGTCATGCGCAGCGAGAAGCAGTACGAGAACTTCATCCTGCACATCGAGTGGCGTCACATGGAGCCCGGCGGGAACTCCGGCGTCTTCGCCTGGAGCAACGCCCAGCCCAACCCCAACAACCGGCTGCCGGACGGCGTGGAGATCCAGATGCTGGAGCTCGACTGGCCGAACCTGCACAAGCGCGACGGCGTTACGCCGCCCATCGCCTACGTTCACGGCGAGGTGTGGGGCGTGGGCGGAGTGAAGACCACTCCGGATAACCCGCGCGGCGAGCGCAGCATGTCGGTGGAGAACCGCTGCAAGGGCAAGGGCGAGTGGAACACCTACGACGTGGTCGCCGTCGACGGCGTCATCAAGCTGGCGATCAACGGCAAGTTCGTGAACGGCATCAGCCGCTCCACGCGCAGGAAGGGCTACTTCTGCCTGGAATCGGAGGGCGGATTGATCCACTTCCGCAACATCCGCGTCATGGAACTGCCGCCGGGCGTCACCACGCCGGAGCAGGTGGCGCCGGAGCTGAACTAGTCCGGCAGCGCCCAGAACTCGCCCGTCAGCCCGAGGGACTCCAGCAGGCGCCGCGCGCACCACTCATCGACGTCCTGTTCCGGCCGGAACAGCAGCATGGCGCTTCAAGTGAAGGCGATGTCGCGCCACCACTCGCGGAGCGGGACGGCGAAGTGGACCACCGCCTGCTTCCGCACAGGACCCTCGCGCGGCGCTTCGATCTCCAGCGGCGTCCGCGAATTGCCGTAGCGCAGCGGAAGCACGCTGGGCAGGCCGAGTTCGCGCCTGACCATGGCGGCCACCGCCAGTGCGTCCCAGGCACAGTTGGCATGCCAGCGCCGGCCATCGGCGTCGAGCACGATCCAGCGCTGGCGGGCCAGTTCCGGCCAGAGTGGGCCGGGCTCCGGCGCGAGGCCGGTTTCGAGGAATGCGCGCAAGATGCGGCGGCGCTCGGCGTCCACCGTGCCGGCAGTGTGCATGACCGGGCTCAGCCGCCCAGAACGTCGAGCGCGGCCTGCAGTTCGCTCTCGGTGTGGCGGTCGCCCGCGGTTCGGGCCGCCGCGATGCCGCGGCGGTAGAACGCTTTGGCCGCGTCTTCGCCGCCCAATTGCTCGCTGGCCCTGCCCGCCTGGTAGTAGGCGGCGATGTATCCGGGGTCGCGCGCCAGCAATTCCTCCAGTTCCGCCACCGCGGCGCGCCAATCCGCCGCGCTCGAGTACTCCATGCAGAGCATGAACCGGATCCGGCTGTTCTCCGGATCCTGCGCCACCAGCCCCTTTACCGCTTCCAGTCTCGACATATCTCCATGCTACCTTTCTCTCATGGAAGGCCGTCCCGTCCGCCAGTCCGCGAGCGAGCTCTCCGAGTTCGCCCTACCCATCTACGCCAACCCCCTCGGCAACCTGCTCGGCGGGCGCATCATGCACCTGGTGGACATGGCCGCCGCCACCGCCGCCATGCGCCATGCCCGCTGCCCGGTGGTCACCGTGGCGGTGGACTACATGACTTTCCTCCACCCCATCCACATCGGCAACCTGGTGATCGTCAAGGCCAGCGTGAACCGGGTGTTCCGCACCTCGATGGAGATCGGCGTCAAGGTGCTGGTGGAAGATCTCCACAGCGGCGAAGTCCGCCACACCAACTCGTCCTACCTGACCTTCGTGGCGCTGGACGAGGAGGGAAAGCCATGCGAGATTCCCCAGGCCCTGGCTGAGAGTGAGATCGAAGAGCGCCGTTGGGCGGCGGCCGGCGAAAGGCGGCAGCAGCGTCTGGCACTGCGCCGGAAGGCGCAGGAGGATGGCCCCGGCTAGGCCTCTTCCTGCTTATACAGGTACTTGATGTAGGACTTGAAGACCAGCAGATTCGGGCCCTCTTCGCGCGTCAGCTTCAGGCAGCCCTTGTCGTACCACTCCAACGTGCCGTGCAACTCCTCGCCGTCCTGCAGCACGATGACGACGGGCGTCTTGGACTGCATCTGCTTCACGTAGTAGAAGTTTTCCGCGTTGGTCGTGTCCGGGGGAGCCTGCTTCTTCTGCTGCATGGCGCCGCGTGACATGCTGGAAGACGCTCGCTCCTTCGAATCGGCCAAGGGGGGACGGATGAGGCGGCGGTTGGGGGATTCCAAGTTCTTCTCCTGACGACTGCGCGGATGCCCTTTTTCAGAGCGCGAAGTGTGGTTTCAATCTGCCTCCATTGATATCACACCCACTCTTTTCGGGCAAGCCTGGAACGTACCAGAGCCGGTCCTGATTCCGCGGCTATGCCTTTACGCCGAACACCCGTTCCGTGTATTCCCGGCTGCGCCTGAGGTTCTCCTCCAGCGTGCGGGTCATCTCGGTCTTCTTGTCATAGGCCAATTCCACGACCAGGTAGCCCCGGTAGGCGATCTGCTTCAGATAGGCCGCGACCGCCACGTAGTCCAAATCGCCGTCGCCGAAATCCTCCATCCAAACGCCGCCTTTGGAGTTGCGCAGGTGGATGGAGGCCAGGCGCGTGCCGCACTCCTTCAACAGCGTCATGGGGTCCTGCCCGCCGCGGAGCACCCAGTGCGTGTCGAGGCAGAACTCGACGGTCTTGGGGTCGGTGTTCTTCAGGATATGGCGCCACTCCCGCGCCTCCTGGGCCATCTCCGGGGCGTGCTGGTGGATGTACAGCCGCAGTCCCATCTTTTTCAGGTCCTTGGCCAGCTTGTTCAGATTCTCCGCCTGCACGCCAAGTTCGGAGTCGGTCTTGGCCTCCTGCTTGGGCTTGGGGTTGGGGTTGAAACTGATGGCGGCGATGGGATGCACCGCCTTCACGCGTTTGGCCAGCGCGAGCGTCTGCTGCACGGTCTCCCGGCCGCCCTCGGCGGTGTGCATGACGCCGCCGTTGTAGACGGCCACGCACTTCATGCGGGCCAGCAGCAGCGATTGCGCGGTATTGGAGGCATTATCGGCGGTGAAGAAGCCGCTGACCAGCTCCACGGTGGAGTAGCCGGCCGATTTCAGGGTCTCGAAGACCTCGGGAATCCGATCCTCCATGCGCAGGTTGTGCATCGGGTAGACCTGGCTAAAGATGTAGGCCTGCGCGGCCAGGACCGGCTCGTAGGCCGGCGGCGCGGCAACCGCGCGTGCCAGCGGGAGCGCGGCTACGAAATCTCGGCGACGCATCATGGCGGGGACCTCCCTTGAATCGTGGGCGCCCGGCGAGCCGGGGGCCGCTCCAAGCGGAACGTATCATCACTGGCGCCCCGGTTGCAAGCCCAAAGTAGCCCGCTTTCCCCGCAACCGTTTTTGTCGCATAATACGTCTGACATTCCGATGAGAATTCACAGCGTCTTATTTTCGATTCTCACGCTGCTGCCCTGCGGCGCTCAAACCGCCCCCCAGCAGCCACAAGCCGAACAAAAGAAGGGCTCCGTTGAAGGCGTCGTGCTAGTGGAAAACACCAAGCAACCCATTCGCCGCGTCGAAGTGAGTCTGTACTATCGCAAGCCCGGCGCCGCGCCGAACGCCGGACCGCCCCAGGCGCTCAACGCCGTCACCGACGCTGAGGGCCGCTTCTCCTTCACGGATCTCGAGCCCGGCGACTACATGGTGAACATCCGCAAGCAGGGATTCACTATCCCGCGCACCAGCACGGTCAGTTCCTCCATGCAGGTCAAGGTTGCCGCCGGTCAAGATGTCAAGGGAATCCGCTACGCGATGCTGCCGCAGGCAATCATAGCCGGACGCGTGCTCGATGAGGAGGGCGAGCCTGTGCAAGGCGCCATGGTGCAGGGACTCACCCAGCGCTCCGTGCGCGGCAAGAAGCGGTGGATGTCCCAGTCGCAAGGCGCCCAGACCAACGACCGCGGCGAATTCCGGCTCGCCAACCTCTCCCCGGGCAAGTACATCGTCCAGGTCTCCTCCCCCAACCAACCGATGGCCGCCACCGCGCCGTCTCAGCCCGGCCAGCCCGCGATGGGCTACGCTGCCACCTTCTACCCCGGCGTCACCGACACCACCCAGGCTACGCCCGTGGAGGTGGAGGCGGGCGCGGAACTCACCGGTTACGACGTTCAATTGAAGAAGGTCCCGGTCTTCAAGATCCGAGGGACGGCCCTCGCCGCCGACGGCTCGCCTCTGAAGGACTTCTTCCCCAACATCATCCCGCGGGACGATTCCGGCCTCGGCGGTGTGGGCATAGGCATTGGACGTGGCGTCTCCCGCAAGGAAGACGGCTCGTTTGAGGTTGCCAATGTCCCCAAGGGCGCCTACGTCATCATGGTCAACGCGATGAACCGCAACAACCCGAGCGAGCGGCTGTCCGCCACGGCGCAGGTGGATGTGGCCAACCAGGACGTCGAGGACATAGTGATTCGCGTCCTGCCGCCCGTCACGCTGAGCGGCACGGTGGCGATCGAAGGCACGCTGCCCCAAGGCGCCAAGGAGACGCTGAGCAGCATAAACATCGCCTTGATGCCCGCCGACACCAGCATGTACGTGGGCGGCGCGTCCGGCCGCCCGAAAGACGACGGCACGTTTTCCCTCCAGGTGGCATCCCCAGGCAAGGTCCGCATCTCGGCCTTCGGCTCGGCGGGGCAGGGAACCTACCTGGCCTCCATCCGCATCGGCGGTGAGGAGTACATGGCCAAGGAGATCGACCTCACCAGCGGCGCGCCCGGCCCGATCAAGGTCGTCTTTCGCACCGACGGCGGCGCGGTCTCCGGCACTGTCGAACGCGGCGAGGGCCAGGGCGGCGGACAGGTCATGGTCCACCTCCTGTCCAAGGAACCCGGACTGCGCAGCACCATGTCCGGACGCTTCGGGGCGCCGGTGGACCAGGCCGGTGGTTTCAGGATTTCCAACATCCGCCCGGGTGAGTACATCGCCTTCGCGCTTTCCTCCAGCGACGGGCAGGCTTTGGAAGACGATGAGGTGATCAAGGCCCTGGAGAGAAAGGCCACCCGCGTGAAGGTGGATCCCTCCGGCTCCACCAACCTGCAACTCAAGGTAGTGAGCCTACCGGCAGACGGGAAGTAAGGCCGTGAGGCTGGCGCTGGCGCTCTCCCTGCTCGCTGTTGTAGCCGGCGCACAGCCGGCGCCGCAACCAGGCGAAGACTCGCGCAAGTGCGTAGTGGAAGGCGTCGTCACCAACCAGTTGACGGGCGAGCCGATCCGCCAGGTGGAGATCGGGCTGCTGCCGGTGCGCGAGCGTGCGCCGGGGCAGCGCCCGCCGGCGGCAATTGGCGTCTATACCGACTCCTCCGGTAAGTTCCGCATCGATAGCCTCGAGCCCGGCGTCTACCGCGTCCAGATCCGCAAGGAGGGCTTCACCTTTCCACCCGGCTCGGGCGCCTACGCGCTGCCCAAGCTGGCGCCCGGCCAGGAGTTGCGGGACGTCTCGCTCTCCCTCGTTCCCCAGGCCGTGCTTTCCGGCCGTGTCCTGGACGACAACGGCGACCCGGTGCATGGCGCCATGCTGCAGTTGCTGCGCCAGCGCACCGTTCGCGGCGTGCCGTCGTTCTCGTTCTCCACCGGCGCCGGCTTCGCCACCACGGACGACCGCGGCGAGTTCCGCATGGCCGGGGTCAATCCGGGCCGCTACCTGCTGGCCGTGGACCACATGGAGTCCCGCGAGATCCTCTATCCGCTGCCGGGCGGCGGCGCCACCGCCTACGTCGCCACGTACTTCCCCGGCGTCTCGGACCAGGCCCAGGCCCAACCGGTGGAGATCCAGGCCGGCTCGGTCCAGACGGGGCTCGAAATCCGGCTGCGCCGCGAGCCGGTGTTCCGCGTCCGAGGCCGCGCCTTGGACGCCGAGGGTAATCCGCTACGCCGTTTCGTCCTGTCCATTTCAGAGCCGATGAGTGGCTTCTTCGGCTGGCGGCCGGGCCTCAACGAGGCCTTCTCCAACGGGGATTTCACGCTGCAGGGCGTACGTCCCGGCGCCTGGGTGATCACCGCGCGCTCCATCGAATCCGGGATGCCCCCCGGCAGCAATGCTTCGGCGGAGATCACCGTCGGCAGTGCCGACCTCGACGGCGTCATTCTTCGCGCCGCCCCCATGCAGCAGGTGGCCGGCTTGGCCGTCCTCGAAGACGCCGGCGACGCCAAGCCGGACTGGCGCCAGGTGGGTGTGCTGCTGATGCCCTCAGAAGGCCGCATTGCCGCGAGCAGTTCTGGAAGCCTGAGCCCCGACGGCGCATTCACCATCCAGTTCAGCGGCGGGGGCAAGGCCTTCTTCAACATCGCCGGAGTGCCCGTTCCGGGCACCTACCTGGCCGCCATTCGCTCCGGTTCGGACGACTATCTCCAACGCGACGTCGACCTCACCGCCGGCTTCCCCGGCCCCGTCCGCCTGGTCTTCCGCGGCGGCGCGGCCTGCCTCACTGGCCGCGTCGAAAGCGCCGACCCCAACCTCCTCGCTGCCCGCCCCAGCGTCCTGCTGTGGCCGGCCGACCCTTCGCGACGCGAGCTTCGCCCCGCCGCCAGCGGCGAGGTGAAACCCGATGGGTCCTTCACGGTCGCGGACCTCCGCCCCGGCGAGTACGTCGTCTACCCCTCCATGGAACTGGCTGGCAGCCCGTACGGCCCGGCTGAGTTGCCGGCCGACCTCGACGCGCGCGGCTTGCGCGTACGGCTGGACCGCGGCGCCACGCGCAACGTCACCGTCAGCCTGCCGGCGCCGCAGGGGAGATAACCCATGCGAACACTGCTCTTCGTCCTCGCCTGTCTGCCCGCCGCCCCGGCGCAGTCCGGCCCGTGCACGGCCGAAGGGGTGGTGCTGCGCGAGGGGGACGGCGCGCCGGTGGCCCGCGCCAAGCTCCTCTTCCGCCGCTTCAACGGCGGCCTCGCCCCCGTCACGCTGGGCTTTTTCAGCGGCGACGACGGCCGCTTCCGGGCCTTCGGCCTCGATGCGGCCACCTATGAAGTCAGCGTCCAGAAGGCCGGAATGCTCGCCCCGCCGTCGTCGCGCTCCGCCCGCAGCCCCGCCCGGCTGGACCTGGCCTCGTGTTCCGCCACCGGGCTGACTTACCTGCTGGTACCCGCCGCCGTCATCGCCGGGCGGGTCACCGACCATCTCGGCCAGCCCCTGCTGGGCGCCCGCGTCGAGGCCCAGAAACGCTACTGGATGAACGGCCGCTGGCTCTACCGGGCCGTTTCCACCGCTCACATCGACAGGAGCGGCGACTTCCGCATCTCCCGCCTTCCGGCCGGCTCCTACGTCCTCCGTGCCTACCCCTCCGGCCCCATGACCGTCAGCTTTCGCGACCCGGCCGGCCCCACCAACTACCTGGCGCCCGCCTTCTTCCCCGGCGTCTATGAAGCCTCCAAGGCGCAGATAGTGATCATCGGGGCCGGCGAGGAGCTGGGCGGCTACGACTTCGGCCCCATGCTGGTCCCTTTCTTCAAAGTGGAGGGGCGGGTCCTGAGCGGCGAAGGCCAGGCGCCGCCCTCCCGCTGCGCCGTCTACATGAAGCCGCAGGACCCCAACGATACATTTCAATACGAGGCGCGCTACACCCCCGAAAGCGGCGCATTCGCCTTCACCGACATCCCGCCGGGGCGCTACCGCCTGATCGCCTACGCCGCCGAATCGGCGAATATCGGCAGCGCGATGCAGGAGCTCGACATCGCTGAAAGCCACGCCACCGGCCTCGCGCTGCAGCTCACCCCGCCCATCACCATCCGCGGCCGCGCCACGCTGCAAGGCGGCGGCCTGCCGGCCAACGCCATCTGGGTGAACCTCCGCCCGCTGGCCGCCCAGGCGGCCAGCGACGGCTCGCGCTGGGTGGACGAGCAGGGTAACTTCCAGTTCAACGTCGTCCAGCACGACCGCTACCGCGTCAGCCTCGAATCTTCTCAACCCAACATCTACCTGAAAGCGGTCTCCCTCGATGGGATCCAACTGGAGGGCACACTGGCAGACTGGAGCATCACCGGCGCGCGCGACCTCGGCCTGCTGCTGGCGAACGACGGCGGCCGCGTGGAGGGAGTGATTGAGGGCATCCGAAGCGTGCAAGAGCGCGCTTTCGTCGTCCTGGCGCCGGCCGACGCCTCCCGGCTCTCCGCCGAACTGATCATCGAGCAGGCGGCCGCCGACGGGCGCTTTCGCGCGGTGGGAGTCCCTCCGGGCGACTATATCGCCTTCGCCTTCGCCATCCCGCTGGGCTCCATGAACGACCCCTCGATGCTCTCCGACCCCTCCTGGGTGGCCTCCTACCGGGGCCGGGGCACGCAGGTGCGCGTCGAGCCGAACTCCGCCGCCATCGTCACCGTGCCGCTTTCACCCGCCCCATAGGCCACCCCGGCCAGCCATAATGGCATTGATGCCCGGCAGACTCTATCTTTTCCAGTGGGACCCCGTTTCGGCCGAAAAGCGCGCCGCCGAACTGCGCCAGGCCGGCTGGACCGTCGAGGTGGAATCGCAGGACGGCGCCCGCGGCGGCCGGGCCATCCTCAACCATCCTCCCGACCTCATCCTGTTCGACCTCGCCAAGCGCCCCTCCCACTCCCGCGAAACCGCCGCCGGCATCCGCGGCTACAAAGCCGGCCGCCGCCTCACCATGCTCTTCATCGACGGCGAGGCGATCGACGTCGACAAGACGCGCGCCAAAGTTTCCGACGCCCTTTTCACCACCTCCGACCTGCTCCTGCACCACCTCTCCAAACTCGACTTCTGACGGGGGCTTCCCTTTTCCCGCCGTTGCCGTATCATGAGGGCGGATGCAACTCTGGCCCAGCAGCCCGCTCGCCTTCTCGCTTTGCCTGACCGCCGGCCTGGAGGCGCAGGATTGGACTGGCATGCGCGCCCGCATGGTCACCACGCAGATCGAGCGCCGCGGCGTGAAACACCCCGGCGTGCTGGCCGCGATGCGCGAGATCCCGCGCCACCTCTTCGTGCCCGAGGCGGTGCGCAGCTCGGCCTACGAAGACCGCCCCCTGCCCATCGGCCATGGCCAGACCATCTCGCAGCCCTACATCGTCGGCTCCATGACGGAGCTGCTCGACGTCAAGCCGGGCCACAAGGTGCTGGAGATCGGCACCGGCTCGGGGTACCAGGCGGCGGTGCTCTGCCGGCTGGCGGCGCGCGTCTTCTCCATCGAAATCGTCGAGCCGCTGGCCCGGGAGTCCTATGCCCGGCTGCAAACGCTCGGCTGCGGCAACGTGCGCGTGCGCGCCGGCGACGGCTACCTCGGCTGGCCGGAGGAGGCCCCCTTTGACCGCATCATCCTCACCGCCGCGCCGCCGGAAATACCCCAGGAGCTCATCCGCCAGTTGAAGAACGGCGGGCGCCTCATTGCCCCGGTCGGCCGCCAGTGGCAGGACCTGGTGGTCATCGACAAGGACGCCGCCGGCAAGGTGAGCGAGCGCGTCCAGTACCCGGTGGTCTTCGTGCCGATGGTCCCGGGGCGCAAGTAGACCGGCCGCGGGCGAATCTGCCGCGGCGGCATTGGGAAGTGCGCCGTGCTTCCTGGTCAGAGAGCGGGATGTTATGCTTCAGATGAAGACGCAACGCATGACCATCACAGTCAATGAGAAAACCCGCCAGCTCTTCTCGCCGAGCGTCCGGCGCCAGGCTGGCATCAAGAACGGCGACCAGTTGGAGGTGAAAGTATCCGGTGGGATCATCACCCTGCTCCCGAAACTCCCGTCCGCCGGTGACGAGTACACGCCAAAGCAACGCCGTGCTGTGGATGCGCGTATCGCCGCAGCCCTGGATGATGTCAAGCACGGCCGCGTCCATGGGCCGTTTGACACGCACAAGGAGTTCATCGACTCACTGCACGGCGAAGTCAGGAAGCTGAAGGCCAGAGAGCCCAAACGCCCAGCCGCATGAGGCTCCTCCGCACCCAGCGCTTCGACCGCAGCTACAGCGGGGCGCCCAAGGAGATCCGGCAAGTCTTCGACAAGCAGTCGCTCCTGTTGCTCCAAAACCTGCGATATCCTTCCCTGCGCGCCAAGAAGGTTGATGAAACCAACGATGTCTGGCAAGCCAGAGTCAGCAAGGATTGGCGCTTCATCTTCCAGATCGCCGGCGACACCTACATCATTCCCGATATCTTTCCTCACCCGAAATGAGCAGAGCCGCGAGCGGTAGCGAGCGGGTCAGCACGTACTCCCGCGGGCGCAGCGAGTAGAGCCGCGGTAGCGAGCGGGTCAGCGTGGTGTCTCTACGCGAAGTCCCGCTGCACGTTGACCCGCATGTAGAACAGCTCAAATCCGCTGCGTTCGTAGTTGCGGTGCGAGCCGCTGCCCGGGATCACGCAGGCCATCGCCCACTCACAGCCTGCCCGCGCCGCCTGGGCGAGCCTGTGCCGGATGAGCGCCTGCTGCACGCCCCGGCCGCGCGCCGCGGCGATGGTCGTGTCGCCGTAGAGCATGGCCACGCCGCCGTGCATCGACATCCCAGCCGTGGCCACGGCGGCGCTGTCGAGGCGGGCCAGGTAGTTCGTGCCCGCCCCGGTGAGCCCCCTTACCAGCCGCAGCGCCGCCTCGTCGATCTCCACCGTGCTGCTGAAACCCCGCACCAGCAGGCGGCACCACTCCTCACGCGCCGCTTCACCGGCGGCGGAGATGGCGACATCCGGCGGCGCCTGGCAGCCGGCGTCTTCCACGCTCGCGCGGCGCAGCAGAAGGTTGTTGAACTCGATGATGCGGTAGCCACGCTTCATCACCTCTTCCACCACGCTCATGTCCGCCAACGGGCACAGGTCGATGAGCGATGCGCTCCCGCGGCTGCGGAAGAACTCCTCCATCCGGTCAAACTCGCCCGCCGGCAGCTTGCCGTTCATCCCGATGCCCAGGGCGTGCGTCAGCGGCGAGCCCGCGCCGGCGAACATCGCGCAGCCGCCGGCGATCTGCTCCACCTCCACCAGTCCGGGCTCGGCGCCGCGCGCCAGGCCAAAACCGTTGGCGGCCTCGGCGGCTTCCGTCCGCCGCGCCAGCTCGATATCGGAAGTCGAAAAGTCCCGTGCCATGCCTCAGCTCGAAGATCCCAGAATCGTACGGATGTAGCGGCTGCGCAACTGCTCGCGGCCCCACTTGCTGACGATCGGGTAGCTCAGGTAGAGCCGCCGCTTGGCCCGGCTCACCGCCACGTAGAACAGCCGGTGCTCCTCCGTCTCCAGCCCGGCGCGTACGCTGCGGCCCAGCGGGAACTCTCCGTCGGCCGCTCCGGCGACAAACACCGTGTCGAACTCCAGCCCCTTGGCCTGGTGCACCGTCAGCAGCAGAAGGCTATTGTCCGCAGCGCCCTGCCCGTCGATCTCGCGCCCCAGCGCGGCGATGCCCAGCACGTGCATCAACGCGTCCAGCGGCTGCATGGACGCTTCGTCATACCCGCGGAAATGCCCCACCAGCTCTCCCAGGTTCTCCTTCCGCGCCGCGTCCTCGATGTTCCTGCCGTAGTGTTTCAGCAGGCCGGACTCGTCCAGGACCCGCTCCAGCAGTTCCGCCGGCCGCTCCTCCGTCATCTTCGACCGCCACCGCTCCACCTGCTGGGCCAGCGGCCTGAACCGCGCCCCGTATTTCTTCACCGCCTCCACGCGCGGCTGCAACCCCTGCTCGACCTTGGGAAGCAGGGCCTGCAAGAGATCCACCGTCGCCGCCACGTCGCCGCCGGCGCGGTGCGCCGGCACGGCTTTCAAGCCCAGCCGCTGGCAGATCTCGCCGAGGTTGTAGCGAGGCATTCTGTGAAAACGGCGCGTCAGGTCCAGCGTGTCGAATGCCGGCCGGTCCCCCCAATCGGCCAAACCCAGGCGCCGGCAGGCGCTGGCGAGCATCGGCACGTCGAACAGCGGGATGTTGTGGCCGGCCAGCACGCAGCCGGCGCAGAACTCGCGGAAGCGTTCCAGCACTGCGCGCGCGTCTTCTCCGTTGCGGGCAAGAAAGCCGTCGCTGAGGTGATGCACGTCCTCGGAATCGCCCACGGGCCGCGACGGCTTCAGATAGGCGTGAAACGTCTGCCCGGAACCGCCGGCGCCGCCGCGCGCCGCCGCCAGTTCCACGATCTCGTCCTCTCCGATCTTCAGCCCCGTCGACTCGATGTCGAACACCACCACGCGTCCCGCACGGGCGGCTTCCAGCAACCGCAGGAAGGGGTCGCCCGCATCAAGCGTGGCCGTACTGAGCAGGTCGCCCAGCTTCAGCCCGGCCTCTCTCGGCTCGCCCAGCAACGATTCCACGGCCGCATCGCCCACCCCCTTCGGCGGCGTCCTCAGGTACCGCGCCAGCGCGTTGTTGTCGTGCGGATTCACCAGCAGCCGCAGGTGCGCCAGCGCGTCCTTCACCTCCGCCCGCTGGAAGAACTTGAACTCCTCCACCTTCGTGTGCGGCAGTTTCAGCTCCTCGAAATGTCGCGACAGCTCCCGCGCCGTGAAGTTGGTCCGGACCAGCACCGCCATCTCGCTGTACGGCACCCCCTGCCCGGCGAGCTGGCGCGCCCGCCCGGCGATCCACTGCGCTTCGTCCCTCGTGTTCGCCGCTTCGAAAGAGCCGACCGCCTCTCCCTCTTCGGCCGACTGCGGCACAATCTCCTTCGTCAGCGCCCCGGGGCAGGCCATGATCAGCTTCTCGCACGCCTCGATGATGCGCCGCGTCGAGCGGTAGTTCCGCGTAAAGTGCAGCACCTTCACCGGCGCGAAACGCGCCTTGTAGTCCGCCAGGACTTCGCCCGGCGCCGAGCCGCGCCATTCATAAATCGTCTGGTCGATGTCGCCGAAAAAAGACAGCCGCTTGTGCTCCTCGGCCAGCATCCGCAGCGGCCGGTACTCGCTGCGGTTGGTGTCCTGCACCTCGTCCACCTGGATCCAGCCGAACTTCGCCCGCCAGCGCTCCAGCGCCTCCGGGTTCTCGTCCCACAGCCGGTTCACGCCCACGATCAGGTCGGCGAAGTCCACCGCGTGGCGCTCGCGCAGAGCGTAGACGTACTCGCTCAACAGCGGCTTGAACCGCACGCCCCCGCGGCGCTTGATCGAATCCACCCTCGACTCCCGCAGGCATTCGTCGAAAACCTCCTGCGGCTGTCGCCCCGGCGGCTCCTCAAACCGGCTCAACCGCGCCCGCGCCGCGGCGTCGATCAACATGAACTCGAACTGGATCTGCTCCGGCTCCGAGGCGCGGATCCCTTCCCTTCTCAGCACCTCGCCGAAGATCGTGCGGCAGTCCTCTTCGTCGTAGATCACAAAGTCGCGGTCCCAACCCACCGCGTCGGACTCCGCCCGCAGAATTTGCGCGCACAAGCCGTGGAAGGTCTTCGCCGTCACCTCCCCCGCCGTCCTGCCCAGGTGCTTCACCAGCCGCGACTTCACCTCCCGCGCCGCCTTGTTGGTGAACGAAAGGCACAGCACCGACTGCGGCTTTACCCCCTTCTCGATGGCGTGCGCCGCCCGCAGCGACAACACGTTGGTCTTGCCCGTCCCCACCGGCGCCATCACCATCAGCGCCTCGTCCCAGGCCTCCACGGCCTGCCGCTGCTCGGCGTTGAGCGTCTCCCACGGGATCATCGCCTGATCATCGCACGCCTCCCCTGGCCCGCACTGATCGGCGCCGGCTCCGCTTGCATCGCGATTCCCATTTTGCCAACATCACCTGAATGCGACCGAAACGGGCGGCGACCGCCATCGGCGAACAGCGGTACGGTGCGCTACTGGCCGAGGCGCTTCCCCGCGTAATCGAATCCGGCCGCGAACTCGACCGCGCCGCGGCGCTGCTGGAGAAGCTCGATTTCTTTCGCCGCGAGCTGACCGCCGAAGAGCGCACGCTCCAGAAACTGCTCGCCCGGCTCATTAAGGACTACGACGACGCGCATCACGCATTGCCGAAGGTGGCGCCGAAAGACGCCCTGGCCATCCTGATGGGCGTGGC
>JACRBC010000076.1 GCA_016213245.1 Candidatus Solibacter usitatus | reverse complement strand
GGAAAGGGTGCTGGAGGAGATCAGCTTCGAAGGGCCCGACCTGAAGAAGAAGAAGATCAGCGTGGACGCCGTGTATGTCCGGAAGCAACTGGCGGACATCGTGAAGGACCAGGACCTGAGCCGGTACATCCTGTGATGCGGGGCGCGTTCCTCATGCCGGCGGCCCTGTGGCTGGCGGGATGCGGCTACGTGGGCGACCCGCTGCCGCCGGCGCTGAACGTGCCGGAACAGATCACGGACCTGCGTGGCGTGCAGCGAGGAGACAAGATCCACCTGGCGCTGACGGCGCCGGCGAAGTCGACCGAGGGGCTGCTGCTGAAGAGCCCGGCGGAGATCGAGTTGCGCGCCGGGGCGAAGCTGGAGGGTGAGTTCGAGATCCAGCGCTGGGCGGAGCCGGCGAAGCGGATCCCGGTGCCGGGTGGACAGGCGGGGATGGAGGTGGCGGTTCCGGCGGGCGAATGGGCAGGGAAGGAAGTTATTTTCGCGGTGCGGGCGATTGGGCCGACCAAGCGGGCGTCGCAGTGGTCCAACCTGGTGGTGTTGAAGGTAGTGGCAGCGCCGAAGCCGCCGGTGGAGTTGGTTGTGACCGGCGACGCGCGGGGCGCGTGGCTGGAGTGGCAGGGCGAAGGGTCCCAGTGGAGGGTGTGGCGAATGGAGGAAGGGGAGAAGGAACCGGCCGCGCTTGGGGTGGCCGGCGGGCGGCCCTGGATGGACGGCACGGTGGAGATGAACAAGGTCTATTTCTACACGCTGCAGCAACTGGTGGGGGAAGGGCCCGTCCCGGCGGAGAGCGAGATGTCGAGAGCGGCGAGCTACAAGCGGGTGGATCAGTTCGCGCCGGAGACGCCCGCAGGGTTGACGGCCATCGCGGGATTGAAGAGCGTTGAGTTGAGCTGGAGCCGGAACACGGAGGCGGACCTGAAGGGGTACCAGGTCTACCGAGCCGAAGGGGACGGCGCCTTTCGCAAGCTGGGCGAGCTGACGGCAAACCCGAGCGCCAGGGATGCGGCGGTGGAGAATGGGAAGCGGTACAAGTACGCCGTGACGGCGGTGGATGAGGCGGGAAACGAAAGCCGGCCGTGCGAGGCCGTGGAGGTGATTGCGCCATGACGAAGCACGTACGAGTCGCACTGGCAGCCGGAACGCCGTCGAGCGCGACGGACACGCACCCGGGGGTGAAGCGCGGGGTGGTGGAGGGTGAGAGGGTGGTGCTGGAAGACGGCAGCGCGTTGTCGCTGGCCGAGGCGCGGCTGCTGCCGCCGGTGGCGCCAAGCAAGATCGTGTGCGTCGGACGGAACTACGCCGAGCATGCCAAGGAACTGGGCAACGCTGTGCCGGCGGAGCCGCTGATCTTCCTTAAGCCGCCGTCGTCGCTCAACGCACACGAGGGCGAGGTGGTCTATCCGGCAATTTCGCAACTTCTCTCGTACGAGGGGGAGCTGGGGGTTGTGATCGGGCGGCGGGCACGGCAGGTGAAGGCGGAGGATGCGGCTGGATACGTCGCCGGATACACGATTGTGAACGACGTGACGGCGAGGGACCTGCAAAAGAAGGACGGGCAGTGGACGCGGGGCAAGGGATTCGACACATTCTGCCCGGTGGGGCCATGGTGGACTCCGAAGGAAGAGGTGGTGTTCGACGCGCTGCGGGTGATCACGCGCGTGAACGGCGAGGTGAAGCAGGATGCGCCGGTGACGGACATGATCTTCGGTGTGGGCGCGATCCTGCAATTCGTCACCGAGTTCATGACGCTGGAGCCGGGCGACCTGATCGCCACGGGGACACCTCCCGGCGTCGGCGCGCTGGAGGCGGGCGACGTGGTCGAGGTGGAAGTGACGGGTCTGGGCGTGCTGAAGAACACGGTGGTTCGAGGCTGAACGGAGAGCGAGGACAGCGATGAAATTCTTTCTCGACACGGCGAATCTCGATGAACTGAAGAAGGGCGCCGGCTGGGGCGTGGTGGACGGAGTGACGACCAATCCGAGCCTGATCGCCAAAGAAGGCGTTCCGATGCGGGAGCAGGTGGCCGCCATCTGCTCGATCGTGGACGGCCCGATTTCGGCGGAGGTGGTAGCGACGGACTTTGAGGGGATGGTGAGAGAGGGGCGTGAAGCCGCCAGGATCCACCCCAACATCGCGGTGAAGTGCCCGTTGACGCGGGCGGGGATCCAGGCCTGCTCGACCTTGAGCAAGGAGGGGATTGCGGTCAACGCGACGCTGTGCTTCTCGCCAGGGCAGGCGCTGCTGGCGGCCAAGGCGGGGGCCTGGTGCGTGAGCCCGTTCGTGGGCAGGCTGGACGATTTGGGGCTGGATGGAATGGCGCTGATCCGGGACATATGCAGGATCTACGCCAACTACGGGTTCAAGACGCAGGTCCTGGCGGCGTCGTTGCGGTCGCCGCTGCACGTCGTGCAGGCGGCCGAGGCGGGAGCGCACATCGGAACGATGCCGTTCAAAGTGCTGGACCAGATGTTCAACCATCCGCTGACCGACAAGGGCCTGGATCAGTTTCTGAAAGACTATGCCAAGGCGTTCCAGGAGGGGCCAACTGGGAGAGAATAGAGCCTAGTGGTACCGGTCGACCCTCGTTATGCGGTGGGAATCGCCGCTTCCGTGGCCCTGGGCGCGGCAGCCGTGTGGATTTTATTCCAGCGGCGGCTGACTCCCGAGGAGAAGGAGCGGCGGCGGCGGCTGATGTTGAACAAGAGCCGGCGGACGGTGGAAGCGCTGGTGACGGAGGCGACGGAGGAGTTGATCCACTATCAGTACGAACTGCGGGGAGTGCAGTACTTCGCCTCGCAGGACGTGCGGAGTTTGCGGTCCAGCCTGCCGGAGGATCCGAGCCGGCTGGTGGGCCCGTCAAGCGTGAAGTACGACCCGAAGAACCCGGCGAACTCGATGCTGCTTTGCGAGGAGTGGTCGGGATTGCCAGAGAAGAGAAAGGGATGAAAAGGATGCAGACGACTGTAAGACTGAGACAGGCCGTTTCGGCGGCGGTTGTGCTGGTGGCCTTGGGCGCCACCATCGGCGTGGCTGCCAACAAGTACGGCAAGCCGAAGACGATCGTCCACGTGGTGACGCTGTATTACAAGGACGGGACCACGGAGGAGCAGAAGAAGACGGTGCTGGAGGGCATCGAGAAGATGGCCGGCGAGGTGCCGGGCATCCGGAACGTGTGGCTGAAGAGCGTGAAAGTGCAGGGCTCGGTGCAGATCAAGGACGCCGAGGGCAAGCTGGTGAACAAGAACATCACGGACGCCTTCGTGATGGAGTTTGAGAACGAGGCGGCGTTCAAAGCCTACGACGACCACCCGGCGCACCGGGCCTGGGAGAAGGTGTACGTACCACTTCGCGGCCAGTCGCGGTCGTACGACATCACTAACCAGTAGGGGTTCGGCGCAGAGCCGACGGGGCGGGCCGGTTCCGGCGGGAGCCGGCCCGCCGCCTTTCATGGCGCCGGAGGCGGGCGGAAAAAGCCGTGCCATAATGTGAGCACCCGCAGGCAACTTTCGACAGGGGGTGCACCATGAGAAGTTGGCTGAGTTCCGTGGCCGTGGCGGCAATTGCGTTGGCTGTGTGCCCGACTCCGCTGGCGATGTGCCAGACGAGCGGGGGCGGCGGGCAGAGAGGCGGGGGAGGAGCCGGCGGCGGGGGCACGCCCGCGCCCACGGCGCCCACGGCGCCGGCCACGCCGAGCACGCCGAACATCAGGAGCACTACGCCGGGCACGCCTTCGACAGCGCCGAACATGATGGAGTTCCAGCAGCCGATGAACCTCTCGGGCCGCGTCATGATGGACGACGGCACCGCGCCTCCGGAGCCGGTGGTTCTCTTCCTGGTTTGCAACGGGCAACCGCGGCCGCAGGGCTACACGGACATGAAGGGGCGTTTCAACATCTCCCTGGGCCAGAATCAAACGGTGATGGCGGACGCAAGCATGAGTTCGATCAACGACGGCACGGGAGGCTTTGGTTCGGGGGGCCGCGGATCGGGAGTGCCCGGAAGCCGCATGGGCGTTTCCGAGCGGGACCTGATGGGTTGTGAGTTCAAGGCGGATTTGCCGGGTTACCGCAGCGACATAGTCCAACTGAGCGGGCGGAGGGTGATGGACAACCCGGAGGTGGGGACCATCGTGTTGCACCGCATGGCGAACGTGCAGGGCTTCACCTATTCGCTCACGTCGTCCAGCGCGCCCAAGGACGCCAGGAAGGCGTACGAGAAGGGGATGGAGCTGAACAAGAAGAAGAAGTACGCCGATGCCGAGCCGCAATTGCGGAAGGCGGTGGAGGCGTACCCGAAGTACGCGCTGGCGTGGTACGAGCTTGGCAAGAATCTGGATGCGCAGAAGAAGCCGGCCGAGGCCAGGAAGGCGTATGAAGAGTCTGTTTCAGCAGACGCGAAGTTTGTGAACCCGCACCTGGAGTTGTTGCAGCAGGCGGTGACCAGCCGCGACTGGAACCAGATCGCCGAGCGTAGCGATGCAGTGCTGAAGTTGAATCCGTTCAACTACCCGAACGTGTGGTTCATGAACGGGGCCGCCTACTACAACCTGAAGAAGCTGGATGTGGCTGAGAAGAGCGCCCGGGAGGCGGTGAAGCTGGACGCGCAGCACCGCAACCCTGGCGCATCGCAACTGCTGGGCTACATACTGGCGGACAAGGGCGATTACCCGGGGGCGCTGGAACAGATGAAGGGCTATCTAAGCTTCGCGCCGCTGGCGCCAGACGTGGACTCGATCAGAAAACAGGTGGCTGAACTGGAGCGGATCACGGGGGCGAAGGCGACGGCGCAGAAGGCGGAGCCTGCGCGGCAGTAGGCGCCACTCAGGTGCGCGAGATGCGGCGGGCTTTCCAGAAGCCGTGGAGGCCGAAGCCGAGGCCGAGGGCCACGAAGATGGCGCCGCAGATGAAGGCAGCCAGGTCGGAGAACTCTCCCTTATCGCTGGTCCAATGCGAATAGCGGATCCAGGTGGGCCGGATGGCGACGAGGCCGATGACGAGGAAGAGGAAGCCGATCATCTGGTTCCAGAGGGAATGGAGGGGCTTGATGACGGCGGGCAGAAACGACTGAATGAACTTCCTGAGCAATGGGCGGAACTCCGAGGGGATTCAGATCCATGGTAGCAGGCGGGCGCTTTGGCTCACGTCAGATGAGGGGGCTGCCGATAGGGAGACTGAAGGCCAATGAGGAACGGGGTAGATTCCGAGTGTTATTCTGAAGGTGGCCGCAGACGAGGGTGAGCTTGGACGATCGACTAAAAGAACTGATGCAGGAACTGGGCAACGCGATCAACGAGTCGCTATCGGACTCCGATCGCATCGCCGCTGCTATTGGCGAGATCAAGCGGGCGGGGTACGACGTCTTCCTGGTGTTGGAGGCGACCATCGGCTTCAACAAGCGGGATGAGACGGCGGCCGATTCGGACGAAGGCGCGGTGCTGGAGACGAGGCTGGAGACGGACTTTGAGGAAGAGTACTTGGAAGGCGTGCACGCGGAACCGAAGGCGCGGCTGAAGTGGACGACGCAGGACCAGAAATTCCTCAAGGCGCTGAAGATCGCGGTGGATGACGACGGGCGGTAGACGGCCGGGCCTCAGGGCGACATTTCACGGTAGACATTCCAGGTACTGGCGACAGCCCTGCTCCAGGGGAACTGCTCGGCCCGGGCACGTCCCGCCAGCGCCAGGCGGCCGCGCAGGGCGGAGTCGGCGATGAGGCGGGTGAGAGCGTGGGCGATGTCGTCTTCACTCAGCGGATCCACGAGAAGCGCGGCGTCCCCACACGCTTCCGGCAGCGCCGAGCGATTGGAGGAGAGAACGGGAACCCCCTGGGCCATGGCTTCGAGAACGGGAATGCCGAAGCCCTCGTCGAGTGACGGGAAGGCGAAGATGGAGGCCCTGACGTAGAGGGCGTTCAATGCGTTGTCGTCGACCCAGCCCAGCACGTCGATGCGGTCGCTGGCGCGGCTGGCGGCGATGCGCCGATGGATTTCGGCGGCGCCAAAGCCGTCTGAGCCGGCCAGCGCAAGCCGCCATGGTGAAGGAGCGCAACGTTCGAAGGCGGCGACGAGGCGCGACAGGTTTTTGCGGTGCTGGATGGCGCCGACGTGGAGGATCAGCGGCTCCCGGCGCGGGCTGCCGGCGCGTGTGGGAAAGCGGGTTCCGTGGGGAATGACGCGCAGACGCCCGGAGTCAACGCCCAGGAGCGCGCTGACCTGTGCCGCGGTAAACGTGGAGACGCAGATGACGAGGTCGGCGCGGGAGGCGGCTTCACGCGCCTGTTGGGCGAAGCGCCGGCGAAACTCGGCGGTGGAGTAGTCCGAGGTGAGAACGAAGAGGTCATGAAAGGTGCAGACGGAGCGTGTGAAGCGGCGCGCGGGCAGGCGCTGGTTCAGGCCGTGAAACAGGCGGGTGCGGAAGAGTTGGACATTTTCCAGGAGTGGACGCAGGGAGGCGTTGGGCGGGCGGCCGGTGAAGGCGCGCCAGAGGCGATGGGGGCGGTAGCACCAGGTGAAGCGCGCTTCCGGATGGGCCCGGGCGAGGCCGTGCAGGATCTCGCGAGAATAGACGCCGACGCCGGAGAGGTTATCGCCGGTGCTGTAGGTGGCGTCGAGGGCGTAAGTCAATCCTGGATCCCGTACTCTTTGAGCTTGCGGTAGAGGGTGGTGCGGCCGATTCCGAGCAGGTGGGCGGCCATGACGCGATCGCCCTTGGTGTACTGCAGGGCGTTGATGATGGCGCGTTTTTCCATCTCAGCCAGCGGCAACACCGGCGTGACGAAGCTGGACTCCAGCCCGCCGGAAGGCGGGCCGGGAGCGAACCGGGCAGGACCGTGGGCCGCGGCCGCGGCCATGGCTGCGCCGGGGGCCGTCGCGCCGTTGAAATGGCGGGTGGCGGCGAAGTGCTTCAGGCTGGAGGGCGCGTCCGCGAGGTGGATCACGGGGCCGGTGTTCACGGCCACCATGTGCTGGATGGCGTTCTCGAGTTCGCGCACGTTGCCGGGCCAATCGTAGGCGAGCATCACCTCGAGCAGTTCGCCGCTGAGGGTGTATCCGGCGCTGTAGGCTTCGAGGAAGTGCGAGATGAGGCAGGGCAGGTCGTCCTTGCGTTCGCGGAGAGGGGCCAGGCGCAGGGTGACGACGTTGAGGCGGTAGTAGAGGTCCTGGCGGAACGCGCCTTTCTGCACTTCCTGGAGCAGGTCGCGGTTGGTGGCGGCGACGACCCGGAAACTGGACTTGCGAACCTGGAGCGAACCTACCGGGCGGAACTCCTTTTCCTGGAGGACGCGCAGGAGTTTGGCCTGAAGATCGAGCGGGAGTTCTCCGATCTCGTCGAAGAACGCGACGCCGCCGTCAGCCTGTTCGATCAAGCCGATCTTGTTCGCGCTGGCGCCGGTGAAAGCGCCCTTGATGTGGCCGAACAGTTCGCTTTCCATGAGCGGTCCGCCCACGGTAGAGCAATCGACCACCACGAAGGGGCCATCGACGCCGCTGCGATGGATGGTGCGCGCCACCAGTTCCTTGCCCGTGCCGCTTTCACCGAGAAGCAGCACCGGCCAATGGCCGCGGCCGAGTTTCCCGGCCAGCCGCAGCACCTGCCGCAGGCGAGCGGATTGTCCGACCAACTCGTAGCTCTTGTATGGCGGTACGGCGATCATCCTGCCAGACGTCCCCATTCGCTGTTCCAGCCAAGGCACCATGCTTCCTCCGTAGGAGGTAGTGTAAGGTGGACTGGAAAGCTCTACAGAGAATGTTGCTATGTCTTATTCTACGCGTGGTTTGCCCGGAGTGATGCGATCATCTTTGGAGCGCCACTATGGGTGGTGGGCTGCTTCTGGACTAGTCGATCCTGACAACGAAGACGTCCTTCTGCGATCTGCGGAGTATCTCTGAAAGGACCTGAGCATCCCTCTCACTCGATTTGCGTCCTACGACCACGCGCCACTTGTTCGTAGAACCCTGCTGTTGAATCGTCTCGACGGGGTCGTAGTGATCGAGTAGCCTGTCGCGCAACTTCTCGGCGGCCCGGCGCGAAGTGTACTTACCTACCTGGACGCCGAAGGCTCCGTCGACGGGTCTCGCCTTGGAGTAGGAGAGCAGATCAAGGCGCACCTTGGCGGTGCCGGGACGGATGAGATCGATTTCGCGCGCGGCGGCGCGGGAGAGGTCAATGATGCGTCCGTCGACGAAGGGTCCGCGGTCGTTGACGCGCACGGTGACGGACTTGCGGTTGGAGAGGCAGGTGACGCGAAGTACCGCGCCGAAGGGAAGCGTGCGGTGCGCGGCGGTCAACAGTTCCATGTCGTAGGTTTCGCCGTTGGCTGTACTGCGGCCGTGGTAGGGATCGCCGTACCAACTGGCGACGCCGGTTTCGACCCATCCAGGAGAAGGCGCGGAGGGGGTGCGCGGCGCGGGTTGCCTGCGCGAACACGCGGCGAGGAAGAGAAGCGAGCAGCAGGCGGCGGGGAGAAGGCGCCGGTTCATCTCAAGAGCGATGCTAGCCCGCGAAGGGCCGCGAAGGCAACGCCGGGGACGAAAAACATTTCATGTACTCTTCGTTTGATCGTGCAGAGAGGTCCGGAGGGCGGCACGCGAAGGGCCGTTGGATCACTTTTTTCTTGACTTTGAGAGAGCACCAAGTTTATAAAGAGATCACAATGCGATCGCACGCGATTGCAAATCTGATGTTACGGAGAACAGATCGATGAAGAACGCGACCAAGAAGGCAGCGAAGAAGGTGGCCAAGAAGGCCGCCAAGAAGACCGCGAAGAAGAAGTAGCAAAGCAGCGTTCCTTCCGGAACGCGGCAACAGGGATCAACCTCAACGGCCCCGGGCAACCGGGGCCGTTGGTTTTTGTGCGGGCCTCTTCCGGAGGCCCGTCTTTATTGGCGCGGAGGCTATCTGCGGAACGTGATGCAGCGGTACGTCGCGCCCATGCCGAACAGCAGCGACTTGAGTTGCAGGCGCAGGCGGAGGGCTTGGCGTTCATCGGGGGCCGCGAGAGCGGAGGCGAACTGATCCGGCTCGCCGGCGTCCATGAGGAAGCGAGCGAGGGTGACGAGCGGCGATGAGACGAGCCCGAGGGAAGCGGCGCACGCCTCAAGATGAGTGAAGGGAACGTGGGCGGTGATGTCCTGTTCACCGGGATGGCGCAACACATCTTCGACGGCGCGATGGCGGCGGTAGCTCATGAGAGTGCCGCGAGGGAAGCGGACGAGTTCGGGCGCGGTGTAGCCGTAGTCGATAGCGATGATGAAGCCGCGGGCGAGCGGAGCGGCCATGGCGGCGAGCGTGTCACGCAATCGCACCGGCAGTTCAAGCCAGAGATCCTCGCCGGAGGGAAAGAGAGCGCGCGCGCGTTCGACGTAGGGCCGCCACTCATCGGGCACGGCCGGCCCGTCGATCCAGACGAAGGCATCGTCCCGGCAGCCGACGTGCATCAGCGAGGCGGCGCCGTGGCGAACGCGAACGACATCGACGGGCAGCGCGTCAAAGAGTTCATTGGAGAACACGACGCCCTCAAAGCGATCCGGCGCACCGCCGCGGCCGATGTCCACCGAGTGGTGGTGGAATGCGTTCAGGTGCTCGGCGAGCTCGCCGCGGCCGGCGCCCCATTCGACGACGGTGAAGTGATGGGGATCGCCGAGTTGCGCGCACCGGTGGCGCATGACGGCGGCGATGAGGCGCCCGAAGACGGGTTGGAGTTGGGAAGCAGTGTAGAAGTCGCCGGCGACGCCGAATGGATCGCGCGGCGAGCGGTAGTAACCGTGTTCGGGATGGTAGAGCGCCGTCTCCATGAATTGGGAGAAGGGGATCGGCCCCTGGCCGCGGATTTCAGAGGCGAGCAACTCCGCGGCGCTACGCACTATTGTCTCCTGAGCGCATTCACAGAACCTCAGAGCAGGCCCGCATTGGCGATCCTAGGGCTTTCGCCGCCGTTGAGAGGCCCGGGGGGCCTGCGGGGCAGGGAAAGGCAGGCGAATGAGCGGCATCTCCCCGAGCGTGTCCTGGCTGCGCCTGGTGACGGCCAAGACCATTTCGCCGGGCACGTACAACCGGACTTGGGGATGAAGCCCGACCATTTCCAGCATGAGGTTGACTTCGTGCTCGGTATAGAAACGCGAGCGGACTCCCTCCGCGTCACCGGCCTTGGCCCAGCGGAGGAACTCCCCGCGGTTGTCCTGGTGATCCAAGAGAGAGAACTGAACGAGGGCCACGCCGTTGTGCTTCATCGTCCTGCGGATCTCGCCGAGGATCTTGTAGGCATCCTCTCTCTCCATGTGTTCGGAGACGTGATAGAAGTAGGCGAAGTCAACGGAGGCGCTGGCCAACGGGAAGACGAGCGAAGGCGGCAATTGCGCCAGTTCCACGTTCGGCAGGGAGCTCAAGCGGCGGCGGGCCTTGGCCAGCATGCCTTTGGAGATGTCCATGCCGATGGCTCTCTCGCAACGGGGCGCAACCCACTTGAGAAGCCGGCCGATGCCGCAGCCGATGTCGAGAACGGTATGCCGCGGCTTGATGAAGGGCAGGAGGAGGCGCTCGACGTCGACTTTCCCGGCCTCATCGAAACTCTTCTCGCTCCGAAAGCCGCAGAGGATGGCGTCTCTTGTTTCAGCGTCGGACGCTTCGGCTTTGGTGTTCCAGTACTGTATGGCTTGTGGCTTCATGGCGGTGAGTTCGGTCCAGACTGCCAGCCCATTGCCGCGCCAAGAGCCTCGACCGCGGGCCCCTGTCCAGGCGAGGCGATCCATCGGGTTGGAGCGAGTATTGGAGCTGTTCAACACCGATGGTGAAAGCGTAAGTTTCAGTTTAGAATTGTAGTCGATTGCAACGAAGCGTGGGCATGCCGCTTCCGGATACTATTCGTGTCAAGCTCTCGAGCGAGGCGGCTGAGTACGCCGCTCTCACGCCGGTGGTGACGCGCGACCTGCCGTTTGCCGAACTGCTGGACCAGGTGGTGAGCGCGGCTGGCATGGACGAATCCCGCGTGCGGGAGATTCTGAAGCGGGGCTCGCTGGTGAGCGGCGCCACGCGTTTCCGCTGGACGGGGTGGGAGAGCGGCGCGGCGGAGATCGGAGAGGCGCTGGGCCGCATGCCACAGCCGGAGCCGCTGAGAGAGTTCGTAGCCGCAAAGTGCGTGCGAGTGATGCTGACCGGCCGCGGAAGCCGGCTGGAGCTGGGGCGCGAGGCGGCGGCGCAGCGGCGCATCTTCCGGCGGCGGAGTTTCTGGCAGAGCCTGATGGAGGCGGCCGGCGCCCCGGCTTACGTGACCTATCATTACCGGGACCGCGCGGACCACTACCGCGCGACGCTGGGGCCGGAGACACTGGAGCGCCTGAGACGAGACGCGGCGCTGCTCAAGTTCGGGGATCTGGCACGGCAGGTGCGCAGCGCGCCGTTCGAGCGCATGGAACTGGTGGTGGAGCGGTAACTACCGCCCGCGCGGCGGGCGGCGCGCCTTCACCTTGATGACGATGGGCGTGCCCTCGAAGCCGAACTGTTTGCGGATGCGGTTCATGATCTGGCGCTCGGTGGAGAAGTGCAAGGCCTCGGCGCGGTCCATGAAGAGGACGAACGTGGGCGGCCGGATCCCCGCCTGGGTCATGAAGAAGATGCGCCGGTCGCGCTCCAGCGCCATTGTTTCGACGAAGCGGTTGAGTTCGCCGGTGGGGACGCGGAGGTTGAATGCCTCCCAGCACTTGTCGATGTGCCGTAGGACGCCGCGCACGCCGCGATTGTCCTTGGCGGACAGGAAGACGATGGGGGCATGGTCGAGGAACTTGAACTGGTCGCGGATCTCGTCTTCGTATTCTTTTCGCTTCCTGTCGTCGAGCAGGTCCCACTTGTTGACGCAGATGATGAGGGAGCGGCCCTCTTCGTGGGCGTAGCCGCCGATGGTGGCGTCGCTGCCTACCGGCCCTTCGGTGGCGTCGAGGACGAGCAAAGCGATGTGCGCCATGCGGATGTGCTTGCGGGCCATGACGACGCTGAGCTTCTCGGGCATCTCGTGCGTCTTGCCCTTGCGCCGGATGCCGGCTGTATCGACGAAGAGATAGTGCTGGCCCTCGACGGTGAGCGCTTCGTCGACCGAATCGCGGGTGGTGCCGGCCACTGAGCTGACGATGGAGCGCTCGCCGCCCACCAGGGCGTTGAGCAGCGTGGACTTGCCGACATTGGGCCGGCCGATGATGGCGACGCGGATGGGTCGTGCCTGCTCGGCCGGCGGCTCCAGCAGTGGAGCATCTTCGGCCGGGAAGCCGCGAGTGGCCTCGTCGAGCAATTCATGGATGCCCACGCGATGTTCGGCGGAGACGGGCATGACGCGTTCGAATCCGAGTTCGTAGAAGCCGGCGGCCAGGATCTCGCGCTTGGGCACGTCGATCTTGTTGACGGCCAGGGTGACGGGCTTGCCGAGGCGGCGCAGCATCTTCGCCAAGTCGCGGTCGGCGGAGGTGATCTCGGTGCGGCCGTCGATGAGGAAGATGATGTGGGCGGCCTCGTCGAGGGCGACGCGGGCCTGCTTGAGGATCTGGGCGGGGATCCACGCCTGGTCGTCGGGCACGATGCCGCCGGTGTCGATGAGCGTGAAGCGGCGCTTGCGGTGGACGGCCTCGCCGATGATGCGGTCGCGCGTGATGCCGGGCTCATCGCCGGTGATGGCCTTCCTCTGGCCCAGGATCGCGTTGAAGAGAGTGGACTTTCCCACGTTGGGACGGCCCACGATGACCACGGTGGGGATCCCAGCGGTTGAAGGCATGACTCCTTCCAGTCTAGCATTCACCCCCGCGAACACAGGTTTTGCAGGCCCGCGGCATGCGACAATGGAGGTTCCCCCATCCGGTTTTCCCCATGAAAGTTTCGAACCCGAACCTTCGCAACATCGCCATCATTGCGCACGTCGATCATGGCAAGACGACGCTGGTGGATTCCATGTTCAAGCAGAGCGGCATCTATCGCGCCAACGAGCAGGTGCAGGACCGCGTGATGGATTCCAACGAACTGGAGCGCGAGCGCGGCATCACGATTCTGGCCAAGACGACCGGCGTGCGCTACCACGGCGTGAAGATCAACATCGTGGACACGCCCGGCCACTCCGACTTCGGCGGCGAGGTGGAGCGCGCGCTGAAGCTGGTGGACGGCGTCATGCTGCTGGTGGACGCCAGCGAGGGTCCGCTGCCGCAGACTCGCTACGTGTTGTCGAAGGCGCTTGAGGCGCGGCTGACGCCCATTGTGGTGATCAACAAGATCGACCGCCCGGACGCGCGCATCCAAGAAGTGCTGAATGAGGTCTTCGACCTGTTCATCGACCTGGATGCCACCGAGGAGCAGCTCGACTTCCCCATCGTCTACACCATCGCGCGGGACGGCATCGCCAAGGATTCGCTCGAGCAGGAGTCAACGACGCTCGAGCCGCTGTTTGAGGCGATCGTGAAGCACATCCCCGCGCCCACCGGCGATCCGGAAGCGATTCTTCAATTCCAGGTGGGCAACCTGGATTACTCGGACTACCTGGGGCGCATCGCCATCGGACGTGTCTTCCAGGGCACGCTGCGGCTGGGCGACGAGGTGAGCGTCTGCCGCCTGGACGGGCAGGTGCACACGACGAAGATCACCAAGATGTACTCCTTTGAGGGTCTGAAGCGCGTGGACGAGAAGGTGGCCACGGCGGGCGACATCATCGCCATGGCGGGCGTGGAGGGGATCACCATCGGCGAGACGGTGAGCCATCCGGAGACGCCGAAGGCGATGCCGAAGATCCGCATCGACGAGCCGACCATCGGCATGATGTTCACCATCAACACCTCGCCCTTCGCCGGGCGCGAGGGGCAGTGGGTGACCTCGCGCAACCTGCGCGACCGGCTGGACAAGGAACTGCTGACCAACGTCAGCCTGCTGGTGGAGCAGGCGGGCAGCCCCGATTCGTTCCAGGTGATGGGCCGCGGCGAGCTGCAACTGGCCATCCTGATCGAGATGATGCGGCGCGAGGGATTCGAGCTGATGGTGGGCAAGCCGCAGATCCTGACCAAGAACGTGGAAGGGAAGACCCTGGAACCGCAGGAGTTGCTGGTGGTGGACGTGCCGGAGCAGTATGTGGGCGTGGTGATCGAGAAGATGGGCATGCGCAAGGGCAAGATGTCAAAGATGGTGAACCACGGCTCCGGGCGCGTGCGGCTGGAGTTCCTGGTGCCGTCGCGCGGGCTGATCGGCATTCGCAGCGAGATGCTGACCGACACGAGGGGGACGGCGATCATGAATTCGCTGTTCCAGGGCTACATCGACTGGCAGGGCGACATCCCGATGCGGCCGACGGGCGCGCTGGTGGCCGACCGCACGGGCGCTTCGACCGGCTACGCGATCTTCAACCTGCAGGAGCGCGGCGAGATGTTCATCTCACCGGGCACCGAGGTGTACGAGGGGATGATCGTCGGCGAGAACTCCCGCTCCGAGGACATGGTGGTGAACATCGTCAAGGAGAAGAAGCTGACCAACATGCGGTCGTCGAGCGCCGATGAGGCCATCCGGCTGGTGCCGCCGCGGCTGCTGAACCTGGAGCAGGCGATCGAGTTCATCAACGAGGACGAGTGGGTGGAGGTGACGCCGAAGTCGATCCGCCTGCGGAAGAAGATCCTGAAGGCGAACCAGCGGTAGGGGGAGATCCATGTCGCTCAAGCTCGGGCGCAATCCAGTCTCGCGCCAGGCATGTCAGGAGGTCATGAGGACGGCATGATCTGCCTGCAGCGCCGCGTATTGCAGGGCCGCAAAGATGTTTTCGCGCTCTAAGCAAGGGTAGTCTTCCAGGATTTCATCAAAGGACGCACCCGCACCGAGGAGGCCGAGCACGTCCTGTACGCGGATGCGCAAACCGCGGATACACGGACGCCCTCCGCACTTGCCTTCTTCCACGGTGATGCGGCTGAGCAGGTTGTGGTCCATGGGTGCACCCCTCCCTTCAAGGTACATCAATGGGCTCCGCCTATGTCTTCCCGTCCACTCCGACATCGAGAACTGTCTACGCGCAGAACCCATGTTCGATGCTTGCCAACTCCGCCAGAACCTCACGCCGGCCCTTTGCCGTGGCGCACAACTCACGCGGCGTGCGCCCGCCCAGTGCAAGACTCGGGCTGGTCAACCAGCGAATGGCATTGGGCTGTCCGAACAACTCGCAGGCGGCGCGGAAGACCTCTTGCCACAGCCGCTGGTCGATCCCCGGGTTGACTGCCTGGCCTGGACCTGGCCGGGACGAAGGCTTGCGTGCGCGCGGATCGGTCTTGCGGGTCCGCATCGATTCCAGCCTACAGCCGGAGCGGACCAGCATCCACTATGCTCACTCTATGGACCGCAGAAGCTTTCTCGTTTCCGCCGGCAGCGCCGCGGCTATGCAACCGGACAATCGTGTGCGCACGGGAGTGATTGGCAGCGGCGGCCGGGGCCGCCTGCTCAGCACTGAGTTCAAGGAGATTGGAGCGGAGATGGCCGCCGTCTGCGACGTGTACCAGCCCAACCTGGAGGCGGGCCTGAAGCTGGCCAGCGCGGGCGCCAAGGCTTACGCCGACTACCGCAGGCTGCTCGAAGACAAGTCGCTGCAAGCCGTCATTGTGGCGACGCCGGACCACTGGCACGCGCGCATGGTGATCGACGCCGTCGAGGCCGGCAAGGACGTGTATGTCGAAAAGCCCATGAGCCACACCATCCCGGAGGGCTTCGACATGGTGGCAGCCGTGCGGCGCACAAAGCGCATTGTGCAGGTAGGCACGCAGCGGCGCAGCTCCCCTCTGTTCATGGAAGCGAAGAAGATCATCGACTCCGGCCGGCTGGGCGACATCCGGCTGGTGACGTCGCAGTGGATGAACTCGCAGGACGGCCTGTCGCAGGCGCAGCTCAAGGGCCCGCTGGACTGGAAGCAGTGGCTTGGCCCCGCCCCGGCGCGCGAGATGGACGCCAAACGCTTCTTCAACTGGTACTACTTCTGGGATTACTCCGGCGGCCTGCTCATCGGACAGGCGGCGCACATCGTGGACTGCATCCAGTGGTTCATGAGCTCACAACAGCCTCTGGCCGTCACCTGCTCCGGCGGCAGGGTGAACCTGGCGGGCGCGGAGATCCCGGAGACCGCCAGCATCATCATGGAGTACCCGGAGAACTACATGGCCACCTTTACGCTGGGCTACAAGGCCATGCGCTATCACACGTCGCAGGATCAACTGAAGCAGTTTCACGGCTCGAAGGCGCGGCTGGACATGGGCCGTGAAGGATACCGCCTGTACGCGGAAACCTCGTCGCCGGTTCTGACGCCTGAGAAGGAAGACGTTCGCGTGGGCTCGTTCGTGCCGGCCACCCGCGATCACATCCGCAACTTCCTGGAATGTGTCAGGAGCCGCAAGGAACCGAACGCTCCGGTGGAAGCGGGGCTGGGGACGGCCATCGTGCTCTGCATGACTCTGGACTCGCTGCGGCAGGGCCGGCGGTTACGGTGGAACGCCGCGGCGCGCCGCGTGGAAGCCTAAAATAGTATTCGGGACTCCTCCATGAACAACGACATCGTCAACTCGCGCCGGGCGTTTCTCGCCGCGGCGGGCAGCGCGCTTGCCGCCAGCGCGAAAGAGAAGCAGATCAAGCCCGGCATCACGGCCAAGGGCGCGGCGCGGGCCATCGGCGCCAATGACCGTATCCGCGTGGGCATGATCGGCGCCGGCATCATGGGCACCGGCCACCTGCGCGACTTCGCCAGGCAACAGGCGGCCGACAAGGACATCGAGATCACGGCCATCGCCGACGTTTACAAGCGTCACCGCGAACGCGCGCAGGCCATCTCCAAGCTGGAGGCGAAGAACATCGTGGTGGACTACCGCGAGGTCTTGCAGCGCAGCGACGTGGATTGCGTCCTGATCGCCACGCCGGACCACTGGCACGCGCAGATGGCCATCGACGCCTTCGCCGCCGGCAAGGACGTCTATCTCCAGAAGCCCATCACCCTGACCGTGGACGAGTCGGCGCAGGTGATCGCCGCGGCGGCCAAGTACAACCGCGTGCTGCAGGTGGGCAGCCAGTTCCTCTCCGACCCGCGCTGGCAGAAGGTGAAGGAGTTGATCGCCGAAGGCGCCATCGGCGAGGTGCTGTGGGCGCAGACGACCTATAGCCGCAACTCCACGGCCGGCGAATGGAACTACTATGTCGACGAGGAGGCCACGCCGGAGAGCATCGACTGGGCGCGCTGGCTGGGCCCGGCGAAGAAAAGGCCCTTCAGCGGCGAGCGCTTCTTCCGCTGGCGCAAATACTGGGAGTACTCCAACGGCGTCGCCTCGGACCTGTACTATCACCGCGTCGGGCCGATCCTCAACGCCATGGGCCCGGCCTATCCGACCCGCGTGGCGGGCGTGGGCGGCATCTACGTCCAGAGGGACCGCGACGTGCCGGACACGCTGGCCTGCATCGCCGAGTATCCGAACTTCACCATCGTCGTGGCCGGCTCCATGGCCAACTCCGCGCCCAACCGCTATCTGCCGGAGGCCATCTACGGCCACTCCGGCACCATCACCGTGGAGGCCTCCAAGGTGACCGTCACTCCGGAGATGCCGGTCTCGCGCAGCCTGAAGCGCTCCACCGAGACCAGGAGCTTCGACTTCCAGGGCGCCTCGCGGAACATGAACCGTTTCCACACGGACAATTTCTTCTCCTGCATGCGCACGCGCAAGACCCCGAACCTGGGACCGGAACTGGCGCACCAGATCATGACCTCGGTCATGCTGGGCTGCGAGAGCTGGCGCTCCGGCGAGATGAAGCTGCTCGACACGCAGACCGGCAAGCGCGTGAAGAAGGCGGCCGCGCGGCCGGCCTACGAAGGCGACGGCAAAAACCATCCCGAAGGCCCTCGCAAACAGGCGGCCACGTAGTCCGGAGGCCGCATGAGAGCGCTGGCCTGCCTGCTGCTGAGTTACTCGCTGCTGCCGGGCCAGCCTCTGCCGGGCACTCAGCCGCTGACCGCAGACGGCGACCCCGTGCCGCGCATGCTATCGGGGATGCAGGCCTACCTGGAACGGCTCAGCGAGCTGTCCCGGGACAATCGCCACCCCACACGCGAGAGACTGCGGACCATCCTGGGCGTGGTGGACGCGCGGGTTCCGTTCGCGGACCTGGAGCAGGTGAAGACGGGCGCCCGGACCTTTGTGCGCTGGCCGGCGCTCGACGGCGTCCACGCCGAGGGTTTCTACTACCGGCCGGCGCGGGAGCCCCGCTGCCACGTCGTGGTGCTGCCCGACCCCGGATCGAGTGATGCCGCCTCGCCCGCCTATGCCGAGGCGGGGTGCGACGTGCTCGCGCTGATGCTCATCGACCGCCATGACACGCATTCCGGCAGCCGGGAGCTGAATAAGTGGACCAACCAGACGCACCGCGAATGGATCCAGCGGATGGCCTTCCCGGTGGGCCGCACCATGCTGGGCTACGAGGTGCAGAAGGCGCTGGCCGGCGTGGACTGGTTTGCGGCCCGCAAGCCGGCGCGGCCGATTGGAATCCATGGCCGGGGGGAGGGAGGCGCGGTGGCTTTCTACGCCGCGGCGCTGGACGAGCGGATTCAGGCGGCGGCCGTGGAAGATTACTTCGGCGAACGCGAAGGCGTGTGGCGCGAGCCGCTGTACCGCAACGTCTTCGGACTGCTAAAGGACTTCGGCGACGCGGAAGTGGCGTCGCTGATCGCGCCGCGGGCGCTGCGGGTCTGGCCGGGCGGAATGGCGATTGACGGTCCGGCGAAGGAGGCGCCGGGGCGGCGCGGGGCCGCGCCCGGCCGGATCCTGCCGGCTTCCATGGAGTCGCAGGAGCGCGAGGTGCGGCGCGCGCTGCAACTACGGCCGGGCGGGTGGTTGCGCGCTGCAGGCGGCGGCATTGCCCGGGAGTTGGGCGGCAGGCCGCCCAAAGGGATTCTGCCGGCACAGACGATGCCGGATGGGGAGTCGCAGCGGCGGCAGGTGGGCGAACTGGTGGAGTTCACGCAGCGACTGGTGCGGCAATCAGAGAAGACGCGGGCCGACCTGTGGGCCGCCATCGGACCGCGGGGCGTGGCGGACGTGTTCCTGAAAGAGGTCATCGGCGTGCTGCCCGGACCGCCCGCGGCGCCGGCCGCGCGCAGCCGCAAGGGGATGGAGCGCGCGAAGTGGCAGGCGTGGGAGGTGGAGTTCGATGTCCGCGAGGGCGTCTTCGGCCAGGGCTTCCTGCTCCTCCCGAAGGATCAGAGGCCCGGCGAGAGGCACCCGCTGGTGGTGGTGCAGCACGGATTGAACGGCCGGCCACAGATGCTGATCGACGCCTCCGAGCCGCGGGACAAAGAGGTGTACCGCAACTTCGCGGCGCAGCTTGCCGATCTCGGCTACGTGGTCTACGTCCCGCAGAACCCCTACACCGGCGACTTCCGCCACCTGGTGCGCATAGCGAACCCGCTGGGACTGTCGCTGTATTCGCTGATCCGCGCGCAGTACGGCGTCATGCTGGACTGGCTGGTGACGCTGCCACAGGTGGACCCCGAGCGGATCGGCTTTTACGGGCTGAGCTACGGCGGCAAGACGGCTGTGCGCATCCCGCCGTTCGACGCGCGATACAAGGTGGCCATCTGCGCCGGCGACTTCAACGAGTGGATCCGCAAGCTCACCAGTGTCGAGGCGCCCTACAGCTACATGTTCACGCACGAGTACGAAATCCTCGAATGGAACATGGCCTCCGTGGCGAACCATGCCGAACTGGCACAACTGATGGCTCCTCGCGCGTTCATGGTGGAACGCGGGCACCGCGATGGCGTGGGCGTGGACGAGTGGGTCTCCTACGAGTACGCCAAGGTGCGCCGCTTCTACGACGAGGCCGGCATCGGGGAGCGCACCGCCATCGCCTTCTTCAACGGACCCCATCGCGTTGACGGCCCGGCGGCGATAGAATTTCTGCGGAAGTACCTCGGACGATGAGACGCGCCTGGTTCGCACTCACCCTGGCGCTAGCGCTGCACGTGGCCGACGAGGCCGCGCACGACTTTCTGGGCTTCTACAACCCGTTCGTGATGATGCTGCGCGACGTGACGCTCATCCAGTGGCTGCCGACGTTCGAGTTCGGGCCGTGGCTGGCCGGCCTGATCGCGGCCGTTGTCCTCCTGCTGGCGCTCGGCCGCTTGGCGGCGGAGCGCTGGCTGGCCCGGTTGGCGCTTCCTCTGGGAACGCTGATGCTGTTGAACGGCTGCGGGCACACGGGCATGTCGCTTTACACGCAGCGCCTGATCCCGGGCGTGCTGTCGTCGCCGGTCCTGATTGTGACCAGCGTGTGGCTGCTCGCGCGCTCTATCGCAGCGTTACGACGGTAGCGCCCCAGCCGCCGGCCTCCGCCGGCGCGTCGTGAAACTCCAGAACCGCGCTGTGTTTGGCCAGAATCCCCCGCACCATCTCGCGCTGCGCGCCGATGCCCCGTCCATGGATGATGCGCAGCGTCTTCAACCCGCGGGCATGGGCTTCCTCCAGGTAGGCTTCCACCGCCGCCCTGGCGTCGCGCGGCGCGAAGGCGTGCAGGTCGAAGACATCGGTGATGGGAACCTGGACCGGTTCCGGCTCACTTTCGGAATTCATGGATTTCGAAGATCGGCGCCCCGTGGCGGTCGTGGATCACCTTGAGGATCTCGTCCCGGTATCCTCGGGCGGAGGCGAATTCGAGCATGCGCTGGCGGACGCCGATGAACGCCTCGCGCCCCTCGGTGTGTGTGACGAAGAGCGTGGCCGGATTGGCCAGGTATGCCTCCAGCGGGCGCACGCTCAGTTCGTCGGGCAGGCCGAGGACAATGCCGTCGCTGGAGCGGTGATAGCCGATGCGGCCGTTGCCGTAGAACTCCACCTGCTGCGCGATGCCCCAATCGACGGCGAAGACCAGCCGGCCGGGGCGCGTGCCGATGTCGGCCACCAGCGGGCGGATGGCGTCCGACCAGATCGCGGTGGGCCCGCAGGCGATGAAGTGCGCCAGGTAGCTGTTCAGCACCGCCAGGTTGGAGAGAGCGCACACAAGGATGGCGGACGCGGCGATGGTCCGGCCGCGGCCCGGCCAGCGGCGCACGGCTTCACCGGCCACGAGGCCGAGGGCCATTTGCGGCAGCGGCCAAAGGAGCACGGTGTGATGCACGGAGCCGCCGGCGCTACGCGTGAACATCATCATCAGGTAGGCCGCCGTCCCTCCGGCGACAAAGAGCAGCGCGGCGCGGCGGTTCGGCCCAAACCAGCACAGCAGGGGCGCCGCCAGCAGGGCCGCCACCAGCAGAATGTGCTGCATGCTCTGGCGCGGGTTGCCGAGCACCCCGTTGAGGAACAGCGGCGGCTTCTCCCAGGTCCTCAGATTCTGGGGAGGACCTTCGGGGTTGTCGCGCACCAGGTAGCCCAGCAGCCCGCTGCCATCCAGCGTGCGGTCGAGGTTGACGAGCTTGGAGAGTGGATTGGGCTCGTCCACCTGCGTGTTGGCGGTGAACGTTTTCAGGTTCTGCTGGACGTTGTAGTAGAGCAGCGGCGCGGCGCCCAGCACGAAACCAGCCAGCAGTGCGGCGGCCTGGCGGCGGTTGCGGGCGATGTCCCACAGCCGGCGCGGAAAGAGCACCAGCAGGGCGGCGAAGAAGGGGGCGAGCGTCCAGACAAAGAGCGCCTTGTCCCAGAGCGCCAGACCGGCGCAGAACGCCCCGGCGAAAAGCCAGCGCGCGCGCGGTTGCTGGGCGAAGCGGACAAGGAAGTAGATTGCCGCCGTGAACAGAAGATGCTGCAAGGCCACCGGACCCCAGTCGAAGACGCAGGTGAGCAGGTACAGCGCATCGGTGGCCAGAAGGAGCGCCGCCAGGGCGGCCGCCGTTGTGCCGGCCAGCCGTCTCAGGGTGAGGTAGAACAACCACACCGAGACGGCGCCGAAGAGCAGAACGGGCAGGCGCAGCGTGGCGTGGGTGGCGCCCAGAAAATGGAGGATAGGCGCATAGATGGCGGCCTTCAGCGTGCCGATGTAGGTCATCAGCATGACCGGCACGTTCCCAAAGCGGGTGGGAACCGAGTATTCGATGTATGCCGGATTGTGGATTGCGGTGACGAAGAGCACCTCGTCGTACTGCGCGCCCGCGTAGGGAATGAAGACAACGCCCAGGAGCGTGAACAGCAGGCAAGCGAGGATTCCGGGGAGGTAGGCGCGGGCAGAAGGCAGCATCATCATCCGCCGATCGCGTACATCGGCCTGGGCGGCGCCACGAAACCGGCCGTGTTGATCTCGTGCCCCAGCCACTTGCGCTCGACAACGCCGCGGACGAGCTGCCGGATGTCTTCGTCCGACGCTCCGCCGCGTAGCAGGCCTTTCACGTCAGTTTCTTCCATGGCGAAGAGGCAGTAGCGAAGCTGGCCGTCGGAGGTCAACCGGATGCGGTTGCAGTTCAGGCAGAAGGGGCGGCTGACGGAGGCGATGAAGCCGATGAACCCTTTGCCGTCGAGGAAGCGGTACTGAAGCGCCGGCGCGCGCGGATCGGGGTCGGGCACGGCTTCCAGCGGGCCGATTCCATCGGCCAGCATCGAGAGAATGTCATCGGCCAGCAGCACCTTGCCCTTGTCCCACAGCCCCTGCGCGTCCAGCGGCATGAACTCGATGTAGCGGACTTCCACGCCGCGTTCGCGCGCAAAGCGGGCCAGCGGCACGATGTCCGGCTCCACCAGGCCCTTCACGGCCACGGCGTTGATCTTCACGGGTCCGAAACCGAGTTCCAACGCCTTGTCGATGCCCGCCAGCACGCGGTGAAGTTCGTCCCGCCGCGCGATCAGCCGGAAGCGCTGGCGATCCATGGTGTCGAGATGCACGTTCAGCCGGCGCAAGCCGGCGTCGTAGAGCGCCGGGGCCTGCTCGGCCAGCAGGACCCCGTTGGTCGTCAAGGCGATGTCGCGGATGCCCTCGATGGCGCCCAGTTTGCGCACCAGCACGTGCAGGTCCTTGCGAACCAGCGGCTCGCCGCCGGTGACGCGGATCTTGGAGACACCCAGCGAAGCGGCGATCCGGGCGAATCGTTCGATCTCTTCATATCGCAGGATCTCGGCATGAGGTACGTACTGCGCGTCTTTCTCGGGCATGCAGTAGTAGCAGCGGATGTTGCAGCGGTCGGTTACGCTGACGCGCAGGTTGTCGTGCAGGCGCCCGAAGGTGTCCAGGAGTTGGGCCGGAAGCGCTTCCATGCGGTCTGTCCAATCAACGCAAGGCCAGCATCCGCTCCACCGGGCGCCGCGCCCGCTCCATCAACTCCTCGGGAAGTTCAACGCGCGGCGTCAGGTGCTGGAGGCAGTCGCGGAGCTTCTCCAGGGTGTTCTTGCGCATATAGGGGCACTCGCTGCAGTTGCACTGCTCGTTGGCCACAAAGTGGAACTTCTTCTGGGGCGCCAGGCGGTTGAGCGTATGGCTCACGCCGCTTTCCGTCATGATGATGAACTCCTGGGCCGGGTGGGTGACGCACCAGTCGATGATGGCCGACGTGGATCCGATGAAGTCCGTCAGGCGCAGCACGTCGCCCGGGCACTCCGGATGGGCGGCAACCAGAGCCGCGGGATACGTCATTTTGGCCGCAGTCAGGCGGCGCGCCGGGAAGGTGGCGTGGACGATGCAGGCGCCCTGCCAGATGGACATGTTCTGGCGTCCGGTGTGCTGCTTGACGTAGTTGCCCAAGTTGATGTCCGGCAGGAACAGAACCGGCTGCTCCGGCGGGATGGAATTCACCACCTGGACCGCGTTGCGCGACGTGCATAGGATGTCGCTCTCGGCCTTCACCTCAACCGAGGTGTTGATGTAACTCACCACGACGTGCTCCGGGTGGACTCGTTTCCAGGCGCGCAACTGGTCCACCGGGCAGGCGTCCACCAGGCTGCAACCGGCGTCGGCGTCGGGCACCACTACCAACCGCCGCGGATTGAGCACCTTGGCCGTCTCGGCCATGAACCAGACCCCGCAAAAGGCGATCACCTCACCCTCGAACTGCTGCGCTCTGCGGGCCAGTTCCAGACTGTCGCC
Organism: Candidatus Solibacter usitatus; assembly: GCA_016213245.1. Taxonomy (GTDB): domain Bacteria; phylum Acidobacteriota; class Terriglobia; order Bryobacterales; family Bryobacteraceae; genus Paludibaculum; species Paludibaculum usitatum_A. The sequence continues at coordinate 300 of JACRBC010000076.1, read as the reverse complement.
GATGGCGTCAGCCAGTTCCTGCACCTCGGTTTCCTGATAGTGATGGGCGAGCAGGATCGCCTTCCGGTCGCGCTTGAGGGCGAGTATCTCGTCGGCGAGGGTGAGGATAGCGGGCATGGAGCAGGTTCTGCCCACATTGTATCAGCACGCGCCAGCCCCAGAGTCTTCTCATGCGTAATGAGCCTGAAGAGGGCGTTTGATTCTCACGCGGGATGAGCCTGAAGGTGAGGCGCCGGGCGATGCTACGGGTGAATGAAGATCACCATGCACGATGCCGACCGAGCGAGTTTAGACCAGATG
>JACRBC010000079.1 GCA_016213245.1 Candidatus Solibacter usitatus | reverse complement strand
TTACAATCTCGGTTCTGGAGAGCCGCGTGCCAGGCCCCGTCACAGCGGACGTACTCAATTGCCCGCGTCACACTCAGCCTTGGCATACTAGACCCTGAAACGGACACTGCACAAGCGTACAAGTAATGTATATCTGCTAGCAGGCCCAAGTCAAGGGGGGGGCCATCCGGTCAAAGCGCCATCGCTGGCCACTTGGAGGGCATTTGTGTGCGGTCAATCTTTCGATAACTCTACCTGCCGGGCGGTTCGATGACACTTGGCTCCGGCGCTGCCACCTGTCTGAGCTTTTGATAGGTCTTCAGTGCCTCGGCAGCCAGATCTGGCCGCCCGGTGCCCAGGTAGGCGCGGCTGAGTTGGAAGTGCAGGCTCCCGTCTGTGTCCACTGGCAGAGCTGCCTTCAGGTGCGGTAGAGCCTGCTCCGGTTGCCCGATCTGCATCAGCGCCCGGCCCAGCACCGCCCGTGCATCCAGATAGCCGCCCTTCAGCCGGATCGCCTCCCGCAGTTCCTTCATCGCCGCCTCGGGCTGCTGTTGGTTCATCAGCGAATCTCCCAGAATGAAGTGGAGTTCGGCGACGGAGGCGTCCTTGGCAACCAGAGCGCGGGCCAGCTTCTCCGATGCAGCGTAGTCGCGGCTCATGTAGACGGACATGAGAAGTTCCTGCTCCAGCCGTTGGTCGCCGGGCGCCAGTTCCAGCGCGGCCTTCCATTCGGCGATGGATTCCGCATGACGCCCCTGGTTGCGGTGCAGTTCGGCCATCACCTCGTGCGACTCCACCGAAGGAGGCAGCTTGGCAAGCCGGACGAACGCCTCGCGGGCCATCTCATTGGCTGCGCGAGAGCGCCAGTAGAGCGACTCCGGCGTGGATCTGGCTAGCGCGGAGGAAAGAGCCAGCTCATTTCGGCCCTTCACGAACTGGCACTCCGACGTGGGTGTGGCGCAGGCCGGTTGCCCGATTTTCCGTTCGGCCGCCTCTTCCTGCGCAGCCCAATCTGGATGTCCGGTTTTCCGGTAGATCTCCGCCAGGCGAGCGTGCGCGCCGCGCAATGCCGGCTGTTTCGCCAGCGCGGCGCGGTACAGGGCGAGGGCCGCGCTGTTCCGGCCTTCCGAGAGGCGTGCATCAGCCGCCAGCGAGAGCCACCAGGGCGAATCGGGGCCCTGCTTCTGCAAGAGTTCGAAGGCTCGTTGGGCCACGGTCTCGCACGCTTTTCCCAAGGCGTACCAGGCGCGAGGATTGCCAGGCTGGGCGGCGGCCAGCTTGCGAAGGTGCGGCACAGCCCTCTCGGCGCGGTCCGTCATGAGCAGGGCATCGGCCAGCATGGCGCGGCCCTGCAAGTCCTCCGGCGCAAGACCAATCGCCTTCTCGAGCATCGGGATGGCTTTGGCCGGGTTGCCCGTCCGCATGTGCGAGGCCCCCAGCAGCATCAGGGCCGGAAGCGCGTTGGGCTGCTGCTTCAGAACCGCTTCGAATTGCGGTATCGCCTTCAGGTCCTGTCCAGACATATGCAGGGCCATGGCGAGGTTCAACCGCAGTCCGGGATTCGCCGGCATCGCCGCTACCAGTCCCTCGTACACCCGCACTGCGTCGGCGAAGCGGCCGGCGGCCATCAACTCCTTGCCTCGCCTCGATTCCAGCGCCAGGGACTCAGGCTGGGCACAGAGCGTGCCCGCGATCATCATCCCGGCCAGCATCGCGAAAGTAAGTCGCGGCATCGGTAACAACTCAGTTTGTCAGATCGGAAACTCGCGCGGGCCCGGGAAAAGTGTAACCCTACAAAGGAGATGAAAGCCGGCTGCTGTCTCATCCTGGCTTGCGGGGCGCTATGGGCCCAGAGCGCGGCGCCCGTCCGTTTCCGCAACGTGGCCGCAACGGCAGGACTGCGGTTTGTGCTGGAGAACGCCCCCACCCCGGAGAAACTGGTGATCGAATCGTTCGCCGGAGGACTGGCTGTCCTCGACTACAACGGTGACGGGCGGCCGGACATCTTCTTCACCAACGGCGCCTCGCTGCCTTCCATGAGGAAGAATTCCGCGAAGTATTCGAACCGGCTGTTCAGAAACGACGGGGGAATGAAGTTCACAGACGTTACCGCTGAGGCTGGTCTTGCCGGCGAGGGATACAGCATGGGCGTTGCGGCGGCCGACTTCGACAACGACGGCCACGTCGACCTGTTTGTCGCCGGCGTCGGCGCCAGCCGGCTCTACCGCAACTTGGGCAACGGCAGGTTCCAGGATGTCACCGCCTCCTCCGGCCTGATAGACGACCACTGGGCAGTGGCCGCGGCCTGGTTCGATTACGACAACGACGGCAAGCTCGACCTGTGGGTGACCCACTACACCCAGTGGCCCCCAGCCACCGATCGATACTGCGGAGACAGGTTGCGGAATATCCGGGTCTACTGCCACCCAAAGCATTTTCAAGGCCTGCCGAACCGGCTGTTTCATAACCTCGGAGGCGGCAAATTCGAAGAGGTGACCCGGCAGGCGGGACTGGCAACCCATGCGGGCCGCGGCATGGGTATCGCCGTGGCAGACTACGACGGCGACGCCTTCACCGACGTCTTCGTCACCAACGACAACGAGCCGAATTTTCTGTTCAGAAACCTGGGGAACGGCCGCTTCGAAGAGGTCGCGCTGGCGGCCGGCGTGGCCATGCTGGACAGCGGCAAGCCCGTGGCCAACATGGGGGCGGACTTCCGCGACTACGACAACGATGGCTGGCCCGATCTCGTAGTCGTGGACCTCTTCAGCGAAACGTTCCCCCTCTTCCGCAACACCGGCAAGGGCGGCTTTCGGGATGCCACCTACTCGAGCCGCTTGGGGCGCGCCAGCTTCAACATGAGCGGATGGGGGCCGGGCCTGTTTGACTTCAACCTGGACGGTTGGAAAGATCTGTTCGTGTCCTGCGCCCATGTCAATGACTTGGTCGAACTGTTCGAGCCGACGGTGTACCGCTTGCCGAACAGCATTTTCCTCAATGAGAAAGGTGTGTTCCGCGACGTCTCTTCCACGGCGGGACCCGATTTCAGGACGCCGCGCGCGCACCGCGGCGTCGGCTTCGCGGACTTCAACGGCGACGGCAAGATCGATGTCGTCGTCTCATCTCTGCTGGATCCGGCGGAGCTCTGGGAGAATACCACTGACAGCGACGGCGAGTGGCTGATAGTGAGACTCCAGGGCGTCAAAGCGAATCGTGACGGCATCGGCGCAAGCGTCCGCTGGGGCGGACAGTGGAACACCATGACAACCTCGACCGGCTACGCCTCTTCCACCCACTTCGGAGTGCACTTTGGCGCCCCTAGGGGCCAGGCGCCGGACACACTGGAAGTTACTTGGCCGGGAGGAAAAAAGCAGGTGGTGAGCGGGGTGAAAACAAAGAGCGTACTGCTGGTACGGGAAGAGTAAGGCCGGCGCGCATCAGCGATGCCAGCAGCGGCGGTGGCGGGTCGTCCTTGCGCGGCCGCCCGGCGATACCGATCACCGCACTCAGCAGGAACAGCACAAAGCCGCCCGTCATCATGGAGAGGACCTCGGCGGAGACCGCCTGGCGGATGGGCGCAAAGGCGAGGTTGCGCCGCCGGGGCCCCATGCCCATGGTGCGCAGCGCAGGCAGGACGGTCGCCGCGCTGAGGGGATGTCCGTGCCGGTTCCGGTAGACTCTCAGCGATTGTCCGGAGACGGGGATGAGCGCGGCGCTCACGCCGGCGGCCGAGAACCTTTCAGCGAGCGGGAGCAAACGTGTGCGGCGGGGTTCCTCGGCGAAGCACGCCGCTCCCGGCATGCAAAGCACGAGGCGTGAATCCAGATATCCGAACTCGACCATCGCCGGACAGAAAGTGAGCGGCCGGAAACGTGCCCGGATCGGAGTCGCCCGGGCGGGAAACACGGCCGCGATCAGAAGCAGGAGGAGGAGGAGACAGGGAGTTCCGCGGCGGGACTCGCGCCCTGGAGTCAGCGTGGTTCCGCTGGCCCGGGACGGAAGCGGGTGACGAAACACTGGCGTCGGAACCGTTCCTTCCCAAAACTGTTTGGCTGACAGAAACAGAGTGGCCGCGCGGGAGAAGTTCTCTCACGCGGAGTCTGCCTCACACGCGCAGATTCAGGTGATCCCGCGCATAGGCCACGCACTCGGCGATGATGCCCGCCTCCAGCCGCAGTTGCGCCTCGCGCTCCAGGCCGGTCACCCGCGGCAGCGGCTGGCGCGGCTTATTGGCGCGGACCATGGCCAGCGCGCGGGCCAGGTAGCGCCCGTTGCGCTCGGGGAAAGTGAGCCAGTACTTGTCCGTCAGGCAGGTGATCTTCAGCGGGTCGCGCGTCAGCATGTCAAGCGAGAACGTCACCCCTGGGCGCTTGGCCTGCAATAGCGCCACCATGCGCTTCAGGTCCAGGATGCCCTGCCCGAGCGGCACCTCCGAGAGCAGGAATCCGTCCTGGTATTCCTCGACGCCCATGTCCTTGATGTGCGTGTTGATCACAAAGGGCGCCAGGGCCTCCACCAGTTCCATCGGATCGTCCAGCAGCGAGATATTGTTGCCGAAGTCGATGCACGCGCCCAGGTATTCGCTCGAGTACGACTTCAACAGGCCCGGCATCTCCGCCGCCGTCCAGTCCTTGTGATTCTCGATTCCCAACGGGAGCTTGTGTTTTTCGACGATGGGGACGGCGCGGGCCAGCCGGGCCTTGGATTCGGCGGCAAACGCGTTCCACTGCTCCAGCGAGTTGAACGTCTCATACCGCCGGCCGGAGAGACACACCGAGCGAATGCTCGTCGCGCCCGCCTCTTTCGCCGCGCGCACCGCGGCCTCAAACTGCGAAGTGTCGGCCTGCGGCAGCGGCGCCAGCAGTTCGAAGTACATGCCGAGCTGTTCGGCGCGCGCGCGGACCTGCTTCAGGTAGGCCGGCTCGAACGACGCCAGCGTCGCCTGCACGCCGCCCGCGCCGGCGGCGTATGCCGTCTCCATGAACTCCAGCGCAGTGCGCGCCGGCCGCAGGATGGCGTAGGCGTCCGGCGTAAGTCCCATCGAGGTTCGCGCCGGCGCCGCCTGCGGCGCACGCGTGACTACCGCCGCGGCGGAAAGAAAGTGGCGGCGGGTCACAGTTTGAAGCTCCTCAGAACGTCGTCCCACGGCTTGCGGTACGGCCGCACCAGCCGCGCGTTGGCTTCGCGGTCGCTCACCACCTCTTCCTTCACCGCGTCCCATTGCAGCCTGCGGCCGAGTTGCAGCGAGAGGTTGGCCAGGTGGCACGAAACCGACACTTCGTGCCCGGTTTCCACGTCGGCCACGGGCCGCTGGCGCGACTTCACGCAGTCGATGAAGTGGCGCGCGTGGCGGCCCATCGGCTCTGGAGAGTCGCCCGTTACCCTGCGCGGCTCGGCGTAGGGCGCCGGCTTGAAATCGGCCGACAGCTTGGGATGTCCGGGCGGCGTCGACCACGGCGGAATGGCGCTTTCCGGAACGATCTTCATGTCCGGGACGAGTTCAAAACCGCCCCGTGAAACGGCCAGCACGCCGCGCGTGCCGCAAAGCTGCACGCCGGCCAGCGACGAGGCCGTCCCTCCGGAGCCGCGCCTTGCGCCCGACGCCTCGCGGATCGACGCCGCCACCGTGAAGCCCGGGTACTCCCAGATGGCATCCTGCGTGTCCGGAGTTTCGCCGTTGTCTTCCAGCGCGTACCGCCCGCCGGCCGAGTACACCGACTTCGGCGCTCTGGCGCCCAGCAGGTAGTGGACTAGGTCCATGTCATGCGCGCCGAGGTTGGTCATCTGCCCGCCCGAGTAGTCCCAGAACCAGCGGAAATGGTAGATCACGCGGTTGGGGTTGTAGGGGCGCTGCGGCGCCGGCCCCAGCCATAGATCGTAGTCCAGACCCGCCGGAGGCGGGCAATCGGCGGGCCGCCCGAAACCCGGCATGATGTTGCGGTAGGCGGAAAAGCGCACCGCGTGGATCTTGCCCACCACGCCGTCGCGGATCAACTGCATCGCCTCGGAGATGTGCGAGCCGTTGCGGCCCTGCGTGCCCACGCAGGCGATGCGGTTGTAACGCCGCGCCGCCGTCGTCATCCAGCGGCCCTCTTTCAGGAAAAGGGTCATCGGCTTTTCGACGTAGACATCCTTGCTCGCCGCACACGCCATGATCGTCTGCAGCGCGTGCCAGTGGTCGGGAGTCGAGATGACGACCGCCTGCACGTTTTTGTCGTCGAGCAGCTTGCGAAAGTCCTGGTAGCCCTTCGGGCTGGATCCGCACTGCGCCTGGGCGTACTCAATGCGCGGCTGGTAGACGTCGCAGACGGCCGTCATGTCGACGTCCGCCAGTTGCTTGAAGTCGGCGATGTGGCGCAGGCCGATCAGGCCCGTGCCGATGAATCCGATCTGCACCCGGTCGTTGGCGCCGGGCACGCGGGAATAGGAGGCCGCGGTGGCGGAAGCGAGAAAACTGCGGCGCGAGGCAGCGGTAGGCATGGGTTGGAATCCTCTGCAAAGACTGTGGGCGAGTATATGCCACCAGAGCGCGGAGGTTCAACCGTTGATTTCGCGCGTGTCAAGGCAAAGTAGAAACGTCCCCATGCCGGCAAAGTAGAAGTGTCCCCTTTTGCTTGGGCCTGGGATTGGGGCGTGTTAGTCTGCGGGTGCCGGTGAAGCGGAGACGGGCTCTGCTGGCGAGCAACCCGATCAAGG
>JACRBC010000075.1 GCA_016213245.1 Candidatus Solibacter usitatus | reverse complement strand
GGGGGGGACGTCCACCTGGGAGGCGAACTGGGACTTGAGCTTGTCGTAGCTGGAGTTGAGTTTGGCGGGGACGACGTCGGCCATGGCGACCAGCTTGATGGGGCCGTTGGTGACGGAGAGGGCGTTGATGGCGGCGCCGGTGCCGCGGCCTCCGCAGCCGACCAGGGCGACCTGGAGGGTATTGTTCTGGGCGGCGTGGACCGGTGGCAGGGCGACTCCGGCGAGGGCGGAGACGCTGCCGGAGGTCTTGAGGAACGTGCGGCGCGAGGTGGGTGTGGTGGTGGAATCGGTCATGGCGATGGTTCCTTCCTGACAGGACAGCTTATCTCATTGCGGGGGGAAAGTTCAGTGAGCCGCGGAGGGGCCGTTGTCGTGGAGGGACTCGGCATTACTGAAGCGGGGCCAGAAGAAGCCGTAGAGGGAGACGAGGATGAAGCAGAACATGGGCACGATGAAGCCACGGGACATGTCGTACTCGTCGGCGACCCAGCCCATGAGTTTGGGCAGGAGCGCGCCGCCCATGATGGCCATAACGATGAAGGCGGAAGCCTTCTTGGCGCGGGCGCCGAGGCCGAAGATGCCGAGGGCGAAGATGGTGGGGAACATGATGGACATGAAGAAGAAGCTGAGGAAGACGCAGGCGACGGAGAACCAGCCGAGCTTGAGGAAGACCAGGAAAGTGGCCAGGACGTTGAGGGCGGCGTAGAGGCCGAGGACCTTGTGGGCGGAGGCGCGGCGGAGGACAGCGGCGCCGGAGAAGCGTCCGATGAGGAAGCAAACGAAGCCGAGGGAGGCGAGGTTGGAGGCGCCTTTGTCGGAGAGGGAGAGGATGCCGCCGGGGTTGGACTGGATCCAGCCGGAGAGCCAGTCGCGGAGGAAGCCGGCGTTGGCGGAGAGGGAGTTGAGGCCGGATTGGAAGGAGGCGGGGAGGGGTGGGAGCTCGGAGGTCATGTAGTTGATGAAGAAGCTGAAGATGCCGGCCTGGGCGGCGACGTAGAAGAACTGGGCGGCGACGGCGAGGGTGAAGTGGGGGTGGGACCAGATGGAGTGGGAGACGCCGGGGGTGGAGTCGTCGAGGTGGTAATCGTCGTCGGTCTTGATGTCGGGGACGTTGGCGAAGTAGAAGACGGCGGCCAGGACGATGACGACGACGCCGATGCCGGCATAGGGGATGTAGAGGGTCTGGGAGCCGGTGCTGCGGCCGGCGGCGTCCTTGGAGTAGAAGTACATGGAGCCGACGATGGGGCCGAAGATCCAGCCAAAGCCGTTGAAGGACTGGGCGAGGTTGATGCGGGTGGCGGCGTAGCGCTTATCGCCGAGGACGGTGGTGTAGGGATTGGCGATGGTCTCAAGGAAGGTGAGTCCGGTGGCGATGGCGCAGACGCCGATCAGGAAGGCGACGAAGGCGGTGTTGGGGGAGACCTGGCCGAGGCGGGCGAGTTCGCTGACGTGGGTGGCGGGGATGAACCAGAAGCCGCCGAGGGCGACGATGAGGAGGCCGGTGATGATGCCGGCCTTGTAGCCGAGTTTGGCGGCGAGCCAGCCGGCGGGGACGGACATGAGGAAGTAGCCGAGGTAGTGGGCGAACTGGACCCAGGCGGACTGGGCTTTGGTGAGGTGGAGTTCGTCCTGGAAGTGCTTGTCCATGACGTCGATCATGCCGTTGCAGAAGCCCCAGAGGAGGAAGAGGGAGGTGACGAGGACGAAAGTGAAGGTGAGGTTGCGGCCGTCGGGGGTGATGAAGAGGCTTTGCTTCGGTTTGGACATGGTGAATGGAGTTGATTCTACCAGCGCGGAGAGGCCGGGGCTGGCACAATGCAAAGATGCTGAGCAGGTTGATGGTGCTGGGAGCGGCGCTGCTGTTCTCGACCGGCGGGGCGGCGATCAAGGCGGTGAGCCTGACGGGGTGGCAGACGGCGGGGCTGCGGAGCGGGGTGGCGGCGGCGGCGCTGCTGCTGCTGGTGCGGGAGGCGCGGCGGGGGTGGAAGTGGCAGGTGGCCCTCGTGGGGGTGCTGTACGCGCTGACGCTGGTGCTGTTCGTGCACGCGAACAAACTGACGACGTCGGCCAACGCGATCTTCCTGCAATCGACAGCGCCGGCGTACCTGATCCTGATCGGGCCGCTGCTGCTGAAGGAGAGACTGAGGACCCGGGACCTGTGGTTCGCGCTGGCGCTGGCGGCGGGCATGGGGCTGTTCTTCACGGGTGTGGAGAACCCGCTGGCGACGGCGCCGGATCCGGCGCGGGGGAACGTGTACGCGGCGCTGTCGGGGCTGACCTACGCGCTGACGCTAGCGGGGCTCAGGTGGATGGCGCATGGGAGGGGGGAGGAGAGCGGGGCGCTGGCGACGGTGACGGCGGGGAACCTGCTGGCGTTCCTGATCTGCCTCCCGCAGGCGCTGCCGCTGGAGCGGGTGACGGGCATGGACGCGGGTGTGGTGCTGTACCTGGGGTTCGTACAGATCGGGCTGGCGTACTGGCTCCTGACGCACGGGATCAAGCAGGTGCCGGCGTTCGAGGCGTCGACGCTGCTGCTGCTGGAGCCGGTGGCGAACCCGGTGTTCACATGGCTGATGCACGGCGAGCAGCCGGGTGGGAGGGCGCTGGCCGGGGGGGCGGTGATCGTGGCGGGCACGCTCACGAAGGTGTGGGCGGAGAGGAGGACGGGGTGAGCTAGTCCTCGTGCTTCATGTTCTGGGCGAGGTAGTTCTCGTAGCCCATTTCCTTGATCATGTGGAGCTGGGCTTCGAGGTAGTCGACGTGGTGCTCCTCGTCCTTGAGGATCTGCTCGAAGAGGTCGCGGGAGCCGTTGTCGCCGGCGGCGACGGCGGCGTTGATGGCCTTGTTGAGGCGCGGGACGGCTTCGTATTCCAGCGCGAGGTCGAACTCGATCTGTTCCTTGACGGTCTGGCCGATGCGCAGGTTGAAGAGCTGGGTCATGTTGGGGGAGGCGTCGAAGTAGAGCATGCGGTGGAGAAGCTTTTCGGCGTGCTGCATCTCTTCAATGGACTCTTTCTTCGTGATCTTGCCGAGCCGCTCGTAGCCCCAGTTTTCCATCATCTCAGCGTGGAGGAAGTACTGGTTGATGGCCGTGAGTTCGGCCGTGAGGCACTCCTGCAGGTACTCGATTACTTTCGCGTCGCCCTTCATAAGACCCTCTCCTTGTTGAAACGAATGAACTTCCAGTTGGATACCCCCTATTGTAAGCGCTGGAGGCGGCGCGCGACAACGGAGCCGTCCGGCGGCCCTCGTATGCTAGATTGAGTTGACCGCGAAGACGACCTATGAGCGAAGCCGCTTCCCTGTTGAAGACGCCATTGAACGAGACGCACCGGGCGCTGGGCGCGCGGATGGTGGATTTCGGCGGGTGGGACATGCCGGTGCAGTACTCCGGCATCATCGACGAGCACAACACGGTGCGGACCTCGGCGGGGCTGTTCGACGTGTCGCACATGGGGGAACTGGAGATCCGGGGCAGGCAGGCGCTGGAGCTGGTCAATTACGTCACTACGAACAACGCGACGAAGCTGGCGGTGGGGCAGGTTCACTACTCGGGGCTGCTGTACGAGCACGGCGGGTTCGTGGACGACATCCTGGTGCACAAGGTAGCCGACGACCACTACTTCCTGTGCGTGAACGCGGGGAACCAGCAGAAGGACTTCGAGCACATCGCCGGGCACAACCGCTGGGAGTGCTCGGTGGAGAACAACGGGGCCAAGTACGCGCAGATTGCGATTCAGGGGCCGAAGGCGCCGGCCGTTTTGCAGCCGCTGACGCGGACGGACCTGTCGTCGATGAAGTACTACTGGTTCGCCGACGGCGAGGTGTCGGGAGAATGGGCGCGGATTGCGCGAACGGGGTACACGGGCGAAGACGGATTTGAGATTTACGTGGCTCCGGAGCAGGCCGGGGCGCGCTGGCAGGAATTGATGGAGGCCGGCCGCGGGGAAGGATTGAAACCCGTGGGCCTGGGTGCGCGCAACACGCTGAGGCTGGAGGCGGGGATGGCGCTGTACGGTCATGAGATCGACGCGACCATTACGCCGCTGGAGGCAGGTCTGGGATGGATCGTCAAGTTCGACAAGGGCGATTTTCTGGGCCGGAGCGTGTTGGAGAAGCAGAAGGCCGAGGGGCTGAAACGCAAGCTCTGCGGCTTGGAGATGCGCGGGCGCGGAATCGGACGCGACGGCTACGAGGTGAGGGTCGCGGGCACGCCGGCCGGGTGGGTCACATCCGGCGGACCGGCTCCGGCGCTGAACAAGAACATCGGAATGTGCTACCTGCCGGCGGAGAAGGCGGCGCCCGGCCTCGAGATCGAGGTCATGGTCCGCAACCAGCCGGTGGAGGCAGTGACGATTCCCATCCCCTTCTATAAGCGAGCAAAATGAAGTACCCCGACAATCTCCGATACACGAAAGAACACGAGTGGGTGCTGGTCGAAGGTGAGACCGGCACGATAGGGATTACCGATCACGCGCAGCAGGAACTGGGCGACATCGTCTACGTCGATCTCCCGAAGCTGGGCGCGACGTATGAAGCCGGGCAGAGCATCGGCTCGGTGGAGAGCGTGAAGGCGGTGAGCGACATCTACAGCCCGGTGACGGGCGAGGTGTTTGAGGTGAATCCGCTGCTGGCGGAGGCGCCGGAGAAGCTGAACGCAGACCCGCACGGCGAGGCGTGGCTGGTGAAGATGAAACTGGCGAAAGCGTCGGAGGTGGATGGGCTGTTATCGGCGGCGGAGTACGAGGCGTTCCTGGGGGGCTGAGAGGGTTTGCGCTCCAGCCTGCTTCTTCAAGCTGAGCGCTGGTGCCGATCGACGCCACGATCACCAGCCAGCCTGGCGCTTGGGCGCCGCTTGGCGTCCCATTGGGCTTTCGGCATTCCGGAGCGCCTGACACCCGGTCCGATGGTTCACACCTATCAGCGGCGTACCCGGCAAGCGGCTCGGACCCTGTCCGGCTTGCCCATTCAGATTCGCCGTGCGCCCCAACCCGCTGGTCCCGCCAGCACCGCTGAAATCGCGGCCGGCCGCCATTCGGGGTGACGCGGGACAGGATGAATAGCGGACGCGTTACGCTGGCGGGATTCGATGGCGATGGTGGAGACGCCGCTCGCGCCGGGGCAGAAGCTGACGGCGAGCCGGCTGCCGGAGCCTCTGATCCAGGTGCAGGAGCCGACGCCGGAGCGCTGCGGCCCCCTCCAGCCGCCGGGCGTGTGCCTGCGCTGTGGCCGGGCCGTTCACTCACCGGGCTCAAGCACACCCCTCAGGTCCAGGTTCTACCTGTGCGAACACTCCCACGGAAACGCGGCGTGGGGGGCTTGCGTCATGAGGGCATATGAGACCTCGGACTACGGGATTGGCCGTACTGGCGCTGGCTTTCGCCGGCAGCGCGTGGGGGCAGAGTTGGAACAGGAATTATTCCCGGCACCAGATCTGGGGCGGCCTTGGCACGGCACTGCCGGGGCAGGATCTCAAGCCCTACTACAAGCCCGCCCTCGCCTGGAGCGCCGGCTACGGGTACAGGCCCCTCAAGTTCCTGCAACTCGATGTGGGCTACGACGGCGCCTACAACAGCGCCGACGTCCGTGCCTATCAGGATTCCGGCTACGGTCCCCTGCGCATTCGCGATTTCCAGGTCTTCGTTCCCTTCGGTGGACGCGTGATCGCTCCGCTGGCCGGCGGCCGGTTGGAGATCCACGGCGGCGGCGGCGGAGCCTATGCGCGCTACTCGGAGATGCTCCAACAGCCGGGCGATTGGGTCTCCATCGGTTGCCCGTCGTGCCAGGCGCGGGACGGCTGGGGCTACTATGCGCTGCTGGCCGGCAATATCGCGCTGGATCCCGGGCGCCACCTGCGCCTGGGCGTCACAACGCGGGTCTATCGCATCGATACTGCCGGACCGCGCATCGGCTCGCTGCCCTACGTCCGGTCCAGCGACCAGTGGGTGAACACCTGCGCGACGTTGACGTTCAGCTTCTGACGGCCCGCGCTACTTGATCTCTTTGCTCTGCGCGGTCGCCGGCTCGGCGCCCCAGTTTTCGCGGATCACCAGCGTCTGGTCGGAGAAGAAGGTGCGCCGGCCCGTCTGCCCGAACGCCACTGGCACCACGGTGACTGAGTAGCCCTCCTTGGTGCCGGCCATCGTGAACTCATAGCCGGTCTTTTCGCCCAGGGCCAGGTCGCCGGGAATCAGGTCGGAGGCAGCGGGTCCGGCGGTGCCGGAAGCGGGCGGGCCGAGCTGGGCCAGAGCCTCGGCGAACTTGCCGAACTGGGAGAAGTACTGGGTCTGGGCCGTGTGGATGGTGTTGATCTGCCGGATGGCGGCCATCTCCTGGGAGTGCTGGCGGGCGTTGTTGAGCTTGGGGGCGGCGATGGCCGCGATCACCAGAATGATGGCGATGACGATCAGCAGCTCAATCAGCGAGAAGCCGAGGCGGCGGCGTGTGGATTTGTTCAGGCGCATGGCGGATTTCTCCTGCGGAGGACGTGCCTCCATCACCATCTTAGACGCAATGAACGAAGGAAACGTGGAAGCCGGCGCGGCGGCGCGCGGAAACTAGTTGAACAGCGGATTGGACTCGCTGTTCAGCCGTTTCTGGCGGTACTGGAGCGCCGCGCCGATGAAGCTCTTGAACAGCGGGTGCGGCGTCAGCGGCTTGGACTTGAACTCGGGGTGGAACTGGCAGCCGAGGAAGTAAGGATGGTCCAGGATCTCGCAGATCTCCACGAACTTGCCGTCGCGGGAGCGGCCGGTGATGCGCAGGCCACAGGAGGTGAGCTGCGGCTCGAAGGTGCGGTTGAACTCGAAGCGGTGGCGGTGGCGCTCGCTGATCATCTCTTCGCCGTAAGCTGCCCGGGCGAAGGAGCCCTCCGAGAGGAGGCACTCATAGGCGCCCAGCCGCATGGTGCCGCCGAGCTCGTCGACGCCGAGCAGGTCGCGCAGCTTGTAGATGACCGGGTAGGGCGAGGCGGGCTCAAACTCAGTGGAGTCCGCGGCTTCTAGGCCGCAGACGTTTCGGGCGAACTCGATCACCGCCGTCTGCATGCCCAGGCAGATGCCGAAATAGGGAACCAGCTTCTCGCGCGAGAAGCGGATGGCGTGGAGCATGCCCTCGGTGCCGCGCTTGCCGAAGCCGCCGGGCACCAGGATGCCGTCGTAGTGGGAAAGCGCTTCGCCGCACTCGGGCCACTGCATGTGCTCGGCCTCGATCCAGGTCATCCGGACCTGAACGTGGTGGTGGATGCCGGCGTGGAGCAGCGCCTCCTTCAGCGACTTGTAGGAGTCCTCGTACTCGACGTACTTGCCCACCAGTCCGATCTCAACGCAGTCCTTCGGGGTGCGCATCCGTTCCAGCATCGCCGACCAGGCGCTGAGATCGCGCGGGCCTGCCGAATCCAGTTTGAGCAGGTCGACGATCAGGTCGTCGACGCCCTGCTCGGCGAACATCACCGGACAGCGGTAGACGGTGTCCACGTCGTAGGCCGAGATGACGGCGTTACGGTCCACGTCGCAAAACAGCGCGATCTTGTCGCGCTGGTCGGCCGGCAGCGGGCGTTCCGACCGGCAGACCAGAATGTCGGGCTGGATGCCCATTGCCCGCAGCTCCTTCACCGAGTGCTGCGTGGGCTTGGTCTTCAACTCCTGGGCCGCGGCGATCCACGGGACGTAAGAGACGTGGACGAACAGCGTGTTGCGGCGGCCCAGCTCGTGGCGCATCTGCCGGATCGCCTCGGTAAATGGCTGCGACTCGATGTCGCCCACCGTGCCGCCGATCTCGCAGATCACCACGTCGACATCGCCGGCCACCTTGTGCGCCGCCGCCTTGATCTCGTTGGTCACGTGCGGGATTACCTGCACCGTCTTGCCCAGGTAGTCCCCGCGCCGCTCGCGCGTGATGATGCGCTCGTAGATGCGGCCCGAGGTGAGGTTGTTGTTCTGTGACAGGTGAGCGTGAGTGAACCGCTCGTAATGGCCGAGGTCCAGGTCCGTCTCCGCGCCGTCGTCGGTGACGAAGACCTCGCCGTGCTGGAACGGGCTCATCGTGCCGGGGTCGACATTCAGATAGGGGTCGAACTTCTGCATGTTGACCTTGAGGCCGCGGCTTTCCAGCAGGCACCCGATGGAGGCGGCGGCGATGCCCTTGCCCAGGGATGAAACCACGCCGCCGGTGACGAAGATGTATTTAGCCATGTCTGAGGAGTGAAGTGAAGATCGCCTGAACTGATGAGAGGTCCTCGGGAGTGTCCACGCCGATGGTTTCGTAGGAGGTTTCGGCCACCCGGATGGGGATGCCGTTCTCCAGCGCGCGAAGTTGCTCCAGTTTTTCGTTCTGTTCGAGCAGGCCGGGTTTCAAAGAAGAATAGCCCAGCAGCAGGCCGCGCCGGTAGACGTAGAGGCCGATGTGTTTCCAGTAGATCGTGCCGCCGCCCCGGTCATACGGGATCGGCGAGCGGGAGAAGTAGAGTGCGTGGCCGTCCAGCGCGGTGACGACCTTGACCACGTTCGGGTTGCCGATCTCCTCGGAAGAGGAAATCCGCTTCTTCAGGGTTGCCATCTGGCAGCCGGGATCGTCTAAGAGACAGGAGATGGCGGTGTCTATAGCGGCAGGATCGATGAGGGGCTCGTCCCCCTGGATGTTCACGACGACGACGGCGCCGGTCAATGCGGCGGCCTCGGCCACGCGATCGGTCCCGCTTGGGTGGTGCGAGCTGGTCATCACTACCTCGGCGCCGAAGTCGCGCGCAGCCGCTGCGATGCGCTCGTCGTCAGTGGCGATCAGCACCCTGGAGATCAGCCTGGATCGCGATGCGCGCTCCCACACGTGCTGGATCATGGGCTTGCCGGCGATGGAGACGAGGGGTTTTCCTGGGAAACGGGTGGAAGCGAAGCGGGCCGGAATGACGCCCAGAATCTCGGGGGGCACATTCGAGAATAGCACGAAAAACCACCATGCTATACTTGGGTTGCCAGAGCGGGAGAGAACCGTAGAAGAACATGCGTAACTCCTTTATGTTCTGTGTGTTGGGCGGGATTCTCGCCGTCTGCTCCGGGGCCTGGGGACAGGAGGCGCGGCCACGCATCACGCCTCGGCCCAAACCAGCCGCCGAAGTGCCGGAAAACGAGCGCATCACTCCCAACATCCGCATCGATACCAACCTGGTGCTCATCCCGGTGACCGTCACCACGCCGCTCAACCAGTTTGTGACCGGCATGGAGAAGGAGAACTTCCGCCTCTTCGAAGACAAGAACGAGCAGGAGGTGGGCTACTTCGCCAGCTTCGACGCGCCGCTCTCCATCGGGCTGGTGTTCGACGCCTCGGGCTCGATGGGCAGCAAGCTGAACAAGAGCCGGCAGGCGGCCGCGCAGTTTTTCAAGACCGCCAATCCCGAGGACGAGTTCTTTCTGGTTCAGTTCAACGACCGTCCGCAGGTGGTGGTGCCGTTCACGCAGAACACGGAAGACATCCAAAGCCGGCTGACATTCACGCAGGCCAAGGGCAGGACCGCGCTGCTGGACGGAATCTACCAGGCGCTGCAGATACTCAAGAAGGGGCGCAATCCGCGCAAGGCCCTGCTGATCATCAGCGACGGCGGCGACAACTCCAGCCGCTACACGGAGAACGAGGTGCGGAACCTGCTCCGGGAAGCCGATGCGCAGATGTACGCCATCGGCATCTTCGAGCCGATGGGCTCGCGCGGGCGCACCGCCGAAGAGCTCTCCGGTCCGGGCCTGCTGAGCGAGCTGGCCGAGATGACCGGAGGGCGGCACTTCCCGGTGGACAACCTGAACGACCTGCCGGACATCGCCGCCAAGATCGGCATCGAGCTGAGGAACCAGTACGTGCTGGGCTACGTCTCGAAGAACCTGAACCGGGACGGGAAGTACCGCCGCGTCACGGTAAAATTGAATCAGCCGCGCGGCATGCCGCCCTTGCGGGCGCTGCACCGGCAGGGATACTATGCACCGACTCAGTAGGCGCGGCGCGTTAGCCGCATTAGCGGGGAGTCTCGCGGCACACGCCCGGGGCCAGCAGCCGCAGGCCCAGACGCCGGACGACCAGACCGTGATCCGCGTCGACACGCGGCTGGTGGTGCTGCACTGCTCGGTTCTGGACAAGAGCGGGCGATTGATCACCAACCTCCCGCAGAGCGCCTTCAAGGTATTTGAAAACGGCCAGGAACAGTCGGTAAAACTCTTCCGCCGGGAGGACATTCCGGTGTCGCTGGGGATCGTGATCGACAACAGCGGAAGCATGCGGGATAAGCGCCTGCGGGTGGAGGCGGCGGCGGTGAAACTGGTGAAGGCGTCCAACCCGGAGGACGAGGTCTTCATCGTGAACTTCAACGACGACGCCTACCTCGACGTTCCCTTCACCAACCAGCTCGCCAAGATGGAGGAAGGACTGGCCCGCATCGACTCCCGAGGAGGTACGGCGATGCGGGACGCGGTGTCGATGTCGGTCGATCATGTGAGGCAGGAAGGCAAGAAAGACAAGAAAGTCCTGCTGGTGGTGACAGACGGCAACGATACGGTCTCGACGGGAATCACACTGGAGAAACTGGTGGAAAAGGTCCAGAAGAGCGAAGTGCTGATCTATGGCATCGGCATCCTGGGCAAAGAGGATGCCCGGGACCGGAAGAAGGCGCAACGGGCTGTTGACGCCTTGACGAAAGCCTCGGGAGGCGCGAGTTTCTACCCCGGCGACGTGTCGGAAGTGGAAGCGCTGGCCGCGCAGGTGGCGCACGATATCCGGAGCCAGTACGTGGTCGCCTACTCCCCCACCAACCAGAGCCTGGACGGGTCGTTTCGAACGATCAAGGTGACTGCGAATTCGGGAAAATACACCGTGCGTACCCGAACAGGCTATTACGCTTCGCCCGAAGTGCCGAAGAAACGCTCGTGATGCTTTTGTACCTTTGGAAGGCAAGCCGCGGATACAGATTGGCGCCCTGGCGCTCGCCGTACCTGCGTTGGCGCATCGAGACCTACTGGGGCCTGCCGGCCGAGGCAATGACGGGGGGTGACTTCTGGCGGTTCACCTGGCAGCACAGGGCTCAGCTCTTGCGGTTTCTCCGGTGGGCCGAGCGGATGGAAAAGGGGTAGCGTCGGCATTTTCCACTGGGCGGCGTCCCCCTTCACATCAGGATTGACCAATCGATAGATAGGTGGTAACCTATTGAAAACCTGATCTGTGCGGATTGATCAAGGCGTAACCGGCTGATCGATCGAAGCGACAAGGTTCGGTTTGGAGCGGACGTAACTCCGGGAAGCTAAACGCTGCCAAATAGAGCGGCGAAGTGGTCTTGCCGGTTCTGAGGAGGATTTGTGCGATATTTGACATTCGGGAGCGCCGCCACTGTTTTGATGGCGTGCGTCTTTCTTCTCGCCATGCCGGTTGAAGCGAAGGCTTACGCGGACCCCGGCTCGGGCGCTCTGATCTGGCAGTCCCTGGTCGCGGTGCTCGCGGGGGTGGGCTTCTACTGGCGCCGGCTTTTCCGGTTCAGCAAGAAGCAGAACCGGGACTAGAGCCTCCAAGGCGAGCGCGGCGGGCAGATGCGAGGCATTTCTGGAGTAGGCGGGTTGCAGGTTTCCTTTCGTGATCCCGGCGGGTGCGTGGTCCACCACAAAGGCCGGGTATTGCGGATTTTGGCAGAATCCGGTCTGGATGACCTGACCAACTACCTGGAATCGACCACCGTCGCGCGGGAGCGCGCAGCCGGCCGCGCCGTTCCGGTTCGCATGCTCGACGGCAACGAGGTTGCCGAGTGTCGTGCGGAGGCCGAGATCGGTCGCGTGTACGACGCGATGGGCGGCGTGGGAATCGCGGAGCACGAGCCGGTTCACTTTCCCAGCTACCCGCACGAGTGGCCGGCCGAAATGTTGCACGAGGCGGGCAAACTGACGCTGGCGCTGGCCGAGGGATTGGTCGACGAGGGGTTAGGTCTGAAGGATGCGACGCCGCTGAATGTGCTCTATCAGGGGCCGCGGCCCGTGTTCGTCGATGCCCTCTCGGTGGAACGGCGGGAACCGGGCGACGCACGTTGGTTGGCCTACGCGCAGTTTGTGAGGACCTTCATTCTGCCCCTGGCAGTGAACCGCGACTATGGCATCCCGCTCGATCAGATCTTCCTGGCGCGGCGCGACGGGCTGGAGCCTGAGGATGTCTACAGGTTGCTGAGTCCCTGGAGACGGCTGAGCGGCGCCTATTTCGGACTGGTGACGATGCCGCGGCTGCTCGGCGATCGGCGGCGCGTGCGGAACCCTGAGCTGTACAGGCGCAAACTGGACGCAAACGTCGAGAGGGCCTGTTTTGTCATGCGCGGGGTACTGCGAAGTCTGCGAAAAGCGCTGGACCGGGTGGGGCCACGAGAGGGATCCGATTCGACGTGGTCCGGCTACATGACGGGGAACAACAACTACAGCCCGGTGCAGTTCGAGTTCAAGGAGAAGTTCGTCGGAGAATCGTTGCGGACGACCAGCCCGGCGCGGGTTCTGGACGTCGGCTGCAACAACGGGCACTTCAGCGCCATGGCGGCGCGGGGCGGCGCCGAAGTGGTGGCGCTGGACTACGACCCCGTCGTGGTGGGCGGCGTGTGGCGGATGGCCGTGGCACAGGGGTTGAACATCCTGCCGCTGGTGGTGAATCTGACCAGACCGAGCCCGGCGGTCGGCTGGCGGAACGGCGAATGCCGGTCTTTCCTGGGGCGAGCAGCCGGATATTTTGACATGGTCACGATGCTGGCGGTGATCCACCACATGATCGTCACCGAGCGTGTGCCGCTGGCCAGCGTGCTGGAGCAGGCCGCCGAACTGACGACCAGGCGCC
Source organism: Candidatus Solibacter usitatus (assembly GCA_016213245.1). Classification (GTDB taxonomy): domain Bacteria; phylum Acidobacteriota; class Terriglobia; order Bryobacterales; family Bryobacteraceae; genus Paludibaculum; species Paludibaculum usitatum_A. The sequence goes on along the minus strand of JACRBC010000075.1, from coordinate 11,637 downwards.
TGGTGATCGAGTACGTGGATCCGAAGGACTCCATGTTCCGCCGGCTGGTGAGGGGCCGGGAAGCTCTGCACGAGGGGCTGACCGAAGAGGTGTTCGAGCGCGCGGCCGAAGAGCGGTTCCATGTGGAAGAGAAGGCGCATATCCCGGGAGGGGAGCGAACCATGTACCGGCTCCGGAGGAAGGAGTGAGCCGGGGCCCGTTCCGGCAGTTGCTGTGCGCCGCGTCACTTGCCAACCTGTGGCTGTTCCAGAACTGGACCGTGCTGCTGACCTACACGGCCGCAAACTCGTACATCATGAAGCAGCCGCCGGGCCGCGGCAACTATCTGGCGGCGCTGACCGACTTCGCCCTGCTCACGCTGGCCCTGCTGGCGCTGATGGGATGGATTGAACGCAGCGGCGGGAGGAAGCAACGTTCATTGAAGGTATTGTTTCTCGTCCTGCTGCTGGTCCCGTTGAACTCCGTCAGGGAGACGGTGGCGGTAGCTTTCCCCCTGCTCAAAGGCGACTTGCTGAGGGTTGTACCTGCCGGCGCGGTCACAGCGGCCGCGCTGTCGCTGTTGGGACTCACCATCCTGATGGCCTGTCTTCGTACCGAGCGGCTGTACGGGATTTCGAGGAATCTGCTGTTGATTCTCTCCCCGGCGATTCTCGTATCGACGGGGCAGTCCTTGCATCGAGCCTTCGAACCCCCCGAGCGGTTTCGAGACAAGCCGCCCGCCCAGCCCGTGGAGATGGCCCGCAAGACGACTGCGCGCGTGGTGTGGGTGATTTTCGACGAGGTAGATGGCAGGATCACATTCCGGGACAGGCCGGCGGACCTGGACTTGCCCGAGTTGGACAGGCTCCGATCGGAGAGCGTATGGACCGATCGCGGCGAGACCCCTTCGTCGGCGACGATGTTCGTTCTACCGGCATTGATCACGGGCCAGCTCTACGATGTGCGGCGGACCGGGAGTTCGTCGCTGATGCTTGGGATGAGCGGGCAGAAGGAAGAGAAGGAGTGGAGCAAGGTTCAGTCGGTTTTCACTCGCGCGAGGGCTTTGGGCGCCAATAGCGCGCTGGCCGGGTGGTATCACCCCTATTGCAGAATCCTGGGCGGCCAGGTGGTGGACTGTGCCTTCGAGGATATGCCGAACAAGTATGGCAGCGTCGGGGAGAGTTGGATCGCTGCGTCGGTGGGAGGCTTGAGGGCGCTGTTTGAAACCTCGCTCCTGTCACCCTTTGGTCAATCGCTGGCCACGCGGAGGCAGGCGGAAAACATAGAGCGGCTGGAAGCGCGCGCCCTTCAAGTGGTGTCCGCGCCGCGGATCGATTTTTGCTTTCTCCACCTGCAAGCCGCACACGCGCCACACGCCTATGACCGGAAGACAGGGACCTTCACCTTGGCCAACTCACCCCTGACGGGGTACGTGGACAGCCTGGCGCTGGTGGACCGGACCCTGGGCCGGTTGCGGAGCGGGATGGAAAAGGCCGGGGTGTGGGACCGCACAAGCCTGATCGTGACGAGCGACCACCGATACCGGTCCGGGCGGAGACTCGACGGGAAACCGGGTGAAGGCGTCCCGCTGTTGGTGCATCTGGCGGGCCAGAAGCAGGAATTGCGTGTGGGGAATGAGGTGAAGACGCTGGGCACGCAGGAGCTGGTCCTGAGAATGCTGAGTGGCGAAGTGACCACGGCAGAGCAGGTGGGGGAGTGGATGCGCCGAGGGGGAGAGTTTTCCGGCGGGCGTTAAGTGGTTGACCGGGATGGTGTTGCCTGGTAGTTTGCGCGCGGATGGGGCGATGGTGTAGGATTGATGTTTGTGGCGCCCGCGCGGCACGGGAGTGTGTGCGCGTGCAGGAGCCATCCTCCCGGACAGCTTCCTGAAGGCCCCGGCGAACTCAAGAGGAATCCAGCTATGTATGCAGTGATTGAGACAGGCGGCAAGCAGTATCGCGTTTCGCCGGGAGACACCATCGTGGTGGAGACGCTGTCGGGTACGCCCGGCGCGGCGGTGGAGTTCGACAAGGTTCTGGCCGTGGGCAAGGACGACGGCGAATTGGTGGTGGGCAAGGACGCCGCCGGCGCCAAGGTGAAGGGCTCGATCAAGGTCCAGGACCGCGCGGCCAAGATCCTGGTCTTCAAGTTCAAGCGGAAGAAGCAGTACAAGCGCACGATCGGTCACCGGCAGAACCAGACGTCGGTGACCATCGCGGAGATTGTGGCCTAGGGCCCGCAGGCGAGGAGAGATTCGGCATGGCGCACAAAAAAGGTCTAGGCAGCTCAAAGAACGGGCGCGATTCCAACGCGCAGCGGCTCGGCATCAAGGTCTTCAGCGGTCAGGTGGTGACCGGCGGTTCCATCATCGTGCGGCAGCGCGGGACGCGCTACAAGCCCGGCGAGAACGTCGGCATCGGCAAGGACGATACGCTCTTTGCCAACATCCCGGGGCGCGTGGAATGGCGCGACCGGGGACGCATGGGTAAGTACGTCAGCGTCGTCGCAGTGGAAGCATAGCGCCGGCCGGCGCGGCAGCGCGCCACACAGAGAGTTGAGGCCGCCGGGCGGGAGAACCGCTGGCGGCCTTTTCATTTGGAGCGGGTGAGCGAGAGGCAAGCGAATCGATGTTCGTCGATGAAGTTCTGATCAAAGTGAAGGCCGGAGACGGCGGGAACGGCTGTATGGCTTTCCGGCGGGAGAAGTACGTCCCCAAGGGCGGGCCCAGCGGCGGCGACGGCGGGCGGGGCGGCGACGTCGTGCTGGTGGCGAGCCCGCACCACAACACCCTGCTCCACTTCCGATTCAACCCGGAGCACACGGCGGAACGCGGCCGGCATGGAGAGGGCAGCAACAGGACGGGACGGGACGGGCGCGACGCAGAGGCCCAGGTGCCCATCGGAACCATCGCCTACGACTTCGAGACCGGTGAGGTGCTGCACGACTTCACCGTCGCCGGCGACCGGTTTGTCATCGCCCGGGGCGGGCGCGGCGGGTGGGGCAATCAGCACTACGCGACGCCCGTGCACCAGGCGCCGACCCGGCACGAGCCGGGCCGGCCGGGGCAGGAGAGGCGCATCCGGCTGGAGCTCAAACTGCTCGCTGATGTGGGGCTGGTGGGCTATCCGAACGTCGGCAAGTCGACGCTGATCTCGCGAGTGTCGGCGGCCAAGCCGAAGATCGCCGACTACCCGTTCACGACGCTGGAGCCGAACCTGGGCGTCGTGCAGACCGACGACACGCGGACCTTTGTCATGGCCGACATTCCGGGGCTGATCGAAGGCGCGCACGAAGGGCACGGATTGGGAATCCAGTTCCTGCGGCACGTGGAAAGAACACGGCTGCTGCTGCACCTGGTGGACGTGAGCGAGATGAGCGGGCGCGAGCCGAAGCACGATTTCGACGTCATTCTGAACGAGCTGGCCAGCTTCAGCGGGAAGCTGGCGGCGAAGCCCATGTTCGTGGTGGCCACCAAGATGGACGCCGCTCAGGACGTGAAGCGGGTGCAGAGCCTGGCCCGCAAGGCCAAGAAGCATGGAATGCCGCTGTTCAAGATCTCGGCGGTCACCGGCAAGGGGCTTCCGGAGTTGATTCGGGCCGTGGCGGCGCATCTGGCCGAGCAGCCGCAGTCAGAAGGCGGCCATGCCGATCAACGGGTGCTGTCGCCGGCCGCTGAAGAGTGAGTGGAGTGATAGGCGCCTTGCGCCGAGGCGAAGTACTGCTGGGCGGAGAGGTTCTTGTAGACCTGGCCGGCGATGCCGGCGGCGACCGGCCCGTTGACGCGGCGCCCGCCCGTCAGCAGAACGACAACGACCAGCTTGTTGCGGCCGGCTTCGTTGTAGCTGCCGAACCATCCCAGGTGGGTGCGGGAGTCCGTGCAGGTGCCGGTCTTGCCGTAGATGGGCTCATTGGCGTCGTACAGGGCCCGGCGCGCGGTGCCGAAGTCGACGGCGCCCATCATGCCGGGCTTCATGTCCGGCAGTTGCCGCTGAAACTCCAACTGGCGCTTTACGCGAGGCACCAGGGACTGGGCCTCCTCCTGGTTGCGCGGGTATTGCAGGTAATACAGGGTGCCGCCGTTGGCGATGGCCGACACCATGGCGGTCAACTGCATCGGAGTGAGGCTGATGGCCTCCCCGAAGCTGGTCATCATGCCGACCGGAACCGCCTTCGGCTTCTCGTCGGGGAAGATGCCCGGGCTTTCGCCTTCGATGTTCAGGCCGGCCTTTTCGCCGAGGCCGAACAGGCGGCCGTAGTAGTTGACCTTGTCGAAGCCGAGCTTCTCCCCTATGTTGGCGAAATAGGGGTTGTTCGACTTGGCCAGGGCGGTGGTGAGGTTGATGGACTCCCTGCGGGACAGCCGCAGCCGCGTGTCGCGCTCGACAATGCCTTCGCTCAGGCCGGCCAGGCCGGCGACCAGCTTGATGGTGGAACACGGCTGATACGCGCCGCCGAGGGCCAGTTTCTGGTTGACGATCGCCAGCACGCGGCCGGTATTGGGGTCGGCCACAACCACGGTGCCGTTGTAGGGGCCGAGCGCTTCCACCGCGGCGCGGCGCACCGTGAGGTCTTCGCCGTCGACGACATCGCCCCAGGTGGAGTCAGCGAAGGTGGGTGTGTCCCACGGGCTATGGACCTTCCGCTTGGTCCGATAGGTGGTGGCGCGAGGCGCGGCGGTCTTGCCGCGCACAGCAGTTGAGGCGTGGGCGGCGGTCTTGGAGGGCACGGCCCTGGCGGCCGGGACCTTCGACTTCGAGTTCTTTTTGGGAGCGGGAGTGGGGGAGACGGCGGGAAGCGCCAAGGGGAGAATAAGGCCCAGAGAAACCAGGATGATCCGATTCATTCTACCTTCCGGTACTAACTTATCGGCACCCTCTCCTCCGGTCCCTGGAGAGTGCCCAACAGGACTCCCCTATTTTGTTGTACCGGCGGGGGCTGCGTCAAGCCTTTGCCGCCCTCCTCTGGCCGGACGCCGGACCGGGCGGCTGGGTTTTGCGGCAGAATGGGAGACGGAGCACAAGCCTGAACATGAAGTTGTCGATGGGCGCGTGGTCGTTCAGTTTCGGGCCGTTCGCGGCCGCGCCGAAGTCCCTGGACGAGATCGCCAGGCGATTGGCCAAGGCCGGATTCGCTGGCATCGAGTTGAGCGGGCATCCTCCCCACGTCACTCTGGACCGCTATGCAACGGCCGCGTCCCGGGTGGAATTGCGCCGCTTTCTCAGCGATCTTGGCCTGGGGATCTCCGGTTTCTCGGCCGACCTCACCGGGGCCAATCCCCTGGCCGGCCATGACCGGGCCGCCTACCTGGACCTGTTCAGGCGCAACGTGGAACTCTGTGCGGAGATTGGCAGCCCGTCGATCCGGGTGGACACCTTCGGCGCTCCGGGGTCCATCGGCGGCGATCAGTACCACGCCGCATTCTACCGTCTGGCCGACCTGTGGCGGGACTGCGCCGATGCGGCCCGGCAGGCACAAGTGCCGATGGTCTGGGAGTTCGAGCCGGGTTTCGTCTTCAACAAGCCGAGCGAGGTTCTCGAATTGCACGAGCGGGTGGGTCATCCATGGTTCCGGATCCTGTTCGACACCGCCCACGCCTACATGTGCTCGGTGGTGGGCTCCCGGCAGCATGGCAAGCGCGAGGTGCTGGAGGGCGGGGTGGCCGAGTTCCTCGAAATGCTGCACAGCGCAATCGGCGCAGTCCACGTCATCGATTCGGACGGCTCGCTGGTCGGCGACGAGACCAGCACCCACGTGCCGATCGGAGACGGGCGCATTCCGTGGAGTTTTCTGGCGCCCAGACTGCTTTCCGTACCGCACGTGGAGTGGTGGTGCGCCGACCTGTGCTTCTGCGCGGAGGCTTGGGAACTGGTAGAAGACAACCTCAAACGGGTAAGGGACGTCATCGCCGCGGCGCGGGCTGAGTAAACGTCAAAGGTGTCGAAAGTGTCGAAAAGTGTCGAATCGTGACTTGACCACAGACTAAAACGGTCGTACGATTAAAACGAACGTATGATTGACTCAGATAGCCTGTTCACCAGCACAGGCGGAACCGGGGTGACCAAGGATCGCCTTCTGGATGCGGCGGAGCGGCTCTTCGCCGAGCATGGCTTCCAGGCCACCTCTCTACGCCACATCACGGCGGACGCCGGGGTGAATCTGGCGGCGGTGAACTACCACTTTCAATCGAAGGAATCGCTGATTCTGGCCGTGCTGATCCGCAAGCTGGAGCCGATCAACAGGCGCAGGCTGGAGTTGCTGGACGAGTTGGAGGCGCGGCAAAGGGATTCGGCGCCGAGTTTGGAAGGGGTGCTTCGGGCGTTTCTTCAGCCGGTGCTGGAGGCCAAGGCGGCGGGCATGGAGCTGGCCACATTCCCCAGGCTGCTGGGGCGGATCTACACCGAACCGGGGGCGTGGATTGAGAAGCTGATACCCAAGGTGTTCGGTGAAGTGATGGGGCGATTCAAAACGGCGTTCGCCGCCGCACTGCCGGGTGCGGAGCCCGTGGAAGTGGCATGGGGAATCCACTTCGCGATCGGATCGATGGCTCACTTCCTGGCGGCGGGGAAGCTGCTGGAGTTGATTTCGCAGGGGGCAGCGGATGAATCCGACTCAGCCGGCACGCTGGAACGACTGGTGGTCTTCACGGCGAGCGGAATGAGGGCGATGGTGTTGCGGACGAAGGAGGCAGCCGGATGAGGAACGCGGCGGGACTGATGATGCTGGCCGTGTGCATGGCCAGCGGGCAGGAGAAACGGGTGCTGACGCTCAGCCTGAGCCGGGCGGTGGAGATCGCCATGTCGCCAGACGGCGCCACGCGGGCACGTCTGGCGCTGGAACAGGTCAACGTGGCCGAAGCGCGCGGCCGGCAGGCGCTGGGGGCGTTGATGCCGAATGTGGACGGCAGCTACACGTTCCGGGACTTCACGCAGAACCTGCAGGCGTTCGGCATCCAGCTTCCGGTGATCCCCGGTGTGAACCTCCAGCTCCCGGCGCTGGTGGGACCGATTACGGTGAACGACTGGCGGGCGTCGGCGGCGCAGAGCATCTTCGACCTGGCCGCCATCAGGCGCTACCAAGCGGCCAAGGCGCAGGTATCGGCGGCGAAGGCCGACGAAGGCGGGGCGCGGAACCTGGTGAAGGGCGCCGTCGCCAAGGCGTACCTGAACGCGGTGAGGGCCGACGCGGCGCTGGACACGGCCAAGGCAAACGTGGCGCTGGCCGAGCGGGTGCTGAAGCAGGCGAAGTCGCAGAAGGAGGCCGGCACGGGAACGGGGATCGAGGTGACGCGGGCCGAAGTGGTGCAGGCGAATGAAAGGCAGAGGATGATCCGGGCGGCTGAGGAGCGGAGCGCCGCGCGGCTGAACCTGATGCGGGCGATGAACGTCGGTCTGGACGCGGAGCTGGAGCTGACCGGCACGCTGAAGTACGCTCCGGCTGAGATTCCGGAAGCGGCAAAGGCGCTGGAGGCGGCCAGGGAGTTGCGTCCGGAGCTGAGGGCGCAGTCGGAACGGGAGAGGGCTGCGCGGCTGAGCTACGAGTCAGTGAAGTACGAACGCCTGCCGTCGGCGAACGCCTTTGGGGACTACGGGACGGTCGGCAAGGCGGGCGAGCCTTTGATCCCGACGCGCGCCGCCGGCGTGCAGGTGCGGATTCCGCTGTGGGATGGCGGAAGAAGAGACGCGCGGCGGACGGAGAGCGCGGCCCTGCTGAGACAGGAAGGCATCCGGGCGCGGGACACGGCGCAGCAGGTGGAACTGGAGATCCGGCTGGCGCTGGAGGCGCTGAAGTCGGCCGAAAGCCAGGTGGCGGTGGCGCTGGAGGCGATGGCGCAATCGGAGAAGGAGCTGGCGCATGCGCAACGGCGGTATGAAGCCGGGGTGTCGAGCGGGCTGGAAGTAACCGATGCACAAACGCGGGTGGCCAGAGCGCGGGAAGAGAACGTCCTGGCGGTGTTCCGGCAAAAGGCGGCTCGGGTGGACCTGGGCGTCGCGGTGGGCAACATCGATCTGGTCATTGAGAATTGACTAGGGAGCGGCATGGCATGAATAGAAAGATCGTGATTCCAGTGATACTCGCCGCCGCGGTGGGCGGCGGGCTGGCCTGGCGCGCAATGCGAAATGGCGCGGACACCGGCGTGCTCCGGTTGAGCGGCAACATCGAGCTGACGCAGGTGGACGTGTCGTTCAAGCTGCCAGGGCGGATTGTCGAGCTGGCGGTGGACGAAGGCCGTGACGTGAAGGTCGGCCAGTTGCTGGCGCGGATGGACAGCAATGAACTGACGCACCAGATGGAGCGCGAGAAGGCCGGAGTGGAGAGCGCGGAGAGCGCGCTGGCGCAGTTGCACATGGCGATTGAGTACCAGGGCGAGGCGATCGGCGGCGACATCGCCTTGCGGAGGGCCGAACTGGCGGCGGCGGAATCGCGGCTCGAAGAGCTGCGCAATGGCAGCCGCCCGCAGGAGTTGCAATCGGCGCAAGCGCTGCTGGCCGAAGCGGCGGCGCAAAACACCCAGGCACAGCGGGACTGGGAGCGGGCACAGCGGCTCTACAAGAACGACGACATCTCCACGTCGCAGCACGACCAGTTCCGGACCAGGGCCGAGTCGGCGGCGGCCGGCCTGAAGCGCGCGAACGAGCAACTGGGGCTGGTGCGCGAAGGCCCGCGCAGGGAGCAGATCGATCAACAGCGGGCAGCGGTGGAAAGGGCGCGGGCGGCCGTCCGGCTGGCCGAGGCGAACCGGCTGGAGCTGAAACGGCGCCAGGAAGAGATCCACATGCGGCATGCCGAGATCGCCCGGGCCAGGGCGCAGGCGGGCGTGCTGGACGTGCAGATGAACGACAGGACTCTGCTGGCGCCGCTCGCCGGAGTGGTGCTGACCAAGAGCGCCGAGCCGGGCGAGGTGCTGGCGGCGGGCGCCACGGTGGTGACGCTGGGCGACATGGACAGGCCCTGGATGCGCGGCTATGTGGGCGAGAAGGATCTGGGCAGAGTGAAGCTGGGCATGGCGGCCGAGGTGACCACGGACTCGTTTCCGGGCAAGAAGTACCGCGGGAGAATCGCGTTCATCTCGCCGGAGGCGGAGTTCACGCCGAAACAGATCCAGACGCAGGAGGAGCGGCAGAAGCTGGTCTACAGGATGAAGATCGAGGTGGAGAATCCCAACCGGGAGCTGAAGCTGAACATGCCGGTGGACGCCGGGATCCGGCTGAAATAGGCTCGCCATGATCGTACTGGGGAACGTGACGCGCAGGTTCGGCAAGCTGGAAGCGGTCAGGGATCTGACGCTGGAGATCCGGCAGGGAGAGATCTTCGGCCTGGTGGGGCCGGACGGGGCGGGCAAGACGACGACGCTCAGGATGCTGGCCGGTCTGCTGGACCCGACGGAGGGAACCGTGCGCGTGGCCGGGCTGGACGTGGGCAGGAACCTGGACGCGGTGAAGGACCGCATCGGCTACATGGCTCAGAAGTTCGGCCTGTACGGCGATCTCACTGTGGAGGAGAACATGCTCTTCTACAGCGACCTGTTCGGCATCGAGGCCTCGACGCGGGACCGCATGATGGCCGAGTTCCTGGAGATGACCCGCATGACGCCGTTCCGCCACAGGCCGGCCGCCCAGCTCAGCGGGGGCATGAAACAGAAACTGGCGCTGATGTCGACGCTGCTGCACAGGCCGGAGGTGCTGTTTCTGGATGAGCCGACCAACGGGGTGGATCCTCTGTCGAGGCGCGACTTCTGGGAGATCCTCTATCGCCTGGCCAAGGAAGGCATGACCATCCTGGTGTCCACGGCGTACCTGGACGAGGCCGAGCGTTGCAACCGTGTGGGGCTGATGAACAAGGGCAGGATGATCGAGTGCGACTCGCCGGCGGCGCTCAAGAGCCGTTTGGCGAGCGTGTGCTTTCTGGCCGAGTCCGGCGACCTGCGCCAGGCGCGCCGGCGGCTGCTGGCCGCCCCCGGCGTTCTGGAAGCCGTGCCGGCGGGCTCGGCGCTGCACGTGTACCTGGAAGAGGGCGCGCGGCGCGAAGACGTGGAGCGGGCCGCCGGCGGTGTCACTCTGCGGCCGCTGGAGCCGGCGCTCGAAGACGTCTTCATCGCGCTGATTCGCCGGGAGGATCGCCGTGCAGCCGCATAACGGGCATTCGGTGGTAACGCGGGACCTGGTGAAACGCTTTGGAGACTTCGTCGCCGTGGACCGCGTGACTCTTGAGGTCGGCAAGGGCGAGATCTTCGGATTCCTGGGGCCCAACGGGGCGGGGAAGTCGACGACCATTCGTATTCTCTGCGGCCTGCTGGCGCCCAGCTCCGGCTCGGCCGCGGTCGACGGCTACGATGTCAGCCGCGAGCCGGAGCAGGTGAAGCACGTCATCGGCTACATGTCGCAGAAGTTCTCGCTCTACGACGACCTGACAGTGGAAGAGAACATCGACTTTTTCAGCGGCATCTACGGCGTGGCCAAGGCGAGGCGCGCGGAGCGCAAGAGCTACGCCCTGCGCATGGCGGGGCTGGAGGGCGAATCGAAGTCGATGACGCGGCTTCTGACCGGAGGCTGGAAACAACGCCTGGCGCTGGGCTGCGCCATCCTGCACGAGCCGCCGGTCTTGTTTCTGGACGAGCCGACCTCGGGGGTGGACCCGATCGCGCGCCGTCTCTTCTGGGACCTGATCTACGAGATGGCCGAAAGCGGGACGACAGTGTTCGTCTCGACGCACTACATGGATGAAGCGGAATACTGCCACCGCCTGGCGCTGATGTACAAGGGGCGCGTCATCGCGCTGGGAACGCCGGCGGCGTTGCGGGCGGCCCACGGCGAGGGCGCCAGCATGGACGACGTTTTCATCGCCAGCATCGAGGGCGAGGAGGCCGGGGAGCGATGAGCTGGCGGAGATTCAGAGCGATCTTCCACAAGGAGGCCCTGCACATCCTGCGCGACTGGCGCAGCCTGATGATGGCGCTGGCCGTGCCGCTGCTCCTGCTTCTGCTGTTCGGCTACGCATTGACGCTGGATGTGGACCGCATTCCCACGGTGATCTACGACCAGAACCAGACGCCGCAGAGCCGCGAGCTGGTGGAGCGCTTTCAAGGGTCGCGCTATTTCCAGATTGTGGAACGACAGGGCAACTACCGCGAGATCGTGCGGCGCATCGATCACGACAGCGCGCTGCTGGGCGTGGTGATTCCGCAGGACTACGCCCGGCGCGTCGAAGCCAACGAGGACGTGGCCGTGCAACTGCTGGTGGATGGCAGCGACTCCAACACGGCGTCGATCGCCGCCGGCTACGCCGAGGCGCTGATCCTCACCTACTCGGCCGAACTCAGGGAACGGCAGTTGACGCGCCGCGGAGTGGGCGCGCTGAAGCCGCCGATCGACACCCGGGCGCGGGTGCTGTACAACAACGAGTTGAAGTCGAGGAACTTCATCGTGCCGGGGCTGATTGCGGTGATCCTGATGATCATCGCCGCGCTGCTCACCTCGCTGACCATCGCCCGCGAGTGGGAAAACGGAACGATGGAGCAATTGTTGTCGACGCCGGTGCGGCCGGCGGAGCTGCTGCTGGGAAAACTGTGCGCCTATTTCGTGCTGGGCATGGCGGACATGGCAATCTCCCTGGGCGTGGGCGTTGGCGTCTTCGGCGTTCCGATGCGGGGCAGCACATGGC
>JACRBC010000084.1 GCA_016213245.1 Candidatus Solibacter usitatus | reverse complement strand
GGCGCCGCCGTGGACGTTTCCGCCATAGAGGAGGAGGAGCGGGAATTCGGATTCCACCCTGAGGAAGGTCGGATTGCGGTAGACGAGCAGGGTGGGGGCTGACCAGAAGCGCGAGTACAGCGAGTGGACCATGGGGGGCAGTTCGGCGGGCAGTGCGCGGCGGGCGTGGAAAGAGCCGAGCCAGAAAGCGAGGGCCGCGATGAGCAGGACGGCGGCGGCGGACAGGAGCCGGGTGGCGGTGCGCGACTGAAGCGACGGGTGGGCATTGTCGTCCGGCTTGCAGGCAAAGCGGGAGGCGTAGCCGCCGCGGGGAATCTCAATGCGGACAGGGTCCTGAGCGCCTTGCTTCTGGTAGTACTCAGCGAGCTTTGAGCGCAGGCGCGAGACGTTCATCCTGACGCAGTTGTCGAAGCGCCCATCGAAGTCCTGGCGCCGCGAGAAGACTTCGACGGCGACGGTGGATTCCTTGAGTTCGTGGCCGCGGCCTTCCAATCCCAAAGGGCGATACGGTAACACAACAGGTAACCGACTCCCCTGCGGGCAAGCAGATTGGCTAAGCTTACCTACAATATGATCCGAAATCTCCTTTTCTCGCTGGTGGTGATGGCCGGCGCCGCATTCGGGCAGGAGTCGCGCGGTTCGGTACGCGGACGAGTGACGGACCCCTCGGGGGCCCACGCGGCGGGGGCCAAAGTGGAGGTGATGAACGTTGAGTCGGGGACCAGGATCCAGACGGTCACCAACGGGGAAGGGCTGTATGAGGTTCCGTACGTATTGAGCGGGCGTGTGCGGGTGACTGTGGAACTGGCGGGGTTCAAGAAGATCGTCCGCGACGACGTCGAGGTGCGGGTGAATGACCGCATCACGCTGGACTTCACGCTGGAACTGGGTGCGGTGGGGGAGAGCGTGACGGTTTCGGGTGACGCGCCGCTGCTGGAAACGGCGACGGCGTCGCTGGGCGCGGTGATGGATGGGCGGCGGGCGTCGGAGTTGCCGATTGCCGGGGGGAACGCATTCCACCTGGCGCGGTTTGCGGCCGGGGTGGTGGCGACGGGGGGGCATGCTCCAGGAAATCCGACGCAGGACCTGGCAAACGGGGCGATCGTGGTGAACGGTACGCGTTCGGGCAGCAGCGAGGCGCTGGTGGACGGGGTTCCGAACATGGCCTCGAACGGGTCGACGTACATGGCTCCGCCGCAGGACATGGTGGAGGAGTTCCGCGTGCAGACGACGACGTATGACGCGAGCGCGGGGCACGCGACGGGGGCGATCATCAACCTGACCACGAAGTCGGGCGGCAACCAATTTCATGGGACAGGGTACTACCTGGACTCGCGGACGCGGGCGGTGCCGTGGTTTTCCAACCGCTGGCTGTACGATCCGGCGACGGGCCCGATCACGGACGAGAAGCGGCGGCAGGCGAACCCGGGGTGGCTGTACCTGCGCTGGGGTGGGACGGCAAGCGGGCCAGTGGTGATCCCGAAGGTGTATGACGGGCGGAACCGGACGTTCTGGAGCTTTGGGTATGAGGGGATGAAAGTACAGCGGCAAGCGACTGTGATCGCGACTTTCCCGACGGAGCTGCAGAGGAAGGGCGATTTTTCGGAGCTGCTGGCGCTGGGGAGCGCCTACCAGATCTACGATCCGCGCTCGGCGGCGCTGCAAACCAACGGCCGGGTGAGCCGCCAACCGGTGGCGGGCAACCGCCTGCCGGGTTCAGTGCTTGATCCGATCGGAATGAACATCATGAAGTACTACCCTCTGCCGAACGTGCCTGGGGACCGGGAGGGCAGGAGCAACTACTTCCAGATTGAGAACGAGACGTGGCGGTACAAGTCGACGGCCGGGCGGCTGGACCACAACTTCTCGGAGTGCTGGCGGACGTTCGTGCGGGTATCGGACAGCGAGTTCGACCAGCGCATTCGATCATATCCGACCGAGGCTGTAGGCACATGGAACAACCCTGCGGGCTACCGTGTGGCGATCGACAATGTCTACACGTTGTCGCCGACGGCACTGGTGAACATCCGCTACGGCCTGGTGCGGCAGCGGCCCTACAGCGCGCCGCTCCATCGCGGGTTCGACCTCGCCTCGCTCGGCTTCTCCTTCAACCTGATCAACAGCATCAAGGCGAAGACCGACTACGACGGCGTCTCGTTCCCGGCCATCTCCATCGACGGCTACACGGGACTGGGCGGCGCGGGGGGCAGCGTGTCGTCGGTCTACTACCACACCCTCGGCGGGACCTTCACGCGCATCCAGGGGAAGCACTCTTGGCGCGCCGGCGGCGAATACCGCCTGATGCGCGAGAACGGCTTCTCCTATGGGAACGTCGCCCCGGCGTATACTTTCAGCTCCACCTACACAAAGGGCCCGCTGGACACCACCGCGGCGGCGCCGATCGGCCAAGGGCTGGCTTCCATGCTGTACGGCATCGCCACCAGCGGCCAGGTGAGCGTCAACGCCAGCAAGGCCGAGCAGTCCCATTTCACCGCCCTATTCTTTCAGGACGACTGGCGCATCTCCTCCAAGCTGACCGTGAACGTGGGACTGCGGTGGGAGCTGGAGACGCCGGCGACCGAGCGGTTTGACCGCACCATCCGGGGCTACGCCTTCGATACGGCCCACCCGTTGAATGCGCAGACGCGGGCCAACTATGCGGCGAGCCCCATCCCGCAGGTTCCCGCCTCCGCGTTCCAGGTGATGGGGGGCCTGACGTTCGCCGGGGTCAACGGACTGCCGCGGACGCTGTGGGTATCGGACAAGAACAACTTCATGCCACGGGTGGGGATGGCCTACCAGTTGAACCAGCACACGGTGGTGAGGTCGGGATACGGGGTTTTCTTCTCGCCTTCGGGTATCGACAGGAACGACGTGAACCAGGGCGGCTTCAGCCAGGCGACGCTGCTGGTTCCTTCTCTCGACAACGGAGTGACGTTCAAGGCCACGCTGGCCAATCCATTTCCGGACGGCATCGACACGCCGCCCGGAGCTTCCAGCGGATTGAACACGTTCCTGGGCCGCGGCATCAGTTTCTTCAACGATCGGCCGCTGAATGGCTACATGCAACGCTGGTCGTTAAATATTCAACGGCAGCTTCCCGGGCGCATGGTGGTGGAGGCCGGCTACGTGGGCAACCGCGGCACGAAGCTGCTGAGCACCCGCCAGGTGGACGGCATCCCGCTTCAGTTCCTGTCCACCAGCCCGGTGCGCGACCAGACCACCATCAACCTGCTGAACGACCAGGTGAAGAACCCGTTCTCCGGTCTGACGGGCTTCGCCGGAACGGGGCTGGCGGCGGCCAACGTGGCGCGCTCACAACTGCTGCGGGCCTACCCGCACTTCACCGGCATGGGTTACAGCACCAACGACGGCTACTCGTTCTACAACGGCATGACGGTGAACGTGGAGAAGCGCTTCTCGGGCGGGCTGCTGTTCCAGACCAACTGGACGTGGTCGAAGTTCATGGAGGCGGCGTCGTACCTGAACGATGCGGACCCGCGGCCGGCTTACACGATATCGGACCTGGACGCGACGCACCGTTTCACGGTGACGGGCATCTACGAACTGCCGTTCGGCAAGGGCAAGCCGCTGTTCGGCCACGTGAACCGCTGGGCGGATCTGCTGGTGGGCGGCTGGCAGGTGCAGGCGGCATATGAGGGACAGTCGGGCGCGCCCCTGGGCTTCGGCAATTCGATTTTCAGCGGCGGCCTGGCCGGCGTGGTGCTGCCGTTGAACCAGCGCCGGGCCGAGCGCTGGTTCAACACCGACGCAGGCTTCGAGCGGCGCTCGGCCTTCCAGCTTGGCAGCAACGTGCGGAATTTTCCGCTGCGCTTCAGCGGCATCCGCAGCGACGGCATCAACAACGTGGACGCTTCGGTGATGAAGCGCTTCCGGATCACGGAGCGCGTCAACGCGCAGTTCCGCCTGGAGGCCATCAACGCGGCCAACCACGTACAGTTCGCCGATCCGAACACGACGCCTTCGTCGACGGCGTTCGGATCGATTACGGCGGAGAAAGGCCACGGGCAGAGGCAGCTCAACCTGTTTCTGAAGGTGCTGTTCTAAGCGTCATGGAGACGATCACGCGCCGCTCCCTCGCGCCTCTGATGGCCGCGGGCCTCGCTCCGCGGCCGGATTGGCGGCCTCCGAACATCGTCATCATCTTCGCCGACGATCTCGGCTACGGCGACCTGGGCTGCCAAGGCCATCCCACCATTCGCACGCCGCACCTGGACCAGATGGCGCGCGAGGGCGTGCGGTTTACTCAGTTCTACGACGCCGCGCCGGCCTGTTCACCGTCGCGGGCGGCGTTGCTGACCGGCCGGCTGCCGGTGCGCAACGGCGTGAATAACGTGTTGAACCCGTGGGCGCAGGGCGGCCTGCCGGCGGAAGAGACGACGCTGGCCGAAGCGCTGAAGCCGCGGGGCTATGCCACGGCATGCGTGGGCAAGTGGCATTTGGGCCATCGACCCCAGTACCTGCCGACGCGGCGCGGCTTCGATTCGTGGTTCGGCATCCCGTATTCGAACGACATGTCGAAGGCGACGGCCGGCAATCCGGGTTTCATTCGCAGTCTTGAGCAACACCCTGAGACAGGTCCGTTGCCGCTGATGCGAGGGGAGCGGATCGTGGAGACGGAGCCGGATCAGTCGCAACTCACGCGGCGCTACACCGAAGAGGCCACGCGCTTCATCCGCGAGTCGGCCAATCGGCCGTTTTTTCTCTACCTGCCGCACGCCATGCCGCATCACCCGCTGGCGGCCTCCGAACGGTTCCGGGGCAAGAGCCGGCGGGGCCTCTACGGGGATGTGGTTGAAGAGCTGGACTGGTCGGTTGGAGAAATCCGGCGCACGCTGAGAGAGCGCAAACTCGATACCAACACGCTGTTGGTATTCAGTTCCGACAATGGCCCGTGGCTGGTGAAGAACGAGGAGGGGGGATCGGCTGGGCTGTTGCGCGAAGGCAAGGGAACGCATTGGGAGGGCGGGTTCCGGGTGCCGGCGATCGCCGCCTGGCCGGGCCGCATCCCCGCGGGTCTCACAGCGATGGCGCCGGCGAGCACGATGGACCTGTTCCCCACGGTGCTGGCGCAGGCGGGGGCCGAGGCGCCAGCAGGGCGCATGCTGGATGGGCAGGACATTTCCCCGCTGCTATTCGGGAGGGTTTCGACGCGCGAGGACTTTGCGCTGTTTTATTACGGCGGCCAGGTCTTGCGCGGGGTGCGCGCGGGGCCGTGGAAGCTGGTGCTGCCGGCCAGAGCCGTGGAGAAGCCGGCGCTGTATCACCTGGAGCATGACCCTTCGGAGAAGTACGACCGGGCCGGCGCGGAGCCGGGGGTAGTGGAACGGCTTCAGGCGATTATCGCCGAGCACCGGCGGACGCTGGTCCCGGGGCCGCCGCAGTCCTGAGGGTGCGATGACGTGGGGTATCCTACGTTGAAGCCCGTGGACGGCTTCATGTGGGAGATCTCATGGCGAACAACAACGGCAGGTGGCGTGAACTGGTGTGCGCGTGCATCGTGGGATTCGCGTTCGCGGCCAACTACACCAACCACGCGCCGATGGTGGGGGTGCTGGCGGCTGAGTTCCATTTCAGTCTGGCGATGGCGGGCTTGCTCACCACCGGGATTTTCGTGACGCACGCGGCGATGCAGGTGCCGGGTGGCCACCTGGCGGACCGGCTGGGGGCGCGGCGCGTGGTGCTCGCCGGACTGGCCGTGGTGGCGGCGGGCAATCTGGGCATGGCGGGCGCGGGGGCGTACTGGCACCTGCTGGCGTGGAAGATCGTGACGGGCGTGGGGACGGGCGTGTCG
Source organism: Candidatus Solibacter usitatus (assembly GCA_016213245.1). GTDB lineage: Bacteria > Acidobacteriota > Terriglobia > Bryobacterales > Bryobacteraceae > Paludibaculum > Paludibaculum usitatum_A. The sequence continues at coordinate 51,533 of JACRBC010000084.1, read as the reverse complement.
ATTGTCGCCGGCGCGCGCTACATCGCCGAGGTGTACGCGGGCGAGCGGGCGCATCTGGCGCAGGGCTTTTATGGCGGGTCCATCCTGTTGGGGTCGGGCTTCGTGATTCTGGTGGTGCCGCGGCTGCTGATGCAGGTGGGGTGGCGGGGCTCGTTTCTGGCGACGACGGGGCTGGCCGTGGCGGCGTGGCTGATCTGGCTGGCGGCGGCGCCGGCGCATCAGAAGGCCGGGGGCCACGCGGCGGTGAGGCTGAGTGAACTGGCGCTGGACCGGCGGTTGTGGCTGCTGGGGGTGGCGCAGATGTCGAGCTTCGGGTTGCAGATCGTGGTGGGCACTTGGATCACGCTGTATCTGAAGCTGGAGGTGGGGCTGGGCGCGGCGCAGGCGGGACTGGTGGGCTCCTCGGTGTTGCTGCTGGGGATGATCCTGCGGCCGCTGGGCGGGGCGCTGGTGCGGGTGACGGGCGCGCGGCGACTGCTGGTTGGCAGCCTGCTGGCGAGCGCGGCGGGTTGTTTCATGCTGGCCCGGCAGGGCGGCTCGCTGGGCTGGGCGGCGGCGGCAATCTTGCTGGTGGGCATTGGATGCGGGCTGCCTTACGCGGCGATCTTCACCGGCGCGGCGGCGATGCACCCGTCGCGGGCCGGCGCGGCGATGGGTCTGGTCAACATGATCGGCATCGTGATGATCCTGGTGGCGCCGCCGGCCATCGGCTACCTTGTGGACTGGAGCGGCAGCTTCCATTCAAGCTTCCTGACACTGGGGAGTTTCGCGCTGCTGGCCGCCGGGTTGAGCCTGCGGGTTGAACAGCGATGAATCTGACACAGCTTTTCGATCTTTCGTTTCAAGGGCGGCGCGAGGAAGCGGCGCTGGAGTTTGAGGGGCGCGTCTACAACTTCGGCGAAGTGGACTCGCGCCGCAACCGCATGGCGCAGGCGCTGGCGCGCCGGGGCGTGGGCAAGGGCGACAGGCTGTGCGTGTACCTGGCCAACAGCCTGGAGCTGATCGACCTGTACCTGGCGTGCGTCAAGCTGGGCGCGATGTTTGTGCCGCTGAACATCCTCTACCGCGAGCGCGAGATCGCGCATATGCTGAACGACGCGGAGCCGAAAGCGGTAGTGGCGGCGGGCGGGATGCCAGGCGGGCCGCCCAGGGGAGTGGAAGTGTGGAGCCCGGACCAACTCGCGGCCGAGGCGGCGGAGATGCCGGACGCGCGGCCCGAGACGGTGGTGGATGGCGACGACCCGGCGGCGATCGTCTATACGTCGGGCACGACAGGCGCGTCGAAGGGAGCGGTGCTGACGCACAACAACTTCGCCGCCAACGCGCTGAACATCATCACCTGCTGGCGCATTTCGGAGCGGGACCGCTTTCTGCTGGCGCTGCCGCTGTTCCACGTCCACGCGCTGGGCAACGGGCTGCACGCCTGGCTGATCGCCGGGTGCCGGATGCGCCTGCTGGAGCGCTTTGAGCACCAGAAGGCGGCGGGGGAGTTTCTGGATTTCCGGCCGAGCTTGTTTTTCGGTGTGCCGGCGATGTATGTGCGGATGCTTGAGTGGCCAGTCCAGGTCGCGCGTGAGATTGGGGAGACGGCGCGGTTGATGGTGTCGGGCTCGGCGCCGCTGCCGGCGCAGGTATTGGAGGAGTTCCGGACGAAGTACGGCGTGACGATACTGGAGCGCTACGGGATGACGGAGACGTTCATGAACATCAGCAATCCGTACGAGGGCGAGCGGCGCGCCGGGACGGTGGGGTTGCCGCTGCCGGGGGTGTCGGCGCGCATCGTCGACGGAGAATTGCAGGTGAAGGGTCCGAACGTCTTCGCGGGGTATTGGCGGCGGGAGGAGGCGACGCGGGCGGCTTTCGCCGATGGGTGGTTCAAGACGGGCGACGTGGCCGAGCGGAGCGAAGACGGCTACTACACGCTGAAGGGGCGCAAGAGCGACCTGATCATCTCCGGGGGATTCAACATCTACCCGCGGGAGATTGAAGAGTTGCTGCTGGAGCAACCGGGCGTGGCCGAGGCGGCGGTGGTGGGCGTGCCGGACCGGGTGCGGGGCGAGTCGCCGGTGGCCTACATTGTGGCCAGCGGGGCGTTCGACGCGGGCCAACTGGAGGCGGTGTGCCGCGAGAAGCTGGCGTCGTTCAAGGCGCCGCGGGCGTTCATCCGCGTGGATTCACTGCCACGCACGGCGCTGGGCAAGGTGCAAAAGCACCTGCTGCCGCGGGTGCCGGGGCTGGGCGGGGAGGGGTAGAGAGCGCCGAGGGAGGGACTGTTGTGGGAACAACCTTTGACTTGGAAGGGTTCCGGGAGCGGCTGAAGATCGCTTTTCCGCCGCAGCCATTCCATCGGGTCGTTTCGACTCACGACGAATGCGACCAAGGCATTGAATTGCGCCGCGAGTTGCCCGGCAAGCGTTGGGACGAACTGAGAGGTGACTTGCTGGACAACAGCTCCTTGTCCATTTGCCTGCTGCAGCCGGCAGCGATGACAGCCTTTCTTCCTGCCTGGTTGCTGCGATCGATGGAGATCGTCGCCCGAGACAACCTCACGCTGGAGTTCACGCTGTACTTCCTCTGTCCCGGGGACGAGGAGGAGGGCTGGCAAACTGAGCGAGCAGTCGAGTTGGTCGAATCGTTCGACTCGGCTCAGCGAGCGGTTGTGGCCGAGTTTCTGCGGGCGATTCTGGAACGCCCCAACCTACGGCAACTCCATCGACATGCCGCTCAAGGGCTGAAGTGGTGGAGCGTCTGAGCCAGTCACACAGGGGCCCGAAGGGAGCCGGGCCACACAAGGATCGCAATAGCGCCTGATTCCCTGAGCCCTCAAGATCCTTGTGGAGTCGGACGCAGGGCGGCCCATGTTCTTTCGTGTGAGAATATTGGCGTGGCACGGGCAGCGACGCTTTCAACGACGATCGACTCGGCGGTGAAGCGGGCGCTGGTACTCTACACGAGACGTCATGGGCGGAAGATCGGATTCGTCGTGGAGCAGGCGATCGTGGAGTTGATCGAGGACGAGGCGGACCTGGAGGCGTGGCGTCGACGCAGAGACGAGCCCACGGTGGCATGGGCCGATGTGCTGAAGGCGCACAGGAGGGCCGCAGCGAAGTAGGTGCCAGGAAGGGCGGTGTATCGCCTGCGCGTGAGCGACTATCGGGTGGTTTACGAGTTGCAGGGCGGCCGTTCCGTGATTCTGGTGGTGCGCGTGCTACACCGGAGCCGGGCGTACAGGGGGATGTGACTCCCGGCTGGCCGGGGGAGGGCCTCCACTATTTACTCCACCAGGGGAGGTTCAGGTGGCATACTCCATAATAGAAAGGTATGGATTCCATCATGGAGAGGTCCGGGCGGACGCGGAGGGGGTTCGGGACGGCGGTGGCGGGCCTGGCCTGCCTGGGCTTGCTGGCGCCGCGGTTGCGGGCTGAGGATTGGCCGCAGTTCCGGGGGGCGGCGCGGGACAACGTGTCCAAGGAGATGGGCCTGCTCAGGAAGTGGCCGCAGGGCGGGCCGAAGGTGCTGTGGACGATTCCGGTGGGGCAGGGGTATGCAGGAGCGGCGATTGCAGGCGGGCGGGTGTATCACAACGACTACGACGAAGCGAAAGGCGAGTGGGGGGTGATTTGCCGCAGCCTGGCTACGGGCAAAGAGATCTGGCGGTACGCGGAGCCGAAGAGGATCCGGCCCAACCACGCCATCACGCGCACGGTGCCGGCGGTGGACGCGCGGCAAGTGTTTTCGATGGACCCGAAGTGCAACCTGTACGCGCTGGACGCCCGGACGGGCAAGAAGATGTGGCAGAAGGACCTGGTAGCCGTCTACAAGACGCGGATTCCGCCGTGGTACAACGGCCAGAACCCCTTGATCGAGGCCGACCGCGTCGTGGTGGCGACGGGCGGCGACGCCGTCCTGGTGGCACTGGACAAAGCGACGGGGAAGGAGCTGTGGCGGACGGCGAACTCAATCAACGCCATCCTGTCGCACGTGTCGGTGATGCCGGCGACGCTGGGCGGGGTGAAGCAGTACCTGTACGCCACGCTGGAGAGCGTGATGGGCGTGTCGGCGAAGGACGGGAAACTGCTGTGGAACTACCCGCGGAAGTTCAACGTGGCGGCGGCGCCGTCGCCGCTGGCGGTGGATGCGCAGCAGGTGTTCGTCACCGGGCCGTACGACGCGGGCAGCACGCTGATCAAGGTCAGCAGCGCGGGGGGAGCGTTCAAGACGGACACCTCGTTCGACATGAAGAACAACGAGTGGAACTCCGAGGTGCACACGCCGATTGTGTACAAGGGGCACTTTTTTGCGGTAGGCAAGAAGCGCCGGGGACTGTTCACGTGCCTGGACTTCAACGGCAACAAGGTATGGGACAGCGACGGGAAAGCGGCCTTCGAGCTGGGCAGTTTCCTGCTGGCCGATGGGATGTTTTACATTCTGGAGGGCAAGACAGGGATGCTGCGGCTCATTGAGGCCAACACGACGGGCTACAAGGAACTGGACAAGGCGCAGGTGCTGTCGGGTGAAGACGTGTGGGGGCCGATGGCGCTTTCCGACGGCAAGCTGGTGCTGCGGGATCTGACTAAGATGGTGTGCATCGACGTGCGGGGCAAATAGGAGAGGGCCATGGAATACCGCCACACGCGTGTGATGGGAGGCAAGCTCAGCGGGCCGGAGTGGTTCGGCCAATCCCTTCGCGGGCTGTGCACCGGACGCGACGGGCGCCTTTACGCGGCGGGAGACTCGCAGGTGATGGTGTTCGATCCGGCCGGGAAGCTGCTGCGGCGGTGGGCGACGGCCAAGCCGGGCTGTTCGATCCACTTGGCGGCGGACGGACGCCTCTTCGTCGGCCAGGCGGGGCAAGTAGAGATCTTCGACGGCACGGGGAAGCTCGAAAGGGCGTGGCAGGGCGGCTGGTTGGGCGAGGTGACGGCGGTCAGGGTGCACGGGAACGAGACCTTCGTGGCGGACGCGGCCGCGCGGTGCATCCGGCGGTATGACCGGGAATTGAAGCACGTGAACGACATCGGGAAGGAGAACCGGACGAACGGATTCCTTATCCCGAACGGGGTGCTGGACTTCGACGTGGACTCCGCCGGGGGGATCCACGCGGCCAATCCGGGCAAGCACAGGGTGGAGCGCTACACGCGCGAGGGGAAGTTGCTGGGGCACATCGGGCGGTTTGACGGCATCGATCCGGAGGGCTTCCCGGGCTGCTGCAATCCGACGAACATGGCGCTGGGCCCGGAGGGCCGGGTCCTGGTCACCGAAAAAGCAGAACCACGGGCGAAGGTATTGGATGCAGAGGGCAAGCTGCTGGCAGTGCTGGGAACGAAGGTGTTCGACGCCGGGTCTAAGAACATGGCCGTGGCCGCGGACTTCCGCGGCCGGGTGTACGTGGCCGAGACGGTGAAGCTGCAGATTCTGGTGTTCGAACCGGTGAGAGAGAGGACGGAGGCGCGATGAGCGGCAAGGTCTCCAGACGGCAGGCGATGGGCCGCGTGGCGCGCGGCGCGGCAGTGACGGGCCTGGGGTTGTCGGCGGGCTTCCTGGTGCACAAGGCCGAAGGGCAGGTGGTGTGGCAGATCGACGCCTCGAAGTGCGTGAACAGCCGGCTGGGCGAGGTGGGCGTCAAGGTGTGCGACCTGTGCGTGAAGGAGTGCGTGGTGACGCAGTCCGCCGTGAGGGCGGTGAACGAGTATTCCAAGTGCGGCCGGTGCTGCGTGTGCCCGGCCTATTACAGCGTGAAGAGCGCGGTGGGCCGCGACGGGCTGCCGAGCGAGAAGCTGTGCCCGCGCGACGCGATTCTGCGGAAGCCGATCGGGGAGGCGGACCCGAACGATCCGGCGAACAACTTCTACGAGTACGTCATCGATGAGGCGAAGTGCGACGGCTGCGGCAAGTGCGTAATGGCGTGCAAGGAGCCGGCGGGGTTGAGCTCCATCATTCTGAAGGTGCGGCACGACCTGTGCGTGAATTGCAACAACTGCGCGATTTCGACGGCCTGCCCGAAGGACGCTCTCAACCAGTGGCCGGCGTTGAAAGCGGTGCTGGGGGAAAGCGCGCCGGCATGAGCCGGCGAAGAGCTGTACTGGCACTTCTGGCAGTGTGCGTGCTGGGCTGCCTGGCGGAAAACGCGCAGGGGCAGGCGCTGCATTATGAAAGGCCCGTGGAGCGGGCGCCGCAAGAGAAGGACATCGGCGGGGGCTACGTGACGCCCAAGGTGCAGAAGCCGCTACCGAGAAGGGCGTGGCTGGAGATTCTGGACGTGGCGCTGCTCGCCGCGGCGATGGGCGTGTCGGTGTGGATTGTCGTAAAGCGGCGCAGCCGGCGATGGCTGGTTGCGCTGACGGTGGCGAGCGTGGGGTACTTCGGCTTCTACCGCGAGGGATGCGTCTGCCCAATCGGCTCCATCCAAAACGTGACAGTGGCGCTGACGGACCCGAACTACCACATCCCGATGGTGGTGACAGCGACGTTTTTCCTGCCGCTGCTGGTGGCGGTGTTTTACGGCCGGGCGTTCTGCGGGGGGGTGTGCGCGCTGGGCAGCATTCAGGAGCTGGTGCTATTGAAGCCAGTGCAGGTGCCGCGGAGGCTGGACCAGGCCCTGGGCCTGCTGAAGTACGTCTACCTGGCGGCGGCCATCTGGTATGCCGTACTGCCGGCGGCGCAGCGGGATTTCGTCATCTGCCGGTTCGACCCGTTCGTGAGCCTGTTCCGGCGGTCGGGCTTCGCGCACATGCTGGCGCTCGGCGCTGGCTTTCTGGTGCTGGGGATGTTCGTGGGACGGCCGTACTGCCGTTACCTGTGCCCGTACGGAGGGCTGTTGTCGTGGTTCTCGCGGCTGGCGGCGCGCGGCGTGAGCATCACGCCGAACAAGGAGCTGGACTGCGGGCTGTGCGCGGAGGCCTGCCCGTACGGGGCGATTGAGGAGATGCGGGCGGTGAGGCGGAAGTGCCTGTACTGCGCGCGGTGCTACGCGGCGTGTCCGCGCGAGGGTCCGCTGGTGAAGGCTTTCGTCCCGCTGGGAGAAGTGCGATGAGCGGGCCGGGGCTGAAGAACGCGACCATCGCCGCGGGGGCGGTGATGGTGCTGTCGGTTGTCGCGCTGGCGGTGGACTACGCGGTGATGCGGGGGTGGACACCGGCGAGCGACGCGCAGATCGCGGCGCTGCAGGAGAAAGTCCAGCGTGACGCCAAGCTGGCGCCGGTGCTGGCGGCGGAGCAGAAGCGGATCGCGGAATTCAACCGGGCGCGGCGGGCGCGGGTCAACTGGCTATCGCTGGTGCTGGTGGGGGCGGCGGCGGGATTCCTGGGTGGCGCGAAGAGGCTGCTGGCGGGGCAGGCGAGGCCGCCGGTGAGGGTGCCGGAGCGAGGTCCATCGGCGGTTTGGCCGCGGGCAGGGAGGGCCGTGGCGGCGCAAGCGGCGGCGGCGGCTCCGGAGATCGACCTGACATTCGTCGACGGGCTGATCGAGAAGGAGGGCCGCGGAGCGGAGGCGGCGATCCCGATCCTGCAGGCGATACAGGCGCACTACCGGTATCTGCCGGATGAGGCATTGCGGCGGGTGTGCCATCTGACGGAGATCTCGCCGGCGCAGATTGCGGGCACGTCGTCGTTCTACTCGCGATTCAGGCGGTCGCCGGTGGGCGAGCACATCGTGCGCGTGTGCCATGGAACGGCCTGCCACGTGGCCGGGGCGCGGCAGATCACCGACGAGCTACGGCGTGAACTGGCCATCGCCGAGGGCGAGGACACGGACCCGTCGCGCACGTTCACCGTCGAGGAGGTGGCCTGCCTGGGCTGTTGCAGCCTGGCGCCGGTGCTGATGGTGGACGAGCACACGGCCGGGAAGCTGACGCCGGCGACGGCGTGCGACGCGCTGGCCGCGGTCCAACCGGGAGAGCGGGCATGAGAGCGGGCAGCGTGGAGATCCGGGTCGGCCTCAGCTCGTGCGGCGTGGCCAGCGGGGGCGAGGCGGTGCGGGACGCGCTGGTCCGGGAGGCGGGCGGCCGCGCGGTGGTGAAGGCGGTGGGATGCAACGGCATGTGCCACTCGGAGCCCATTGTGCAGGTCCTCCATGCCGGCAAGCCGGTGGCGCTGTACGGCAACGTTACGGCCGGGGCGGCGCGGGCGATTGTGCGGCGGCACACGCCGGGGCGCGGGCTTGTGAATGGCGCGCGCCGGCTGCTGAGGGCGCTGACAGGCGGCGAAGCGGTGGATCTGGCCGACCATCTGGTGGACGCGGAAGCGGGACCGGCGGCGGAGTACCTGGGCAAGCAGAAGCGCATCGTGCTGGAAAACTGCGGGGAGATCGATCCGGGGCGGATCGACGAGTACACGGCGCGCGGCGGCTACCAGGCGCTGGAGGCGTGTCTCCGGCTGGAGCCGGACGCTGTCATCGCGCAGATCACGGCATCCGGGCTGCGCGGGCGCGGGGGCGCGGGCTTTTCCACCGGGCGCAAGTGGGAGATGGCGCGCAGGCAGCCCGGCGCGGTGAAGTACGTCATCTGCAACGGGGACGAGGGCGATCCGGGGGCTTTCATGGACCGGCTGGTGCTGGAGGCGGATCCGCACCGCGTGCTGGAAGGCCTGGCGATTGCCGCCTACGCCATTGGCGCGGCCGAGGGGATCCTTTATATCCGCGCCGAGTACCCACTGGCGGTGCGCAACGTGCGCCAGGCGATCCGGCAGGCGCAGGCGCGCGGCTTCACCGGCGAGAACCTCCTCGGCTCGGGCTTTTCGTTGCATCTGGAGGTGCGCGAGGGCGCCGGGGCGTTTGTGTGCGGGGAAGAAACGGCTCTGATCCAATCGCTGGAAGGCGGCCGGGGCATGCCGCGGCTGCGGCCGCCGTACCCGGTGGAGCGCGGCTTGCACGGCGCGCCGACGCTGATCAACAACGTGGAGACGCTGGCCTCGGCGCCGTGGATCGTGCGGCACGGCCCGGCGGCATACGCCGGGCTGGGCACGCAGGGCAGCAAAGGCACGAAGGTGTTCGCGCTGGCGGGCAAGATCCGGCGAGGGGGGCTGATCGAAGTGCCGATGGGCATCACGATCCGCGAGATTGTCGAGGAGATCGGCGGGGGGATTCAGGGCGGGCGGAAGTTCAAGGCGGTGCAGATGGGCGGGCCGTCGGGAGGCTGCATTCCGGAGCGGCTTGCCGGAACGCCGGTCGATTACGACGAGATTCCGAAGACGGGCGCGATCATGGGCTCGGGCGGGCTGGTGGTGCTGGACGAGCGCGACTGCATGGTGGACATGGCGCGGTTTTTTCTGCGCTTCACGCAGGCCGAGTCGTGCGGCAAGTGCACGTTCTGCCGCATCGGGACGAAGCGGATGCTGGAGATCCTGGAGCGGATATGCGAAGGCCGGGCGCGGCGCGACGACCTGGGGACGCTGGAAGAGCTGGTGGATTATGTCAGCCGCGGCAGCCTGTGCGGGCTGGGGCAGACGGCGCCGAACCCGGTGGCGACCACGCTGCGCTACTTCCGCGACGAGTACGAGGCGCACATCCAGGAGAAGCGCTGTCCCGCGGGCCGCTGCCCCGCCCTGATCCGCTACCGCGTGACGGACCAGTGCATCGGCTGCACGCTCTGCGCGCAGGTCTGCCCGGTGGGGGCGATCGCCTACCGGCCGTACGAGAAACACGAGATCGACGACAAGCTATGCACGCGCTGCGACGAGTGCCGCAAGGCGTGCCAGGACGACGCGGTGGAGGTGGTGAGCCCGTGCTGACGCTGACCATCGACAACCGGCAAGTGAGCGTCGCGCCCGGCACGACCGTGCTGGAGGCGGCGCGGCGGCTGGGCATCCGCATTCCGACGCTGTGCCACGTGCCGGGGCTGGAGCCGGTCTCTTCGTGCTTCGTGTGCGCGGTACAGATCGAGGGGCGGCGGGGATTCTCGCCGTCGTGCGCCATGCCGGCGGCCGAGGGCATGGTGGTGACCACCGCCAGCACGGACATCCGCAAGGCCCGGAAGATGGCGCTGGAGCTGCTGCTATCGGACCACGCCGGCGACTGCGTGTCGCCGTGTTCGGCGACCTGCCCGGCGGGGCTGGACATCGCCGGCTTCATGGAGGGCATCGCCCGCCGCGACGTGCCCGGCGCCATGGAGGTGATCTCGCGGCGCCTGGCGTTGCCGGGAGCGCTGGGGCGGATCTGCCCGAGGCTGTGCGAGCAACAGTGCCGGCGGCTGGATTACGACCAGGGGCTGGCGATCGGCGCGCTGCACCGCTATGTGGCCGATGAGGACGGGCGGGCGAAGCAACCCTACCTGCCTCCCAAGGCCGCGGAGTCGGGCAAGACGGCGGCCATCGTGGGCGCCGGTCCGGCCGGGCTGGCGGCGGCGTTCTACCTCGTGCAGATGGGCCACCGCGTGACGGTATTCGACGCCAAGGAGCGAGCCGGCGGGATGCTGCGCTATGCGATTCCCGCGCACAGGCTACCCAGGGAGGCGCTGGATGCCGAGATCGGCGTCATCGAACAACTTGGCGTGGAGTTTCGAATGGGGCAGCGCTGGGGGCGGGACTTCAGGCTTGCGGATCTGCGAAAGAGTCATGACGCGGTCTTCCTGGCCATCGGCGCGCAGCAGGCGCAGGAGTTGAGGTGTGAAGGCGAGGAACTGGCGCTGCCGGCGCTGGAGTTCCTGGAGATGGTGGCGGCCGGGAATCCGCCGGCGGTGGGGGAGGACGTGGTGGTCATCGGCGGCGGCAACACAGCCATCGACTGCGCGCGCGCGGCGGTGCGGCTGAAGACGCGCAGCGTGCGCGTTCTATACAGGCGCACCCGGCAGGAGATGCCCTGCCTGCTCTCGGAAGCCGATGAGGCGCAGGTGGAGGGCGTCGAGATCGAATACCTGCTGGCCCCGGTTCAACTTGAGCGAAACGGAAACCGGCAGTTGTCCCTGACCTGCCAGCGCATGGAACTGGGCGAGCCCGATGCAAGCGGGCGGCGGCGGCCCGTGGCCGTGCCGGGATCGGAGTTCGCGGTGAGGTGCTCCACCGTGATCGCCGCCATCGGGCAGGCCGTGGAACACGAGGTGGCCGAGCGGGACGGCCTGCGGGTGACAGGCTGGGGCATCGCGGCGGACCCCAGGACGATGGCAACCAACCTGGAGGGCGTATTCGCAGGCGGGGACGCGGTGCTGGGCGCGGACCTGGCGGTGAGGGCGGTGGCGGCCGGGCGCATGGCGGCGGTGTCAATGGACCAATACCTGCGCGGCCAGGCGGTGACGGGCGAGCCCGCTCTGGCCGCCGTGAACATGAAGCCGATGGACGACGCCGAGCGGGCGGTGATGTTCCGGGCCATCGAGCAATCGGCGCGGGTGCGAATGCCGGAGATCGACATGGCCCGGCGGCGGACGACGTTTGACGAGGTCGAGACCGGCTTGCCGGCGGAAGAAGCCGAGCGCGAAGCGCGGCGCTGCCTCAGTTGCGGGTGCAGCAAGTCCGATTGCTGCCACGTGCGCGGGCTGGCGAGCGAGTACCAGGCCGACGCTTTCAGATACCCCGGCGCGCGGCGGCGCTTCACGCAGGACCTGTCGCATCCGGAGATCGTCTACGAGCCGGGCAAGTGCATCCTGTGCGAGGCGTGCGTGCGCATCGCGGCGGAAGAGGGAGAGGAGTTCGGGGTGGCCATCGTGGGCCGGGGCTTCGACGTGACCGTGGCGGCGCCATTCGGCAAGCCGATCGCGGAGGGCCTGCGGAAGTCGGCCCGGCGCTGCGCGGAGGCGTGCCCGTCGGCCGCGTTGGCATTGCGTTCGGCGAGGACCTGCGGCGGCTGTGGAATGTCGCTGATTGCCGGGCCTTCGATTGGGTGATCGCCCGTCTGGCGGAAACTCGTGGGAGTCGAACCCACCGGCGACGCGAGGCGCCGCCCACTGGTTTTGAAGACCAGGCCCAGCACCGGCCAGGACGAGCTTCCGTTATCGATTGTAGCCGGACCTACCCCGCCACAGGCCCCGCCGCCGCGATATCGGCCCCCACCGAGCCGAACTTGCTTTCGAAGTTCTTGCGGAACCTCCCAGCCAGATCCCGCGCCGCCCGGTCGTAGGCATCCTTGTCCGCCCACATCCCGCGCGCGTCCAGCACCTCATTCGGAACGCCGGGGCAGAACTCAGGCACCAGCACCTGGAACACCGGGTGCGCATGCACCGGCACGTCCGCCAGTTCGCCCTCGATCGCCGCATTGACCATCGCTCGCGTGTAGCCCAGTTTCATCCGGTTTCCGACCCCCGCCGGACCGCCCGCCCATCCCGTGTTCACCAGCCACACCCGCGCCTTGTGCCGCTCCAGTTTCTCGCCCAGCATCCGCGCATACTCCAGCGGGCTCCGCGGCAGGAACGGCTCGCCAAAGCACGAACTGAACGTCGCCTGCGGCTCCTTGCCCATCCCGCGTTCGGTCCCCGCCAGTCTGGCCGTGTAGCCGCTCAGAAAGTGGTACATCGCCTGCCCGGAAGTCAGCCGCGCAATCGGCGGCAGCACCCCAAAGGCGTCCGCCGTCAGGAACACGACGTCCGACGGATGGCCGCCCACGCCCGGTATCAGCGCGTTCTCGATGTACTGCGCCCGGTAGGCCGCGCGGGTGTTCTCCGTGTTCGCCTCCGAGTCGTAGTCAAGCGTCCGCGTCTCCGGCTCGATCACCACGTTCTCCAGCACGCAGCCGAAACGGATCGCGTTGAAGATCTGCGGCTCGGCCTCCCGCGACAGCCGGATGCACTTGGCATAGCAGCCGCCCTCGAAGTTGAACACCCCGGCATCGGACCACCCGTGCTCGTCGTCGCCGATCAGCCGCCGGTGCGGGTCGGCCGAAAGCGTCGTCTTGCCCGTCCCCGACAAACCGAAGAACAGCGCCACCCGCTTGTGGCTGCCCACGTTGGCCGAGCAGTGCATCGGCAGCACCCCGCGCTCCGGCAGCAGGTGGTTCAGGATCGTGAAGACCGACTTCTTCATCTCCCCCGCGTAAGACGTCCCCAGGATCAGCGCCATCCGCCGCGTGAAGTTGATGCAGATACACGTCTCGGTGCTCGTGCCGTCCACCGCCGGGTCGCAGCGGAACTCGGGCGCGAACACGATCGTGAAATCCGGCTCATACCCCGCCAGCGCGCCCAACTCCGGCTTGATGAACAACTGCCGCGCGAACATCGAATGCCACGCCCGCTGTGTCACCACCCGGATCGGCATCTTGTACTCGTCATCGGCCCCGGCGCGCAGGTCCGCCACGAAGACTTCCTTCTCCTTCAGAAACTGCTGCACTCGCATCCAGATGCCGTCAAATTGCTCCGGCGAGAGCGGCTGGTTCACGCTGCCCCAGGCCACCGTGCTCTCCGTATGCGCGTCGCGCACGATGTACTTGTCTTTCGGCGACCGCCCGGTGAACTGCCCCGTCCGCACCACCAGCGCGCCGTTCCCCGCCAGCACCCCCTCCTGCCGCTGCAGCGCCATCTCCGTCAGCCGTCCCGTCCCCAGGTTCCACCACGCCGTGGACGTTTCTATGCCTTGGGCCGCAAGGCCATGGCTGCTCGGACTGACACCGGTATTGCGCATGAGAAAAATGTCCTCTATGAAAACGAACAAAGTTGTCTTGCGATACCTCGGCAGAGCGCCAGCCAGCCGGAGGCAAAGCCCAGTCTATCATGGAGGTATGAGGCCACCGACCATCCCGGCGCTGCTCCTGCTGGCGTGGCCACTCGTTTTTTTCCCCCTCTTCGCCCAGGCGCCCTCGCAGGCGATTGAGTTCGAGTCCAACGGCCTCCACTACCAGACCATCACCCGCTCGGGCCTCACCATCATGTTCGCGCCCCTGCCCGTCCAGGTGCGCGAGTACGTGGTCGTGCAGGTGGCGGTCTCCAACGGCGCCCCCTCGGCTCGCACCGTCAAGCCGGAGGACTTCCGCTTCGTCCGTGCCGACGGCACCGCCATCGCCGCCACCCCCGCGCGCCAGGTGGTCCAACAGTTTCTCGATAAGGGCGGCCGCAACGACGTCATCCGCCTGGTCGGCACCTACGAGGTGGGTCTCTACGGCCTCAGCCGCTTCACCTCCACCAACGGCTACGAACAGCGCCGCCAGGCGGCGCTGGCCGAGGTCAGCTCCTCCCGCCTCAAGGCCGCCGCCGCCGCCTCCGCCATCGTCCTGGTCACCACCCGTCTCCAGTCAGGGGAATCCACCGACGGCGCCGTATTCTTCTCCACCCAGGGCAAGCCGCTTGGCGCCGGAAAGCTGATCGCCATCTTCGGCGCCGAGCGCTTCGAATTCGAAGTCGGCGGCCTCAGGCACCCCGGCGAGCTGATACGCAGGCCCTGAGCGCCCCTTCGCCGTGATCGACCTCCACACCCATTCCACGGCCAGCGACGGCTCGGACTCCCCCGAGCGCCTCGTTCAACTCGCCGCCTCCCTCCACCTTCAGGCCCTCGCCATCACCGACCACGACACCCTGGCCGGTTCGGACCTCGCTCTGCCCGCCGCCGCCGCCCTCGGCCTCACCTTCGTTCGCGGCATCGAGCTCAGCACTCGACTTCTCTCCGAACCCGACCCCACCCGCCGCAGCGTTCACATCCTCGGCTACTTCTTCGCCGAGCCCGGCCCCGGCTTCCGCGCCTGGGTCGACAGCCTCCGCAGCCGCCGCCAGGCCCGCAACTCCGCCCTGGCCGAAAACCTGTGCCGCCACGGCATGAACGTCGCCCTGGAGGAGGCTGAAGCTCACGCCCGGAACATCACCGGCCGCCCGCACTTCGCCCGCGTCCTGCGCGACAAAGGCTACGCCGCCAGCATGGAGGAGGCGTTCCGCCTCTACCTCGGCGAGACCGGCGCCTGCTACGTCGAGCGCGAAGACCCGCCCCCCGAAGAGGCCATCGGCCGCATCACCGAGGCCGGCGGCGTCGCCTCCCTGGCCCATCCCCGGCGCTTGAGACAAACCGATCCCCTCGCCGAAGAGTCCCTCATTCGCGCGCTCGCCGCCGCCGGCCTCGGCGCCATCGAGGTCTGGCACTCCGACCATGGCGAATCACACCGCTCCCGCTACTCGCACCTCGCCCGCAAGTACAATCTGGCCCTGACCGGGGGCTCGGACTACCATGGCGACGATAAGCCCGGCATCCTGCTCGGCCGCGGCCGCAACGGCCACCGCGTCCCCCTGTCAGCCCTGGACGAACTGCGCCGCCGCGCCGGCCACTGAGAGGTTCCTTGCGGTAGGCGGCCGGCGAGCAGCACAACTCCGCTTCACCTCGGCCGATACCCGGACGCCAACCGCCGCAGCGCCGCCTCGAACACCGCTGCATCCGCCTTCGCGCCGCCCGTGCTCTGGTCCCTGCTTTCGAGCAGAGTCAGAATCAGACGGTCGCGGTCGCTGACGTGACCCTGGGCAAGGACGCGTCTGAACAGCACTCTCGCGTTCTCCCACTTGTGCTCCTGCAGAGCTTCGTGCGCCTGTCTGTATTCCACGGCGCGCTGCATCTCGCTATCGGGCACCTCGTGCTTTAGCTGGTTTTCGACATGATCCAGCACCGCCCAGGCGGCCGGGTAGTCGGCTACGAAGCACGCGAATTGAAACACCCACATCGCCGTCTGGCCATTCCTGAGCCGCGTGAATCGCTCCGGATCGGCCCGGCCGTCGATGCCGGACGCCTGTTGCACTTTCGCAAACACCGCCGCCGATGGGCCATAGAACACCAGCCGCCAATCCTGCTGGCGGAGGAAGTGACGCCAGACATTGACGTTGGAAAGCTCGATCACGGCCACATCCGCCGGATGCCGTTTGATGAACTCGGCGAATTCATCACCCTTGGCGAAGCTCGACTGTTGATCGAACCACTGCAGGTATGGAAACGACCGCGCGTCCACCATCACCTTGTTCTGAGGGTAGAGCCGCCACAGCAGGTATCCGCCGGAGTTGAACAGATTGTAGATGCGGCCTCCCAGCCCGCGGCTTGCCAGGAACTCCGCTTCCTCCACCGGATTGGAATAGTTCACACCGAAGCCCAACCAACTACCGGCGGACGGATGCCGCCAGGCGTCCCAGCCGGCCCGTCCGGCCAGGAACAGGAAGGCCGCCAGTGCCGCGGCCGTCAGGCTTTGCCGCGCCGCGCGAGCGCCGAAATCCACACTCGTCGAAACCGTGGCGGCTCTCCAGTGCCACAGCCTTTTGCGGAGTTTCCTGGAGTCGCGCAGCCAGGGATGCGTCACCGTCAGAATGGGCGCGGCCGGCGCAGTCGACGCCAGGTGGAGAAACGTGTATCCGAAAAGTGCGGGCCAGAAGTAGGTGGTTCGAAGGTACACGGCGAACAGCGGGATGTAAACCAGGTTGGCCGCCAGCAACGCCAGCTCGACACGCTCGCCCGGCGGCTTCCGCCACGCGTGCAGCGCAAAGATCGTCGCCAGCAGCGCGGCCATGATCCCCAGATACCAGGTGAAGTGCAGATCAGCCGCCAGCGGCGAAGTGATCGATTGGTGCGCCGAGTTCCACGCTTCGTCCGGTCGCGGCGTGCCTCGCAAAGCATAATCGCGCAGCAGTTGATATGGATACCTCCACGCGTAGGGATTGACCAGCGTTGCCACCACGCATAACGCCGCGGCCTTGAAAGCCCGTTGCGACAGTAAGACCACCGCCAGGAACGGCGCAGCGACAATGAACGCGCCGTGCGTGTTGACCCACACCAGAAGGATCGCCGGCATAACGTAATACCAGCGGCTGTCTTCGTATCTCGCCCGGAAGTACACCCACAGCATCGCGTTCCACAGCATCAGCGAGAAAATCTCCGGTTTGATGAGCGTGCCGGCGCTGCCGGCCAGCGTCACCACCAGAAGCACCAGCCACGTCACCGGCCAGTGGAGCAATCCGCGCCGCCGGGCGAATAGCGCCATCCCGGCCACCACGGCCAGCACCAGGCCGTAGCGCAGCGCGAACAGTCCGGCCAGGCCCGCCAGCCGCCACACTCCGTACAGAATCAACTCACCGATCCAGGCGCAGTAGATCATCGCATTACTCGCCGGCATCCACGAAAACACCGTGTGGTCCAGCCGTAGCGTGCCGCGCTCTATCATCTGTTTCGCGTAGGCCATCTGCCAGAACGCATCACTGTCCTGAATCGGTTCGGCGTAGCGCACTCCTATCACCATCGCCAGCACCGCCGCCAGGATCAGCCACTGCCTGCCCTTCATCGCACTGAGCCCCCGTCACGCGATGTCGCTTCCCCTCGTCGCGGTGGATGTCCCGGGCCCAGGCCCCGCCAATATCCATGACCGGATCCATATCCCGCCATGGCGGCGCCGATCACAGCCGCGTTCTCCGCGCCGGCACTCCGGCCACTGTCTCTCGCGCGCCGATGTCCCCAGTGACCACGGCGCCGGCTCCGATCATGGCGCCTTCTCCGATCGTCACCCCGCACAGTATCACCGCGCCACTGCCGATCGACGCTCCCCGGCGCACCAGCGTCGGCGCCAGCGTCCATTCACCGGTCGCCCGCGGATGGCGGTCGTTGATGAACATCACGCCGTGCCCGACGAACACTTCGTCTTCGATCGTCACGCCTTCGCACAGGAATGAATGCGACGAGATCTTGCACAGCCGGCCTACGCTGACGCCCTTCTGGATCTCCACGAATGCCCCGATGCGGCATCCATCGCCGATCCGGCACCCGTACAGGTTCACCAGCTCCGGCTGTGGGATCAGCACCTCGCGGCCCAGCACGACATCAGCGGCGATCGGCATTGCTTCCCTCCATTACTAGCCCTTCCAGCCCCGTCAGGCTGTATGTGATGCGCCGGCAGGTCCAGGCTTCGCCCGCCAGGGCCCGCAGCCGGGCTTCACTTCGCAGCCAAGACCCGCGGTCCAACCGCCGGATCAGCGCCGCAACGGGACGCCGCCATCGCGGTTCTGGAGGAACCCCGTCCAGGACCACGGTACGCCTGCCCACGCGCCTCATCTCGCTCAACGCTTGCCGCGCTTCTTCGTCGTTCAGGTGATGCAACAGACCACAGCTCCAGACGCCGCCGAAAGTCCCGTCGCGGAATGGCAGCGCCGTTGCCGACGCCACCACTCCCGGCCAGCCCGAACGCGCGTATGCCGCTATCCGCTTGAAGTCGATGTCCACGCCTACGGCATTCAGCAGGCGATCCGGGCCGCAGCCAACGTCGAGTCGCCGGCCGGACTCCTGGTTGCAAGCTGATGACTGCTCCATCAATCTGCGTCTTGCGCCAGGCGCCAGCAGTGTTTGCAACAGACGGTAGGCCGTCATGTTTCTTCTTCCACCAGATAGCGCGGGCGCCGCCTTGATTCTTCCAGCGCCCGCCAAATATACTCGCCCAGCACGCCCAACATCAGCATCTGCAAGCCCCCCATCACCAGTACCGCAACCATCAGCGACGACCAGCCCTGTGGCGGCTTGCCCGCGAAGTAGTTCGCCGCCACCAGCGCGGCGTAGGCGAAGCCGGAAACCGCAGCCAAGAAGCCCGCCACCGACATCGCCCGCACCGGCAGCAGGCTGAAGGCCGTCACCGAGTCCGCCAGCAGTTTCAGTTTTGCGCGCCTGGTCCAGCCCGACCGCCCGGTCACGCGCGGCTGTTTCTCACACCTCACCCGCGCCTGCCGGAAGCCCATCCATGCGACCAGAGCAAACACGCTGGTGTTGCCCTCGCCGAACCGCGCGAAGGCGTCCATCACGCCGCGGTCCAGCAGAAAGAAGTCGCTCCCGGATGCTGGCATTTCGCCAATCCCCGCCAGGCGCCTGACAAGCCGGTGATACAGCCGCGATGACACCGGCTTCGCTGGTCCGCTGCACTCGGCCCACACCACCTGCGCACCTTGCCGCCAGGCCTCGACCAGCTCTAGTACTGCCTCCGGGGGATCTTCCAGGTCGGCCGCCATCACCACCGCCGCCTCCCCCCGCGCCCGCTCCAGTCCGCAGGTGATCGCCGCGTGCGAGCCGCTGCGACGCGCCAGGCGCACTCCGCGTACCCGCGGGTCCGCCGCGGCCAGTTCCCTGAGCGCCGCGAAGCTGCCATCGTTGGAGTGGTCGTCCACCGCGATCCATTCCCAGTCCAGGCCCTTTAGAGCCTCGCTCAGCCTGCTGTACAGCAGCGGCAGGCTACGCGCTTCCTGGAACGACGGCGTCACGATGGAGATCATCCCAACGCCTCAATCACAACGTCCTGCTCTTCTTCCGTCATCGACGCAAACAGCGGCAACATGATCGTCCGGTCCTGCGCCTTTTCGCTCTCCGCCAGTGATCCACCCCGCCATGAGCCCGCCGGAAACGCGCCTTCCCTGTGGGCGCACATTACCCCTCTCCGTGTCGCCACGCCCGCCTCCAGCAGCCGTTGCATCTCCTCCCGTTGGTCCAGTTCCTCGTCCAGCCGCATGCAGTAGCTTTGCCAGTTCGATCTTGCCCATGGCGGCTCGTGGGCCGGGTTCTTCAGCAGCCTACCGTAGCGCCCTGCCAGCCGCCGCCGCCGCTCCACCATTTCCGACAGCTTCCCCAACTGCACCCTTCCGATCGCCGCCTGAATGTCGGTCAACCGGTAGTTGTAGCCCGGTTCATCGTAGCTTTCAAAGATGACACTCGATGAACTGTGCCGCGCGTGCGCCCCCACGTTCATACCGTGGTGCCGCAGAGCCCGGCACCGGCGCTCCATCGCCGCGTCGTTCGTGCATATCATCCCGCCGTCCCCGCAGGTCAGCACCTTGCGCGGATGAAATGAGAAACATGCGATGTCGCCGCGCGGGCGGCCGATCCTCTCCCACTGCCCCTGCCACAGTATCTCGCTGCCGGCGGCGCATGCCGCGTCTTCGATCAGCGGCAGTCCGTGCTGCCGTGCTATCCCGAGCAACGCTTCAAGGCCGCACGGCATCCCCATCTGGTGCACGCACAGGATCGCTCGCGTGCGCCGCGTGAGCGCCGGCTCCACCAGCGCCGGGTTCATGTTGTAGGTCGCCGCGTCGATATCCACGAACACCGGCGTCGCCCCCACGTAGCGGATCGCCGCCGCCGTGGCGATGAACGAGTGGCTCACCGTGATCACCTCGTCGCCCGTCTTGACGCCTGTCGCTTCCAGCGCCAGGTGCAACGCCGTCGTCCCGCTCGACACCGCGCAAGCGTGCTTTGCGCCTGTAAAGGCGGCGAACTCCGCCTCGAACAGCTCCGTCTCCGGCCCCATCGTGATCCAGCCCGAGCGCAGTACCCGGCTGACCGCCGCTTCCTCCCGCCCGTCCAGTTCCGGCCGGCTCACCGGAATGGCACGCATCACCGCTTTCATTCGTACCACTCCTTCAGCCCCATCAAACCTGCCCGTAGCCCCACGCTCGGCTCGAAGCCCAGCAGCTTCCGCGCCACGCCCGCTCCCGCGCACATGCGCCTTACATCGCCCGGTCTCGCGGCTTCGTGGATCACTTCTGCTCGCGGTCTGCCTGCTATTCGCGCCACCTCCTCGGCCAGCCCCAGCATGCTGATTTCCTTGCCCGATCCCAGGTTGATCGTCTCGCCAATCGCCTCGTCGCACTTGCCCGCCAGCCTGATGCCGCGCGCGATATCGGAAACGTGCGTGAAGTCGCGTGTCTGTGTGCCGTCGCCGTAGATCACCATCGGCCGGCCCGCCAGCGCCAGCAGCAGAAACTTCGGAATCACTTCACCCGAGTCGCCCTCGTGATGACAGCGCGGTCCAAAGGCATTGAACGGCCGCACCATCACCGCTGGAAAACCGTAAGTGCGATGGAACGCCCGCGCGTAACTCTCGCCCGCCAGCTTCGAAGCCCCATACGCGGTTGTCGGCTGCGTGCGATGTTCTTCGGTCATCGGGACCGTCTCAGCCTCGCCGTACACCTCCGACGAGGACACATGTACGTAGCGCCGCACTCCCGCGGCGCGGCAGGCTTCCAGCAGAATCAGCGTCCCCGTGGCGTTCACGTCGTGGCCCACTCGCGGCTCCCTCAGCGAGCGGCGCAGGCTCACACACGCCAGATGGTACACCGTATCCACCCCCGGCAGGATCGAGTCCAGCACCGCCCGGTCGCTCACGTCGCCTTCCACCAGCGTCGCTGCCGTGCCGCTCAGATTCTCGCGCCGTCCCGTCGCCAGGTTGTCCAGCACCATCACCCGCCGCCCCGCCGCCGCAAGCTGCCCCACCAGTTCCGACCCGATGAAGCCCGCGCCGCCGGTCACTAGTACCATCATTCCGGTCTTCATCAAAGCCTTCTCTGGTCCGCCGGGTTGCCTGCCCCGCGCTTCCTCAGTATCTTCGCCGGCACGCCTGCCGCCACCGCGTGGGCGGGGATGTCGCGGGTCACCACGGCCCCTGCGCCGATGATCGCCCCCTCTCCCACTGTCACTCCAGGCAGCAGTACCGCGTTCACCCCGATGTCGGCCCCGCGTCCCACGCGCACCGGCTTGATCTCCAGGTCGGTGGCCATCACCGGTTCGTTCTCCGGCTCTCCCGTGTGCTCCGAGCCCAGCACCTTGGCCCCTGGTCCCCATCCCACGCAATCTTCCAGCGTCAGCGCCCGCGCATCCAGGAAGCTCTGCGGCCCGATCCACGTGGAATCGCCGATTTTGCAGCAGCCGTCGTGACGGCCCTGCAGGCAAGCCTGGTCGCCGATGAAGACTCCGTTGCCGATCTCGAATGTCTCCAGGTGGCGGAATGTGACGGCCCGGCCGACTTGGACCCCATGACCCATGCTGCGCGCCAGCGCCCTGAAGATCGCCCGGCGCATCATGTGGTCGAAATCACTGGAGCCTTGCGTAAAACGGTCGTAGAGTTCGCCCAGCCGCGTCGCGTTGTAGTTCTCGCGCAGGTGTTCGGCTAGTTCCACTTCGAACCGGGCGTCCTCTTTTACCACCCGGTTGAAGTGCCGCGCTGTTACCCGGCGCGACATCGCCGCCGCCACACGATCATAGCTATGCCCGCCGCCGCCAGGAAAGCCGTGCCCGGCTCCGGCACTTCCGCAACCTGCCCCGTCAGGTCGTAGTGGCTGCCGGTGAGCCAGGTTCGCGTAGTGGTCATGGTCTCATAGTAGTCCGTTTGGGTGTGGGTGTTCACGTTCAGGTTGGTCCACCCGGCCAAAACCTCGAATGCCACGCCGCCGATGTCGCGGTCGCCGATAATGATCGTACCTGGTCCTATCGTCTCTTCGAGCGTAACCGTTTGCGTGGCCGTGCTTCCATCGAGGACGGTAATCACCGTCAGGTCGATCAGCGACTCGCTTGTCGACAGCAGCGTCGGGCCCAGCAAGGTGATAGGCCCCGCCGCGGCACTGACCAGCACCTGCCGCGCCGCCAGGATCGCCGCCTGCACCACCGGGTCGCTGAAGGCGAAATTGAAGCTCTGATCGTACAGCACCGGCCCGCCCGCCAACTGCGCCGTCAGCCTGGTGAGAAAGGTATCGATGCGCTGGTTGTCCAGGGTAGTGTGCACCGCCTGGCTCGTCGAAAAGGAGACGGTCAGGGTCGTGTTGGTTGAACCTGACACCGTTGCCAGCGGCAGACCGGTCAGCAGAAAGAGCGGCAGCGCACGGCAAGACAAGACTCTTCGCATGGGACTCTCCAGGGATGGTGCCCCGCCTTGAGTGGAAGGTTGCCACGGCGGGCTGCATAGATCTTACGCTACTTTTTCATCCAGGTGTGATGTTGGCGGTTTCGCGTCCGAGGATGGCTGCCCGTTTCCAGAAGTGCTGATGGCCATCGACGCGCCGGAATCGCTTGGGTGCGTAGCCAAGCCGAGCCGACCTAACACTCGGACGTGGCGGCGCAAACGCCCGGCGTTTTGCGTCTCGTCACTCAGCGCCGCTTGCGCCGTCTCCGGCCCCGATTCCTAGACATCCGCTTCACCTGTTCCCATCGACACGATCCCGCCGCCCCCGCCTACTCTCCGGCCACGGCGGCCGCGGCCTCAACGGCCACCGCGTCCCCCTGTCAGCCCTGGACGGCCTGCGCCGCCGCGCCGGCCACTGACAGGTTCTCCACCGTGCGCAGGTAGGCCAGCGCCCGCACGCATCCTTCTCCCGGCGAGTACGCCGCCGAGGTGATCTCCCCCGCCTCCTTGTCCGCCGACATCACCTTTGTCCCCGCCGCCGGCACATCCGTGCCCTCAATCCGCAACGCCCGCAGCGTCCGGTTCACATGGCCGCGCGAGCGGACCCGCTCCACGATCTCCTGCCCCAGGTAGCAGCCCTTGTTGAAGTGCAGCGCCCGCATCTGGCCCGTCTCCTGCGCCAGGTTCGCCTCCGTCATGTCCTCGCCGTACCGCGGCCGGCCGTTCTCCAGCCGCACCGCGCGCGCCTCCTCCGCCGAGGCCTCCACGGCCCCCGCCGCCCGCAGCTCCGCCAGCAGCGCCTCTTTTTCATCCACCGGCACAATCAGCCGGAACCCTGGCTGGCCCGTCACCGTATTGCCGATCGCAATCCCCTCTCGCCGCAGGGCTTCCGCCCCCGGACCCTCCACCCCGATCTCGGCCGTCGTCTCCGTCACATCCTCCAGCGTCACGTCGTCGGCGATGATGTAGCGGTCGATGTGCTGGAATACCTTCTCGCGCGTCTCCGGCTCTACGTCGACCAGCGCCGCCTCCGCGCCGCACCAGATGTCTGCGTCCGCCAGGATGCGCCCCTGCGCGTTCAGGAAGAACGCATACAGCGATGTCCCCGCGCGCATCTCCTGTACGTGGTTCGTCGTCATGGCGTGCAGCAGCCGCAGCCGGTCTTCGCCCGTCGCCCGGATCCGCCCGCGCGCTGAGAGATCGATGATCGCCGCCCCCTGCCGCAATGCCTCATATCCGGTCATGATCCCGCTACCTCGCCATATTGCTGAAGTACAGCCCGATCAACACAACCAGCACGCACGAGACCAGCGCCCCCTTGCGCCAGCGTGCCGCTTTCACCGCGTCTGCGCCGCTGCGCGTGATCAGGAACACCATGCCGATCACGTGCAGCGCCAGCAGCACCTTGATCCCCATGCCCGCGTGCCAACCCTTCGGCGCGCCGCTCATGCGTGTCATGAAATTAAAGGCCCCGGTGAGCGCCAGCAGCAGCGCCGTCGCCATCGAAGCGCCGCGCCAGGCGCGGATCTTGCCCGTCGCCAGCGCCGCCAGAAGAGCCAGCCCCAGGGCCAAGTGTGAATACAGGACGATCTCGTTCATAAGTGCCTACCCTCTATACTGACATTACGAATGCTCCACGAAATCCTCCCCGTCGGCGCCCTCCAGTGCAACTGCTCCGTCTTCGCCGATGAATCCACCCGCCGCGCCATCGTCGTCGACCCCGGCGACGGCGCCGACCTCGCCTCCTTGAACGCCCTCCTCCTCAAGCACTCCCTCACCGTCCAGGCCATCGTCATCACCCACGCCCACATCGACCACATCGGCGGCGCCGCCAAGCTGAAGGCCGCAACGGGCGCCCCCGTCTACATGAATCCCGCCGATCAGGAGCTTTACGACCACCTCGACATGCAGGCCGCCTGGCTCGGGATGCGCCCCCCCGAGCGCACCGCTATCGACACTCCCGCGCGCGACGGCGACACCCTGCTCCTCAACGAAACTTCCTTCCACGTCCTGCACACCCCCGGCCACACCCAGGGCAGCATCTGCCTCTTCAGCCCCGCCCTCAATACCCTGATCAGTGGCGATACCCTCTTCCGCGACTCCATCGGCCGCACCGACCTCCCCGGCGGCGACTCCCGCCAGATCATCGCCTCCATCCACTCCCAGCTCCTCCCGCTGCCGGAGGACACCCGAGTCGTCTGCGGCCATGGCCCTGCCACCACCATCGGCCGCGAGAAAGCCCGTAACCCGTTCCTCCAAAACATATGAGATCCCTCCTCGCCCTGCTCCCCCTGCTGGCCTTTGCCGGCGACGACACGGCCCTGGACCGCTACGTCCGCCAGCCCGATCCCGCCTACCGCTACCAGCTCGTCAATGCCGTCCGCACCCCCGGCTTCACCACCTATTTCCTCGACCTCACCTCGCAGCGCTGGCTCACTGAGGCGGAAGTCGACCGCCCCGAGTGGCGCCACTCGCTCATCATCATCAGGCCCGACGCCGTCGAGCACCAGACCGGCCTGCTCCTGATCGACGGCGGCTCCAACGACGGCAAGCCCCCCACTGCCCCCGACCTCTTCCTCTCCCTGCTCGCGATGGAAACCAAAACCGTCGTCGCCCAGGTCAAGATGGTCCCCAACCAGCCCCTCAAGTTCGCCGGCGAGGAGAAGTCCCGCAGCGAAGACTCTTTCGTCGCCTACACTTGGCGCCGCTTCCTCGAGACCGGTGACGACCGCTGGCCCGCCCGCCTCCCCATGACCAAGGCCGCCGTCCGCGCCATGGACGCCGTCACCGACTTTTGCGCCACTGCGCAGGGCGGGGGCGTCAAAGTCGGCCGCTTCGTCGTCGCCGGAGGCTCCAAGCGCGGATGGACCACTTGGACCACTGCCGCCGTCGACCGCCGCGTCGTTGCCATCATCCCCCTCGTCATCGACGCCCTCAACATCGAGCCCTCCTTCATCCACCACTGGCGCTCCTACGGCTTCTGGTCCCCCGCCATCCAGGACTACGTCGACAACGGCGTCATGAACTGGCTCGGCACCCCGGAGTGGCGCCAACTTTTGGACATCGAGGACCCCTACCAGTACCGCGACCGCGTCGCCATCCCCAAAATGCTCGTCAACTCTTCCGGCGACCAGTTCTTCCTGCCCGACTCCTCCCGCTTCTACTTCGACTCCCTCCCCGGCGAGAAGTACCTGCGCTACGTCCCCAACACCGGCCACGGCCTCAATACCGTCGACGTCCCGCCCGACTTGCTGGCCTTCTATCAGGCCCTGCTCACCTGCACACCCCGCCCGCGCTTCTCCTGGACCGTCGACCGCGCCGCCGGCACGATCCGCGTCCGGACCATGGACGAGCCCTCCGGCGTCCTCCTCTGGCAGGCCGCCAACCCCGAGGCCCGCGATTTCCGCTACGACACCATCGGCCCCGCCTGGACCAGCTCCCCTGTCAGCGGCGAAAACGGCATCTACTCGGCCACCCTTCCCACGCCCGCCAAAGGCTTCGCCGCCTTCTTCCTCGAACTCACGTTCCCCAGCGGCGGCGTCGCACCCTTCCGCTTCACCACCGAGGTCGTCGTCACCCCCGACACCTACCCCTTCGACCCGCCCGCGCCCCAAAAGTAGCGCCGCGCGCGCCAGTATTTGGCATACACTGGCCTGCATGAACCGCCGCGCCTTCCTGCACTCCTCCCTCGCTGCCGCCGCGCCTGTCCCGCCCCCCGGCCGCCCACGCATCGGTTGCGGCTCATTCTGCTTCCACTCCTTCGGCCCCCAGGCCACCCCCGACGACGCCATCGACATCATCGGACGCATGGGCTTCGAGGGCATCGAGCTCATCATCCTCTCCCGCGAGTCCATCGCCGCGTACTGGACCTCCGCCAAGATCTCCGAACTCAAGCGCAAGCTCGACTCCTATCGCCTGCAGGTCTCCCAGTTCATCCTCTTCCAGCCCGTCGTCGAAGGACTCACGAGCCTCAACCGCGCCGAGCGCGATCGCAACCTCGACCTCTTTGAAACCGGCTGCCGCATCGGCAGCCAGTTCGGCGCCCCCATCATCAACATCGTCGCCCCCTGGCCCCGCGAGCTGAAAGGCCCCGTCGACTACCTGCCCCGCTACTACGACATCGACAATCCCAAGCCCGGCGAAAAGTTCCACATCGGCATCGCCCCCGGTTTCGATTGGGACGCCGTCTGGGCCGCCTACGTCGATACCACCAAAGCCTGCCTCCAGCGCGCCAAAGCCCATCGCATGAAGATGACCATCGAGCACCACACCCACACCATGATCCCCGGCGTCGATGCCTTCCTCCGCCTCTGGGACGCCGTCCGCGATCCCGACCTCGGCTACAACCTCGACACCGGCTGGACCGCCGCCCATCGCGACTACCCCCCCGAGGCCATCTTCAAGGTCCGCCGCCAGCTCATGAACCTCCATGTCCGCGACATCGACGGCCATATGCGCTCCTTCCCCCACATCGGCCAGGGCGTCATGGACTTCAAGGCCATCTGCGACGCCCTCAAGGCCACCGGCTTCCGCGGTTTCCTCACCCTCGAACAGGACAAACACCCCGGCGACATGCAGGCCACCGCACGCCGCTACCTCGCCATGATGAAGGAGTTCCTCGCATGAACCGCCGTGCCTTCCTCCAGTCCCCCGCCGCTGCCGCCATCCCGGCCATGCAAGCTCCAAGCGACAGAGTCGGCGTCGCCCTCATCGGCTGCGGCGGCATGGGCCGCGCCAATCTGGTCGACTTCCAGAAGCAGCCCGATGTCGAGATTCGCGCCCTCTGCGATGTCTTCCGCCCCAGCGCCGAAGCCGCCCTCAAACTCGCCTCCGGCAAGCCCGGCCTCTACTCCGACTACCGCCGCATCCTCGATCGCAAAGACATCGACGCCGTCATCGTCGCCACCCCCGACCACTGGCACCCCCTCATCGCTATCCATGCCTGCCAGGCCGGCAAGGACGTCTACGTCGAAAAACCCGTCTCCCACAACGTCCGCGAGGGCCGCCTGATGGTCGAGGCCGCCCGCCGCCACAACCGCGTCGTCCAGGTCGGCATCCAGCAGCGCTCCGGCGCCCACTTCCGGCGCGCCGCCCAGGCCGTTCGCGACGGCAAGATCGGCAAGGTCCTGTTCGCCCAGTGCTGGAACCACAACTACTCGGCTTCCACCGCAGGCATGGGGCGCCCCGCCGATTCACCCGCCCCCAAGGGCCTCGATTGGGACATGTGGCTCGGCCCCGCCCCCGAGATTCCCTACAACCCCGCCCGCCGCAACTTCCGCGCCTTTTGGGACTACGCCGGCGGCGAGCTCACCAACTGGTGCGTCCACTTGATCGACTTCGTCCACATGGCCCTCGACGTCGACACGCCCCTCACCGTTGCTTCCTCCGGCGGCAAGTGGTTCTACGACGACATCCGCGACTGCGCCGACACCCAGGAAGTCGTCTGGGAGTACCCCGGCAATCTCCTCGTCCGTTACTCCACCCTCGTCCACAATAGCTACGGCCCTAACGGCCACCCCGGCAACAAGAGCTTCGGCTCCTACGGTGCCATCCTTCAGGGCACACTGGGCACCCTGTTCATCGATCGCGCCGGCTACGAAGTCACCCCGCAGATGGAGATGCACGCCGAAGAGCACTCCGCCGGCTCCTCCGCCGCCTACGACGACCTCATCGGCTTCGGCCAGTTCTTTACCACCCTCACGACTCCCGAGCGCGGCGCGACATCCTTCCAGCACCTCCCCCACGTCCGCAACTTCCTCGATTGCATCAAGTCCCGTGAACGGCCCGCCGGCGATATCGAAATCGGCCACCGCAGCACCGCCACGTGTTTACTCGGCAACATCGCCCTCCGCACCGGCGAAAAACTGAAATGGGACGCCGCCGCCGAACGCTTCACCAACGGCAGCCCCGAAGCCAACGCCCTCCTCCGCCGCGACTACCGCCCCCCCTGGTCCCTCCCCGGCCTCTGACCTACGGCGCCACGATCCGCCCCGCCAGCTCCGGCGCCACCGCCATGAAGTGCCTGCGGTTGTACGTGTAAATCGTCTGCGCCTTCGCCTTCCGCGCCGATTCAACGTGCAGCGCATCGTAGATGATCCCGCCTGTCAGCCCCTTCTCAGCCGCCCCGTTCATCGCCAGCAGGTACTCCTCCTGACTCAATTCGATGAAGAACACGTACTTCCGCAGGTCCTCAAGGAAACGCTCCACCTGCGTGGGCTGAATCCGCGGCCGCCTCGGCTGGCTCGTCAGGCAGGCGTAGCACTCCGCCATGGCATGGACCGCCGCGAAAGTCCTCTTCGGCCCTCCCCGCAAGATAACATCCTTCGCGCGCTCGTGCCTCGGATCGTTTCCGTCGAACGCCGCCACCAGAACCGTCGTATCCAGGAACGCTCTCATTCGGAGTGGCTCCTGATCCGCTCCTCTCGCGCGCGCAAGTGCCACTCCACCGCGTTCACTTCGGGCGCCTCCACCCCGCGGAATGTCCACAGCCCCCTCTCCCGCCGGAACACCGCCGCCTCCTGCACCGGCCGCAGCACGATCTCCTCGCCGGCAGCCTCAATCTCCAGCTCGTCGCCCGCCCGCAGCCGCAGCCGCGTCCGCATCTCCTTCGGCACCACCAGCCGCCCCGCTTTGTCGATCGATACTCTCATCTACCACTTCTCATGGCATTTTACCATGAGAAATGCCATTTTCATCCACGCAAGAAAAAGGCCGGGCGCCAGGCCCGGCCTCTCCCACCTTCGCGTCTTCGGCGCGCTTACGCCTTCGGCGCCTTGTCTACTACCTTGAAGGCCTTCTCGTCGAAGTACAGCACCTTGCCCTGCCGGTAGCTCTGCACCGCCATTGTGATCGCCACCTGCGCGTGCCCCGCCGTCTCCACGTCCAGCGTCGGCTTCTGCCGGCTTCTCATGCAGTCGAGGAAGTTGCCGATGTGCGTGTACATCGTGTCCTTGTCCTCCACCGCGATCTTGATGGGCTCGTCGCCGAACTTCGCCTTGTACTCCGCGCTCACCACGCGCTTCTCCGGCTTCACCGTGATGTGCGGGGCGAAGCCCTCGAACCGCCCGTGTTCCACCATCACGATCGTCCCCTCGTGCCCGCGCACCGTGCCCGGAATGTGCTCTGAGTTCGCCATTGAGCTCGTCAGCACCAGCGAGAAGCCCTTGGCATACTCCGCCATGAAGTGGAACGTGTCCGGCACCTCGCGCTCGTCCTTGAAGACGTAGATGCCGCCCGACCCCATCACCTTCGTCGGATACTGCGCCTCGCCCCAGCAGATGTTCATCGGCGCCATCACGTGGAAGAACAGGTCCGTCGCCACCCCGCCGGAATAGTCCCAATACTTGCGGAACCGGAAGAAGCGGTCGGCGTCGTACGGCCGCTTCGCCGCCTTGCCCAGCCACATCTTCCAGTCGATGTAATCCTCGCCCTTCGCGTCCGGCCCGGCCGACTTGTCGATCGTCCAGTTCCACTCGCCACCAGTCGAATTCCGGTGATAGCTCCCCTGGCTCAGGATCATCTTGCCGATCATCCCGTCGGCGATCGCCTTGCGCGCCTTCCACCACTGGTCGCCCGACGTCGTCTGCGACCCCACCTGCACCACGCGCCCCGTCTCCTTCACCGTCGCGATCAGTTGCTTCACCTCTTCCACCGTGTGGCACATCGGCTTTTCGAGGTACACGTCCTTGCCCTTGTCCATCGCCGCCAGCGCGATCGGCGCGTGCCAGTGGTCCGGCGTCGCCACAATCACCGCGTCCACGTCCTTGTTGTCCAGAATCTCGCGGTAGTCCAGCGTCCCCATGCACTGGAAGCGCTCCTTGCCCGCCGTCACCCGCTTCTGGTACACGTCGCACACGCCCACGATCTGGCAGGCGCCCGCCTTCACGTCTTTGCCGTACTTGTCGAAGCGGTCGGCGACGTAGAACCCGCGCCCGCCCGTGCCGATCACCGCCACGTTGATCTTGTCGTTCGCGCCGATCACCCGGCCCGGGGCCATTCTGTTCGCGCTTGTACTCTTGGCCATTGCCGGCACGGCCATCGCCATCGCCGCCGCGCCCGCTACGAACTGGCGCCGGTTGTTCTGTTCACTCGACATGGATTGGGTACCTCTGGCTGGATTGGAGTTCACACCCATCTTACCTCCATCGCCCCGCGCTTTGCGGTATCATCACCCTCCGAAGGAGGTCTCTTCCCAATGGAGACGCTCGCCCTCGCCTGGTGGCTCTGGTTCCTTCTCGGTCTCGCCCTCCTTGCCGGTGAACTCCTCACCCCCGGCGGCTTCTATCTCATCTTCTTCGGCGCCGGCGCCATCGTCGTCGGCGTCCTCAAACTCGCCGGCCTCGGCTGGACTCTCCCCGTCGAGATCCTCCTCTTCGTCGCCGCCTCCGTCGCCGGCCTGCTGTTCTTCAGGAAGCCCCTGCTCCAGCGTTTCCGCCGCCTGACGCCGCAGATCGCCGTCGATGCCCTCACCTCCGAAGTGGCCTGTTCCATGGAGGAGATCCCCGCCGGCTCCGTCGGCAAGGTGGAGCTCCGCGGCACATCCTGGAACGCCCACAATCTCGACGATTCCCCCATTCCCAGGGCCGCCCGCTGCCGCGTCGAACGCGTCGACGGCCTTACCCTTCACGTTCGCAAAATCTGATTCCCGGAGGATCTCATGGATATCGGCGCCCTTCTCGTTGTCGCCTTCATCGCCCTGCTCGCCCTCATCATCATCGCCCGCACCGCCGTCGTCGTGCCCCAGCAGTCGGCCTTCGTCGTCGAGCGCCTCGGCAAGTACGCCGGCACCCTCCAGGCCGGCTTCCACATCCTCACCCCCTTCGTCGACGTCATCCGCTACCGCCACTCTCTCAAGGAGATCGCTATCGATATTCCCGAACAGATCTGCATCACCCGCGATAACGTCCAGGTCGGCGTCGACGGCATCCTCTACATGAAAGTGCTCAACCCGGAACGCGCATCCTATGGCATCAGCGATTTCGGCTTCGCCATTCGCCAGTTGGCCCAGACCAACCTCCGCTCCGAGATCGGGAAAATCGACCTCGACCGGACCTTCGAGGAGCGCACCACCATCAACGCCCAGGTCGTCAGCGAGCTCGACAAAGCCACCGAACCCTGGGGCGTCAAAGTCCTGCGCTACGAAATCAAGACCATCAATCCGCCCCAGGACATTCTCTCCGCCATGGAAAAGCAGATGCGCGCCGAGCGTGAAAAGCGCGCCACCATCCTCAACTCCGAGGCCAACCGCGAATCCGCCATCAACACCGCCGACGGCGAAAAGCAGAAGGTCATCAAAGCCTCCGAAGCCCGCCGCCAGCAGCAGATCAATGAGGCGGAAGGCCAGGCCAACGCCATCCTCGCCATCGCCAGCGCTACCTCCGAAGGCCTCCGCCGCGTCGCCCAGGCCATCAACGAGCCCGGCGGCTTCGAGGCCGTTCAGCTCCGCGTCGCCGAACAATACGTCGCCGAGTTTGGCAAAATCGCCAAGGCCTCCTCCACCATCGTCGTCCCCTCCAACCTCGGCGACGTCGCCTCCATGCTCTCCGTCGCCATGAACGTCATCCGCAAGGTGCACCAAACTCCCGGTGGAGCAGATGCCGCCATCAGGCCCTGATCGCCGCGAGACGGAAATCAAACTCGCCCTCCCCTCCGCCGAAGCCGGCCGCGCGCTCCTCGCCCGCGCCGGCTTCGCCGCATCGCACCCGCGCGCCTTTGAGGCCAACTCCGTCTACGACACCCCCGCCGGCGGCCTCATGCGCTCCAGCCGCCTCCTGCGCCTCCGCGACTTCCGCGGCCAGGCCATCCTCACCTTCAAGGGCCCCCCCGAGCCCGGCCCCCACAAGTCCCGCCCCGAAATCGAAACCTCCGTCCAGGACCCCGCCGCTCTCCACCTCATCCTCTCCGCCCTCGGCTACCAGGTCCAGTTCCGCTACGAGAAGTTCCGCACCACCTTCCACCATCCCCAGCAGCCTGGCCACGCCCTCCTCGACGAAACCCCCATCGGCGTCTTCCTCGAACTCGAAGGCCCGCCCGATTGGATCGACTCCACCGCCGCCGCCCTCGGCTTCGCCCCCGCCGCCTACATCCTCCTCAGCTACGGCGCCCTCTACCGCCTCCACTGCCAAAACGCCGGCATCCCCCCCGCCCACATGGTCTTCCCCCAATAGCGTTCCTGCAGTTGCCACAGAGCCGCGAGCGGTAGCGAGCGGGTAAGCCCGCCCCGCCCTCCACTACAATGGTTTCGTGTCCACCGCCGCCCCCCTTCCAGAGGCCGTCCAGAGCCTCGACCGCGTTCGCGCCGAAATCGGCAAAGTCATCGTCGGCCAGCAGGATGTCGTCGATGGCGTCCTCATCTGCCTCCTCTCCGGCGGCCACGTCCTGCTCGAAGGCGTCCCGGGCCTCGGCAAAACCACCCTCCTCCGCACCCTCGCCCGCGTCCTCCACCTGAAGTACTCCCGCATCCAGTTCACCCCCGACCTCATGCCCGCCGACATCGTCGGCTCCATGTTCATGGAGACCGCCGGCTCCGGCGCCAAGGCCCTCAAGTTCCAGCCCGGCCCCATCTTCGCCAACCTCGTCCTGGCCGACGAAATCAACCGCGCCACCCCCAAGACCCAGTCCGCCCTCCTCGAAGCCATGCAGGAGCGCACCGTCACCTCCGGCTCCACCACCCACCAGCTCGAGCGCCCCTTCCTCGTCATGGCCACCCAGAACCCCATCGAGATGGAGGGCACCTACCCGCTGCCGGAAGCCCAGCTCGACCGCTTCCTCATGAAGATCCTCGTCGACTACCCCTCGCGCGAAGAGTTGAACCGCATCGTCGACCGCACCATCCAGCGCGATGAGCCCGAGCTCAGCCAGGTCATGGACCGCGACACCATCCTCTCCATCCGCTCCGCCTGCCGCGAGGTTCTCGTCGCCCCCCATGTCCAGGACTTCGCCGTCTCCCTCGTCATGGCCACCCAGCCCGGCGCCCCCGGCGCGCACCACCTCGCCGGCAAGTACATCCGCTACGGATCTTCGCCCCGCGGCGCTCAGGCCCTGGTCGAATGCGGCCGTGTCTACTCCTTCATGAAGGGCCGCGCCCACCTCTCCATCGACGACATCCGCACCATCGCTCCGGCCGTCCTCCGCCATCGCATCATCCTCAACTTCGACGCCCACGCCGACGACCAGACCCCCGAGACGCTTCTCCAGGAGATCATCTCCGCCACCGCCGCCGCGGCCGCGCGCTAGTCATGCCCACGCCGCTCCTCGATCGCCAGCTCCTTGAACGGCTTGAGCGGCTCACCATCCGCTGGCACAAGTCCTTCCGCGGCCTCGTCGGCGGACACAACCGCTCGCGCTACGCCGGCCCCGGCCAGGAGTTCCTCGACCACCGCCACTTCCACCAGGGCGACGACCTGCGCGCCGTCAACTGGCGCGCTTACCTGCGCCTGGAAAAGCTCTTCCTCAAAATGTTTCAGGTCGAGCCCCGCACCCCCATCCGCATCCTCCTCGACGCCTCTCTCTCCATGACCGCCGCGCCCCTCGCCGGCGCTCCGTCCAAGTTCGACTTCGGCCGCCGCCTGGCCGCCGCCCTCACTTACGTCGGCCTGGTCCGCCACGACTCCATCCTTCTCCAGCCCTTCCACCAGCGCCTCGACGACACCTTCCTCGCCTCCGGCGGCCGCCATCGCTTCGGTCCCGTCAACGACTTCCTCTCCGCCGTCGAGCCCGGCGGCAAGACCTCCTTCTTCGACGTCGCCCGTCTCTTTATCTCCGCCTACCAGAAGCCCGGACTGCTCATCATCGTCTCCGACTTCCTCGACGACTCCGACGCCCTCAAGCCCCTCCAGTACCTCGCCGACTTCGGCAACGAACTCGTCCTCGTCCAGCTCTGGTCTCCCTCCGACCGTGAGCCCGCCCTCTCCGGCGACGTCGCCCTGACTGACTCCGAATCCGGCGCGAACCTCGAACTCTCCCTCGACCCCAACGCCTGCCGCGCCTACACCCAGGCCTTTGACCGCTACGCCGGCGCTATCGAAAACCTCGCCCTTCGTTCCGGCGGCCGTTACGCCGGCTTCTCCACCTCCGTCCCTCTGGAAGAGGCCATCTTCCAGGCTCTCAACCAGACCGGCGCCGAGCTCGCCCGCGGCGCCTGACCCATGTTTTTCCTTAACCTGAGCGCCCTCGAGTTCCTCGCCCTCTTCTCAGCGGCCTCCGCCGTCACAGTCGCTCTCTATCTCCTCATCCGCTCCCGCCGCCGCTACACCGTCGCCACCCTGCGCTTCTGGGAACACGCCCTCAAGAACGTCGACCAGACCCGCCGCCGCCGCATCGACCAGCCCTGGTCCCTCATCCTCCAGCTCCTGGCCATCGCCTGCCTTCTCCTCGCCATCGCCCAGCCGCGCTTCGGCCCCTCCGCCTCCTCCGGACGCGACCACGTCCTCCTGCTCGACACCTCCGCCTGGATGCAGATCCCCGCCCAGATGGCCGAGGCACGCCGCCTCGCCCTCCAGTGGCTTCGCCGGCTCCCCCCGCAGGACCGCGTCATGGTCGTCCGCGCCGGCTCCCTCGCCACCCCCGCCACCCGCTTCGACTCCAACCTCGCCGCCCTCCAGGCCGCCATCACCGCCTCCCAGCCCTCCTCCTCCGCCCTCGACCTCCAGCCCGCCTTCGACCTCGCCCTCCAGGCTCAACGCCTCGAAGGCCGCGCCCCCGGCGAAATCGTCTATGCCGGCCCCGGACTCGCCGAACCCCACGCCGGCCTCGCCGCTCCGCCCAACCTCCGCGTCCTCTCCACCCCGCCGCCCGGCCCCAACTTCGGCCTCACGCGCATCACCGTGCGCCGCTCCCCCGGCGATGCCACTCTCCTGGACGTATCCGTCACCGCCCGTAACTACTCCAGCTCTCCCCGCACCTTCCCCTTCATCGCCGGCTTCGGCGGCGCACTCGTCAACAACCAGCTCCTGAGCCTGCCTGCCAACGGCGAAGCCTCCGCGGCCTTTTCTTTCCGGGCCACCGCCGCCGGTTGGCTCGAAGCCCGCCTCAACGTCCGCGACTCGCTCCCCGCCGACAACCGAGCCACCGTTGAAATCCCCGCCCCGCGCCGCCTCCGCGTCACCGTCTTTACCAGCGAGCCCGAACTCCTCCGCCCCATCCTCTCCTCCGACGCCCGCGTTCAGCCTACGTTCCTTCCGCCCAGCCAGTATCAGCCGAACGTCGACGCCGGCCTCGTCATCCTCGACTCCTTCAACCCCGGCCGCGCGCCTTCCTCCCCCGCCCTCTTCATCAATCCCGGCTCGGACGCGGCCGCCATCACCAGTTGGAACGCCGCCCACCCCGTCGCCGCCGGCATCCACTCCCGCGACATCCGCCTGACCAACGCCCGCGTTCTCATCCCCTCCTCAGGCGAATTCGTCGTCGCCTCGTCCGCCCAGGGCGCCCTGATCACCGCCCGCCCCGGCGCCGTCACCATCGGTTTCCATCCCCTCAAGAGCGACCTGCGCTTCGAGCTCGCCACGCCGCTCCTGTTCGCCAACATCTTCCAGTGGGCCGACCCCGACACCTTCCGCCGCCTCGAAGTCCTCGCCACCACCCCCGGCGCTCTCTCCGTCGACCTGCCCCAGGCCGCGCCGTCGGACAAGGTCCGCGTCATCGACGCTCAGGGCGCCGATCTCCCCTTCACCCTCGACGGCCGCACTCTCCGCTTCTTCACCGCATCTCCCTCCATCGTCCGAGTGCTCTCTCCGGGCTCCGAACTCGTCTTCGCCCTCTCCCTTCCCGGCCTTGGTTCGGCCCAGTGGGAGCCGCCCCCCGCCACCCCGCGCGGTCTTGCCAAAGCCTCCGCTGCCTCCAGCCTGCCCGGCGACTTCTGGCAGTTGCTCGCCCTCCTCGGCGCCGCGCTCATCGCCCTGGAATGGTGGCTCTTCCGCAACCGCCCCCACTCCCGCCTCTCGCTGGCCCTCAAGGCCGCCGCCGTCGCCGCTGCCCTGCTCAGCCTCATCGAGCCCGGCATCTCCATCCCCGAAACCAAGCTCGCCGTCGCCGTCCTGCCCGATACATCGGCCAGCATCCCGGCCGCCGATCTCGACCGTGCCTCGCGCCTCACCGCCTCCATCGACGACGCTCGTGGCCGCAACATCGTCCGCGTCCTTCCCTTCGCCCGCTCCGTCCGCAACCCCGCGCCCCAGGAGTTCGCCTCCGGCTGGAGACTGCGCGGAACAGGCGGCGAAGCCGGCCGCGCCACCAGCCTCGAAGCCGCCATCCGCGAAGCCTCCACCGCACTGCCCGCCGGCCTCATCCCCCGCCTCGTCCTCATCTCCGACGGCCGCGAAAACTCGGGCTCGGTCGCCCGCGCCGCCTGGCAGGCCCGCCAGCTCGGCATCCCCATCGATACCTTCGCCCTTCCCGGCCGCGCTGAGCCGCGTCTCAAGCTCGAGTCCATCCGCCTGCCCGAGTCCGCCTTCACCGGCGAGCGCATCCCCATCGAGATCTCCGTCTCCAGCCCCGAACGCGCGTCCGGCACGCTCGAACTCAGCGGCGAAGGCAGGACCCTCGGCCTCAGCCCCGTCACCCTCGAACCGGGCCTCAACAACCTCCACGTCACCGCCTCCATCGCCACCCCGGGCGCCATCGACCTCGTCATCCATCTCAAAGCCGGCGCCCTCGGCGAGCTTCGCTTCCAGCAGGCCGTCAACCTCCGCCGCCCCCGCCTGCTCTACCTCTCGCAGGATCCGCCGGGCATGGAGAGCCACCTCTTCGGCACTCTAAACACCGCCCAGTTTGACGTCGTCTCGAGCGTGGATTTCCGCGACGCCGCCTTTAGCGACTACCAGGTAGTTCTCTTCAACAACTGGGACCTCGAGTCCATCCCTCAGTCCCGCAAGTCCGAGCTCGAGCGCTACGTCCAGCAGGGCGGCGGCCTGATGATCATCGGCGGCGAGCGCAACATCTACGTCGACAAGAAGCAGCGCCCCTTCGAGGACCCGCTCGACCGCACGCTGCCCGCCACCGTCGCCCCGCCCCGCAGCCCCGAGGGCGCCGCCGTCATCCTGATCGTCGACAAGTCCTCCTCCATGGAAGGCCGCAAGATGGAGCTGGCCCGCCTCTCCGCCATCGGAGTGATCGATAACCTCCGCCCCATCGACAATGTCGGCGTGCTCATTTTCGACAACTCCCACCAGTGGGCCGTCCCCATCCGCCGCGCCGAGGATCGCACCCTCATCAAGCGCCTCATCAGTGGCATCACCCCCGACGGCGGTACCCAGATCGCCCCCGCCCTCGCCGAGGCCTATAAGCGCATGATCCCCGCCACCGGCGCATACAAGCACATCGTCCTGCTCACCGACGGCATCTCCGAGGAGGGCGACTCCATGAACGTCGCCAAGGACGCCGCCGCCAACCGCATCACCATCTCCACCGTCGGCCTCGGCCAGGACGTCAACCGCGCCTACCTCGAACGCATCGCCCTCAACGCCAAAGGCCGGGCCTACTTCCTCACCGACCCCTCCGGCCTCGAACAGATCCTCATCAAGGATGTCCAGGAGCACACCGGCTCCACCACCGTCGAGAAGCTCATCCGGCCCAAGGTCCACCACAAGGCCGAGATCCTCGACGGCCTGCCCATCGAGCAGGCTCCCCAGCTCAAAGGCTACGTCCGCTTCATCGCCAAGCCCACCGCCGAGACCATCCTCACCATCGCCAACTCAGCCGTGTCAGAGCCGCGCGCGTCAGCGTCAGAGCCGCGCGCGTCAGCAAGCGGGTCCCCCTCCGACGACCCCCTCCTCGCCCGCTGGCAATACGGCCTCGGCCGCGTCTCCGTCTTCACCTCCGACGCCAAGTCCCGCTGGGCCGAAGCCTGGGTCTCCTGGCCTGGCTACGACCGCTTCTGGGCCAACCTCCTTCGCGATCTTCTCCCCCACGCCCAGCCCGGCGAGACCACCCTCACCCACGATGCCGCGAGCGGCCTGCTCGTCGCCGAGTATCGTCTCTCCCCTGCCGTACCGGCTCCCGCCAAGCCCCCCGCCCGCTTCGCCATCGGCCCCGAAGGCTTCCAGGCCCCGCTTGCCGTCACCCGCCTCGCCGCCGATCACTTTCGCGCCACCGTCCCCATCGCCAACCGCAAGGGCCTCTTCCGCGTCCGCCCGCTGGCCGACTCCCGCGCCTTCCCCGAACTCGGCCTCTATCTCCCCGAGCCTGAGCTCACCACCTGGGGCTCCAACCCCCAGCTCCTCCAGCAGCTCTCCGCCTACACCGGCGGCCGCTTCAACCCCACCCCCAAGCAGATCTTCGACCCCGCCGGCCGCTCCCTCCCCTCTTCCCTCCGCCTCTGGCCCGGCCTCCTCGCCGCCGCCATCCTCCTCAACCTCTTCGAACTCGCCTGGCGCCGCTTGCGGCCCGGCCCCGCCCGCTCCAACCCTTCGTTGGCCCGCGCCGCCTGAGCCCGCCGGCCGCGCCTACGCCGCTCGCACCTTCAGCTTCACCCCGATCTTCTTCTGCAGCACTTGAAGAATGGCGAAGAAGTTCGCGGCGTTGGGATTGCCGCGCGGTCCCAGCATCCGATGGACGCTCTTGCTCGGCTTCTGCATCTCGGCCGCCAAGCCCTCAAAGCCCACGGTGGCGTTGATCACGTCACGCAACACCGCCTTACCTGTGCTTTCGTCGCCGCCCAGATAGGCGTTCACTGCCTCCGACAGCAGCGCCCTGCGAAACGCGCCATCCCGCTGCGCGCGATTGAACACGGTCTCCCGAAACGCCCTTGTCAGTGCCATTTGATCAACTCCTTCTCGCCCTTCCGCCGCCTGTACCCGGCCCACGCCGCTTGGGCCGCGGCGATCGCGGTGCCTTGCCGCTGCTTTGCGCTCCCGCCCAGCAGAATCACCAGCCGTTCGCCGTCCTTGCCAAAATAGACTCGATACCCTGGACCGAAATCCATTTTCAACTCGTACACGCCGGCCCCGGCGCCCTCGACATTCGAGAAGTTCCCTTGACGCAGTCGTGTCAAGGCCACGCTCACGCGCGCCGCTGCGGTACTGTTCAGACCGTCGAACCAACGTGCAAACGGAGATCGGCCCCAGGGATCCAGCAACTCCAGAATCTCGACTTCTCTCAACGTGCCAATGGTAACACATAAGTTACCGCAAGAACAGAGCGCTTCGCTGGCCGCTCACTCCTCCCTCCCTATCTCTTGGAACGCGAAATCCGCACCCTCCACCTGCGAAGTGGAGCAGGCAATTCAGCCAACCCGGCTAAACCACCCTGACCCACGACGGCGCCAACGGCCTGCGCGCCGCCGAATACCGCCTCTTCCCATCGCCGCCCGCCCCCGGCAAGCCCCCGTCCTCTTCGCCACCGGCCCCGACGCTTCCGGTCCCCTCTCGCCGAGTCCCGCGCCTTCCCCGAACCCGAACTCACCACCTGGGGCTCCAACCCCAGCTCCTCCAGCAGCCCTCCGCCTACCCCGCCGGCCGCTTGCTGCCCTCCTCCCTCCGCCTCTGGCCCGGCCTTCTCGCCGCCGCCATCCTCCTCAACCTCCTCGAACTCGCCTGGCGGCGATTACGCCCCGGCCCCGCCCGCTCCAACCCCACCCTCGCCCGCGCCGCCTGAACCGGCCTGCGGTGCTCCCCGGCCGCTATCTCGTCTGCTAGACTCTTCCATGACTATGCCAGCCAGCCTGCATCAAGTCGTCGAGACGCTGAAGATTCACGAGCCTCAGCTCCGTAGGCTCGGTGTTCGACATGCAGCGGTCTTCGGCTCTGTCGCGCGAGGCGAGGCGAGTCCGGCCAGCGATATCGACATCCTGGTGGATCTCGACGCTGAACACCCGATTGGCGTCTTCCAGTACGCCCGGCTGAAGATCTACATCGGCGAACTGCTGGACAGTCCCGGCGATGTCGTCAACCGCAAGACGCTCAAGCCGCTCCTCCGCGACAATATCCTCCGGGATGCAGTCGATGTCTTCTAAGAACCCAGCCCAGCGCCTGCGTGATATCCGCGACAACATCGACGCGGTCCTGTCTTTCACTGCGAGGATGGACTTCCCGCAATTCTGCTCGGATCGCAGAACAGTGTATACAGTCACGCGCGCTCTGGAGATCATCTCAGAGGCATCCCGCCGCCTGCCGGACGACCTGAAGGAGCGCCACCCTGCAATCGATTGGGTCGCCGTCGCCGCCTCTGGCAACATCTATCGTCACGAATATGAATCCGTGGACGAGACCATCCTCTGGCAGACCATTCAGCATGACCTGACGCCGCTGTTTGCGCCGAACTCGACGGCTGAGCTCCGGCGCGCCGGCTGACCGGTTCCGCACCACCCCTATCTGGGGTGCCGCGCGAGCCGTACCCTCCACCCGCGCAGGTCCGCTACCACGTCGTAGCCGTCCGCCGCCGTGCTCGCGCCCTGCTTCACACGGTCCACCGTCAGCGTCCGGTCGCGGTAGAGCAACTGCAGAGTGAAGGTCAGCAGGTAGTCGTCCCACGGCAGAGGGTCGTCGACGATCAGGATCCGCGCGGCCGGCCTCAGGCGCGGCGCCTGCGCGCTGAAGCCTTCCATGATCCGCGCCACCACACCCGCATCGGCATCCAGCCACTTGTTGGCCTGGGGCCGAGTGACCAGGTTTGCAGGCAGCAGAACTGCTGCCAGCAGCGTCGCCCCCGCGGCCAAGCCAACCCCGCCGCGCAGCCTGACGCGGTCCAGCAACGCCGCCAGCGCGATGCCGCCTGCGATGGCGAATCCCGCCGAGGCCAGGAACATCGCGTACATGCTCCGCGGCTCGATGAGCAGCGGCGGAATGGCGAACAGAACTCCCATGCCCAGCGCCGCCCACAGCGCGCGGCTCCGGCAGACGATCGCCGCCGCCAGCACGCCCAGAATCGCCGCCGTAGCCCCTGCGTGGCTCAACGGCATACCCTGGAACAACGCCAGCCCGAGGTAGCTGCGCGCCCGCTCCCAAATCCAGCCGGCCTCCAGATGGATGGCGTAGGCGGCGTTCGCGGTGAACGCTCCGCCCGCCAGCCGCGGCAGCAGGTACAGCAAGCCCCCGGCGGCCGCCAATGCCGCCAGACCCGCCACCCTTGCCCGCCGCGCGCCGAGCAGCGCGATCTCCACCCCCAGCGTGGCCACGGGAAGCAACACGGCCGTCTCCTTGCTCTCCAGCGCGGCCAGGAACAGCGCCCCGTACGCCAGCCGCCGGCCCGCCGCGTACGCGGCCAGTGCGCCAAGGCAGAAGACGTAGGCAAGCAGATCGTACACGGTCGACGAGCTGTAGTAGAGGTCGGAGAACCACGCGTGGTAGCCGCCCAGCATCACGCTGAATACCGCCGCCATTCTCGATCCGCTGATGCGCAGCGCCAGCAGAAACAGCAGGCCCATGCCGGCGGCCAGCAGGACGAAACAGACGATCCGCCCCGGCAGCGGATTCAATCCGAATGCCTCGTACAGCGGCAGGTAAAAGAGCGCCCCCATCGGCCGGTACGACGCTCGCCACGGCAGCAGCAGCCCCGTCCATGCTGCCTTCCAGCCTCCCCCCAGGTAGCCGTAGAGATTCATCATCTCGTCGGGAAAGTAGCCTGTCCTCAGCCCGTCCGAGATCAGGGCCAAATAGCAGCACAGCGCCGCTGCCAGCACGGCAGCGGCGGCTCTGAGCGGCGGTTCGCGCATGGTCACAGGCAAAGGGCGGCTATGGTCTCGATGTGGTAGGTCTGCGGGAACAGGTCCACCAAGGTCAGCTTCTCCAGCCGGTAGCCGGAGGCGACGAGCGGCGCCAGGTCGCGCGCCAGCGTCGCCGGATCGCACGACACCAGCGTCAGCCGCGGCGCTTTCAGCCGCTCCAGGTGTTTCACCACCTGCTTGCCCAAGCCGCTGCGCGGCGGGTCGGCCAGGATGAAGTCCGGCGTTTTTTCTATCCCTTCCAGGTACTGTTCCGATTGCAGCCGCAGCGCCTCCAGCGCCACGCCGGCGCGTTGCGCGTTGAACTCCAGGTCGCGCGCCGCGCTGCCGTCGCTCTCCACGCCCGTCACCTTGCCCACCTTCCTCGCCAGCGGAACAGTGAACAGCCCGACGCCGGCATACAGGTCCAGCGCCGTCGCGCCTTCGGCGCCCTCCAGGGCGCATTCCACCATGGCGTC
Source organism: Candidatus Solibacter usitatus (assembly GCA_016213245.1). GTDB lineage: Bacteria > Acidobacteriota > Terriglobia > Bryobacterales > Bryobacteraceae > Paludibaculum > Paludibaculum usitatum_A. Next base: position 8,915 of record JACRBC010000084.1, on the reverse strand, counting down.
CATCAGGAAGCGGTTCACCTGGAAGAACGACTTGTGGCTCACGCGGAACGTCTCGCCGGCCGCCTTGTATTCCAGCATGCCGTCGGCCGCGCCAATGATCCCCTGCCCCAGCCACTCGAAGAAGCCCTTGGCCACGCGCCGGTCCTGCTCGGTCTGGAGCACGTTCACCATGGTCCGCTCCCCGTTGGTGAACAGCTCCACTTCTTTGAGGAACCGGGGGAAGTTGCGGTCGCGCCGCATGCCGCGCAGCTTCTTCAGCGTCTCGTTGATGGCCGGCGACGAGATCGGGCACTGGTCCACATCCACCACTCGGTCGCTCCCGGCCGCCTTGAAGCCCAGCACGTGGTCGCCGAAGTGGAACTGGCTGCGATTGCGGTAGCCCCACGGCTCGCCGCTCAACGCGCCGATCTCCGCCGGCGCCTCCAGCTTGCCCACGCGCTGCAGCACTTCGCGCAGGATCTCCACCTTTTGCGCGACCTGCAACTCGTACGGCGCCATCTGGTAGTGGCAGCCGCCGCACTTCATGAAGTGGCGGCACTGCGGCTCCACGCGCTGCTCGTGGCGCGCCGTCCACTCGGTTGCGCGAGCCTCCACCAGCCCCGATCTCTTGCGCACCGGCTCGAAGCTCACCTCTTCGCCGGGCAGCACAAACGGAATCAGCGTGACCTGGCCGTCGACGCGGCCCAGCCCCGCTCCGCCGTACACCCACTTTTCGATCTTCACTTGAGGAGCGCTCATTTGGTTACGATGGTTCTTACCCTTCTCTCTCAGTTCAGCATGAAACCAAGAGTTCTGTCCGGGATCCAGCCCACCGGCTCCCTCCACATCGGCAACTACCTCGGCGCCCTGACCAACTGGGTGAAGATGCAGTACGACTACGAGTGCGTCTTCTGCATCGTGGACCTGCACGCCATCACCCTCTACCAGGACCCGAAGGAGCTGCTTCAGAAGATCGAGCAGACGGCCGCGCTGTTCCTCGCCGCCGGCATCGACCCGCAGGTGTCGAGCGTCGTCGTGCAGAGCACCGTCAAGGAGCACGCCGAGCTCTGCTGGCTGCTCACCTGCTCGACGCCGCTGGGCTGGCTGGAGCGCATGACGCAGTTCAAGGACAAGTCGTCCAAGCAGGATTCGGTCTCCGACGGGCTCCTCCAGTACCCCGTGCTGATGGCGGCCGACATCCTGCTCTACAAGGCCAACGCCGTGCCGGTCGGCGACGACCAGATCCAGCACCTGGAGCTGACGCGCGACATCGCCCAGCGCTTCAACGCGCTCTACGGCGAGACCTTTGTCATGCCGGAGACCAGGCTGCCCACGGTGGGCGCGCGCATCATGGGGCTGGACGACCCGTCGAAGAAGATGAGCAAATCCGAGGCCGGCTCGGGCCACGCCATCTCGATGCTCGACGAGCCCGGCGTGATCCGCAAGAAGATCATGCGCGCCACCACGGACTCGCGTCCCGCGGTCGACTTCGACTCGGGCGGCGCGGGCGTGCTCAACCTGCTCACCATCCACCAGGCCTTCACCGGCTGGAGCGACGACCAGGTGAAGCGGCACTTCGCCGGCATGCGCTACGGCGACCTGAAGAAGACGGTGGCCGAAGCGGTGGTGGCCGGCCTGGAGCCGCTGCAGGAGCGTTACCGGCGCATCATGGCCGACCCCGGCTACCTGCACGGCGTGCTGCGGGAGAGCGCGGACCGCGTGCGGCCCTTCGCCGATGCCACCGTGCGGCTGGTGAAGCAGCGCATGGGCATCTACACGGATTGACCTGGGCCATGGAGCAGGCGGGAAGCAGGTCGTACTCGCTGGCGGCCTACGGCCGTCTGCTCAGGACCAACCGCGACTTCCGCCTGCTGTGGCTCTCGCAGGTGGTCAGCGAGCTCGGCGACTGGCTCTACGCCGTAGCCATCTACAGCCTGCTGCTGGAGCTGACCGGCGAGGCGAAATCCGTCGGCTTCGCGGTGGTCCTGCAGCTTCTGCCGCAGGTCTTCGTAGCGCCGATGGCGGGCGTGCTGAACGACCGGCTGAGCCGGCGGGCGATCATGATCTTCGCCGATTGCGCGAGGGTCTTCATCGTGCTGGCGATGCTGCTGGTGACCGGCGCCAGCATGGTGTGGCTGGTGTGGGTGCTGCTGTTCTTCGAGACCGTCATGTGGGCGCTGTTCGAGCCGGGGCGGAGCGCCATTGTGCCCAACATCGCGCGGGACGAGGCCGAGACGCTGGTGGCCAACGCTCTGTCATCGACCACCTGGGCCATCAACTTCGCCATCGGCAGCGGCATCGGCGGGCTGGTGGCCTACCACTTCGGGCGGCCGGTGCTGTTCGTGCTGAACGCGCTGAGCTTCGTGGTCTCGGCGGCGCTGCTGGCGGCGATGAAGCTGAAGGAGACGCACACCGCGGAGCATCCGAGGTTCCGGGCCAAGGACCTGGTGGACTTCACGCCGGCGCTCGAAGGGCTGCGTTACATCCGGCGGGACAAGCGGCTGGTGGCCACGCTGATGGTGAAGGCGGGCATGGGGCTGCTGGGCGCGCACTGGGTGATCCTGCCGCTCTATGGCGAGCGCATCTTCGCGCTGCCGGGCGCCGGGGGCGGGGCGTTGAGCATGAGCCTGCTGCTGGGCTCGCGCGGCATCGGGGCGCTGATCGGCTCGTTCTCCTCGGGCTACTGGGCCAAGGGGGACGAGCGCAAGATGCGGGCGGGCATCTTCTGGGCCTTCGTGGTGGCGGCCGTCTCCTACGGGCTGTTGAGCGGCGCACCGACGCTGGCGCTGGCCTGCGCGGCAGTGGCGCTGGGCCATGCGGGCACGTCGATGGCCTGGGTGTTTTCGACCACGATGCTGCAATCGATGACCGAGGACGGCTACCGGGGCCGGGTGTTCAGCGCCGACTTCAGCGGGCTGTTCCTGGTGATGAGCGCGCTGAGCTTTACGGCGTCGCTGGCGGTGGACACTGGCATATCAGTACGCACGGTGGCGCTGATCACCGGCGGCCTGGGGCTGGCGCCGGCGCTGACCTGGTGGTGGTCGCAGCGGTTCTGGCGGGGGGCTCAGAACAGGTAGCGGCCGGTTTCGAGCAGCCGGGCGGCGATGCGGCGGCGGGCGGCGACGGTATCGACGGGCTCGTACCTGGCGAGGCGGCGGAGGATGGCCATGCGGGCGCGGAGTTCGTCGCCCTGGGCGCAGGCGGCGAGCACGGTGCGGGCGTTGTCCTCGACGATGTCGAGGGACTCGCGGAGGAAGACGCCGCAGACGTCGTTGGCCAAGTCCTTGTTGAGGCGCTGGCAGCGCAGGGCGACGCTCTCCATGGCGTAGGCGTTCATGAGGCAGTCGGCGAGGGAGGAGAGCAGCTCCTGCTGCTGGTCGAGCTCGGCCATGTAGCGCTGGTAGGCGACGCCGAGGGCGAACAGCGTGATCTTCTTGGCGTTGGCGACGAGGTCGTCGCCGAGGGGGGCTGGGGTGAGGAGCTCGTCCTGCAGCTTCTTGACGGCGGCGACGAGCGGGATCTGGCCGCGCATGGCGCGCTTGAGGATCATGCCGGTGGCGAGCAGGCGGTTGATCTCGTTGGTGCCCTCGAAGATGCGGTTGATGCGCGAGTCGCGGTAGGCGCGCTCGACGAGGTAGTCCTGATGGTAGCCGTAGCCGCCGTGGAGCTGGACGCCCTCGTCGACGACGTAGTCGAGGACCTCGGAGGCGAAGACCTTGACGAAAGAGCACTCGACGGCGAACTCCTCGGCGCCCTTGAGGTGGTCACCGAACTTCTCGACGTCGCCGGCGACGCGGTAGCTCACGCTTTCGGCGGCGAAGATGCGGATGAGCATCTCGGCGAGCTTGTGCTGGATGACGCCGAAGCGGGCGATGGGGCCGCCGAAGGCGCTGCGCTCCCTGGCGTACTTGATGCAGGCGTGGAGGACGTTCTTGGAGCCGCCGACGGCGAAGGGGCCGAGCTTGAGGCGGCCGATGTTGAGGATGTTGAAGGCGATGATGTGGCCGCGGCCGATTTCGCCCAGGACGTTCGCGGCGGGCACCTTGACGTTGTCGAAGTAGACGGCGCAGGTGGAGGAGCCCTTGATGCCCATCTTCTTTTCCTCGTGGCCGATGGAGACGCCGGGGGTATCGCGCTCGACGAGAAAGGCAGTGAACTGATCGCCGTTGATCTTGGCGAAGACGGTGAAGAGGTCGGCGCGTCCGGCGTTGGTGATCCACATCTTGGAGCCGTTCATGACGTAGTGCGAGCCGTCGGCGGAGAGGTCGGCGCGGGTCTTGGCGGCGAGGGCGTCGGAGCCGGCGTGGGGCTCGGTGAGGGCGTAGGCGCCGATGAGCTCGGCCGAGCAGAGGCGGGGGAGGTAGCGCTGTTTCTGCTCCTCGGTGCCGAACAGGAGGATGGGCAGGGTGCCGATGCCGGCGTGGGCGCCGTGCCAGCCGGAGTAGGAGCCGTCGCGGGAGAGGCCTTCGGCGACGATCATGGCGGAGACCATGTCCATCTCCATGCCGCCGTACTGCTCCGGGACGATGACGGCGGTGAGGCCGAGCTCGGCGGACTTGCGCAGCACGCGCACGGCGGCATCGTAGTCCTGGAGCTGGATGGCATCGAGGTGGGGCGCGACCTCGTTATCCCAGAACTCCTCGGTGGAGCGGGCGATGGCGCGGTGTTCGGCGGTGAAGTCCTCGGGGGTGAAGACCTCGGAAGCGGGGACGGATTCGATGAGGAAGTGAGCGCCCTTCATTGCAGGTTCTCCAGAATTCCGGCGGCGCCCTGGCCGCCTCCGATACACATGGTGACCATCCCGTAGCGGGCCTTGCGGCGTTTCATCTCGCGCAGGATGGTGGCGGTGAGCTTGGCGCCGGTACAGCCGAGGGGGTGGCCCAGGGCGCAGGCGCCGCCGTTGACGTTGACGATGTCGAGGTTGAGTCCGGCTTCGCGGATGACGGCGAGAGCCTGGACGGCGAAGGCCTCGTTGAGCTCGATGACGCCGATGTCGCCGAGGGTGAGGCCGGCGAGATTGAGGGCCTTGGGGATGGCGAAGACGGGGCCGATGCCCATCACTTCGGGGGCGCAGCCGGCGACGGCGAAGGAGAGGAAGCGGGCCATGGGCTTGAGGCCGAGCGCTTGCGCCTTCGACTCGGACATGACGAGGGCGGCGGCGGCGCCGTCGGAGGTCTGGGAGGCGTTGCCGGCGGTGACGGTGCCTCGGGCGTGGAAGGCGGGCTTGAGCTTGGCGAGGGCTTCCAAGGTGGTATCGGCGCGGGGGCCTTCGTCGCGGGCGAGGCCGTTGACGGGGACGATCTCCTCGTCGAACTTGCCGGCGGCCTGGGCCGCCAGGGCGTTCATGTGGGAGCGGTAGGCGAAGGCGTCCTGGTCCTCACGGGAGATGTTGTACTGGCGCTGGAGGTTTTCGGCGGTGAGGCCCATGGAGATGTAGACTTCGGGCCACTCCTGGGCCAGCCGCGGGTTGGGGGCGAACTTGTTGCCGCCCATGGGGACCAGCGACATGGACTCGGCGCCGCCGGCGATGACGATTTCAGCGCTGCCGGCGGCGATCCTGTCGGCGGCCATGGCGATGGCCTGGAGGCCGGAGGAGCAGAAGCGGTTGATGGTGACGGCGGGGGTGGTGACGGGGAGGCCGGCGGCGAGGGCGGCGATGCGGGCGACGTTCATGCCCTGCTCGCCCTCGGGCATGGCGCAGCCGAGGATGACGTCGTCGACCTCGGGGACGGGGTACTTCTGAGAGAGGGCGCGGATGACGGCGGCGGCGAGGTCGTCGGGGCGGGTGAGGCGGAGGGCGCCCTTGCCGGAGCGGCCGACGGGGGTACGGAGGCAGTCGATGATGACGGGAACCCGCTCGCTGACGCTCGCGGCTGCAGGGGGGACCCGCTCGCTAACGCTCGCGGCTCTAACGGTCGCGGCGGCAACGGGAACCCGCTCGCTACCGCTCGCGGCTCTACTGCTGGTGCTGGTGGTGGCGGGGGTGGAGGGTTCGGTGGGCATGGTTAGTTCCTGAGGGGCTTGCCGGTCTTGAGCATATGGGCGATGCGTTCCTGGGTTTTCTGGGTTCCGCAGAGGCTGAGGAAGGCCTCGCGCTCGAGGTCGAGGAGGTGTTGTTCGGAGACCAGACGTTCGCCGGGGGAGGGGCCGCCGGTGATGACGCGGGCGAGCTTGTCGGCGATCAGGAGGTCGTGATCGCTGATGTATTCGGCCTGGCGCATGAGCCAGGCGCCCATGTGGAGGGCGGCGAAGGCGGGGTCGCCGCCGACCTTGATATCGGAGCGGGGGGCGCCGGGGCGGTAGGAGGGGACGAGGGAGAGGGCGGCCTGTTTGGCGTCGCCGATGAGGCGACGCTTGTTCATGGTGACGCCGGCGGATTTGTCGAGGAGGCCGAGCTCCCTGGCGTTATCGGCGGAGGTGGAGACCTTGGCCATGGCGGTGAGCTCGAAGACCTTGCGCGGATCCTTGAGGCGGGCGATCAGCTCCTTGCAGCCGCCGGCGGCGGGGATGACGCCGACGCCGACCTCGACCTGGCCCATGTAGAGCTCGGCGTGGGCCTGGACGCGGTAGGAGTGGAGGACGATCTCGCAGCCGCCGCCGAGGGCGCGCTGGTGGGGGGCGGCGACGACGGGTTTGGAGGCGTACTTGAGGGCGAGGAAGGTCTGCTGGAAGTAGTTGATGGAGCGGTCGAGCTCGTCCCACTCCTGCTCCTGGGCGGCGAGGAGGACGAGCATGAGGTTGGCGCCGACGGAGAAGTTTTCGCCGTGGTTGCCGATGACCATGGCGTCGAAGTTGGAGTCGAGCTCGGCGATCCCCTTGCGCACCATGGTGAGGCCGTCTGGCCCAAGGGAGTTCATCTTGGAGTGAAACTCGAGGAGGAGGCAGCCGTCGCCGAGGTCCTTCAGAGACGCACCCGCGTTGGTGTGGACCGTGGGGGTTGGAGAGGAGACGGCGGGGGCGGCGGGGCGGAGACCGAGGATTTCGGCGATCTCAAAGGGGCCGAAGGCGTGGGCGTAGCCCCATTGCATGGCATGGTCGATGTCGGCCTCGGAGTGGGCGATTTCGGGGAGGCGCTCGGCGGCGTACTGCCAGGTCTCGGTGAAGAGGGTGCGGAGGAACTGGCCGGTCTTGCCGGTATCGGCGCAGAGGGCGCGGAGGCGGGTGGGGAGGTCCTCGATGAGTTGGGCGTTTTCGACAGCGGGGAGCTTGGGCTTGGCGGCGGGGTGGTACTCGAGGGTCTTCCAGTCGATGCAGTCGATGGACTTGTCCTTATTGCGGCGGTAGAAGCCCTGGCCGGTCTTGTCGCCGAGCCAGCCGCGGGCGATGATTCCGGAGAGGAAATCGGGGGGGAGGAAGCGCTCGCGCCAGGGGTCGGTGGGGGCGAGGTCGTGGAGGTTTTGGGAGACGTGCTTCCAGACGTCGAGGCCGACGAGGTCGAGGAGGCGGAAGGAGGCGGACTTGGGGAGTCCAATGACGGGGCCGGTGAGGGCGTCGACCTCTTCGATGGTGAGGTCGAGCTCGCGCATGAGCTTGTAGACGGTGGCGCCGAAGAAGGCTCCGATGCGATTGCCGATGAAGTTGGGGGTGTCCTTACAGATGACGACGCCTTTGCCGAGGGCCTGCTCGCCGAAGCGCTGGAGGGAGGCGAGCAGGGCGGGGTCGGTGGCGGGACCGGGGATGAGTTCGAGGAGGTAGAGGTAGCGGGGGGGATTGAAGAAGTGCATGCCGACGAAGCGGCGGCGGGCGTCCTCCGGCCAGCCTTCGCAGATGGAGCGGAGGGGGATGCCGGAGGTATTGGTGGCGAGGATGGCGGTGGGTTTCACATGCGGCAGGGCGCGGGCCCAGAGGGCGCGCTTGATGTCGAGGTTCTCGGTGACGGCCTCGACGACGATGCCGGCGGAGGCGATGGCGGGGAGGTTTTCGTCGAAGGAGCCGGTGGTGATGAGGGAGGGTCCGGCGGAGGTGAAGAAGGCCGAGGGATGGATGCGTTTGAGGTCCGGGGGGACGAGGTCGAGGAGGGTGGCGGGAATGCCGGCGTTGGTGAAGTGGGCGGCGATGGCGGCGCCCATGGTGCCGGCGCCGAGGACGGCGGCGCTGCGTATGGCCATGGGTGCGAGTGTAGCTGAAACGGGGGCGGAAGGCGAGTGTCCGAAAATGGGATTAGGGTCGTTTTGTTTTTTCACTGTTGGGCTTCTTCCTGGGGCGAGGGCTGCATTCACGGGTGGTTCGATTCTGCTTTGATAAGAGCCGGTCTTTGGCCGAGGCGAGAGAGGGGTAAGCTGGTCCAGGGCGCAGGCGAGGCGGGGTCGCTCCGGATTCTCGCAGGTTCGTTTTGAAGGGGTTAAGTTGATGATTCCAGAGGCCCCGTAGGGTCGTTCCGTCATCCTAGGTTTTTCGGGCGCCGGGGATTGCGGCGAGGAGGCCGGGGAGGGAGGCCAGGTTCGTTCCAAGAGGTTTAGGTTGTTGAATCCAGAAGCCCCGTAGGGTCGTTCCGTCATCCCAGGTTTTTTGGGCGCCGGGGATGCGGGCGAGGGGCAGGGTGCGGGCAGAGAGGGGGTGCGGGAGTTCAGGGCAGCGAGTTGGCGTGTGGCGCTCATTCCGGAGGTGTTTTACCGCGAGTGCGGGGAGAACCTGACGGTCGATTTTGGGGCGGGCTGGCAAGTGGTTGAAAAGAGGGGGGAAGTTCGAGCAACTTTATTTGCGTTGGCGGTGATTGCAAAAGGTCGCATGCGATTTTCGGCGGGTTTTTGCCGGGGAGGGGGTGGGGGCTGGGGGCCGAAAAATGCATGCGACCGCGCGGTGAACTAAACCGCAGGAAGCGCCGGGGTATGTGGATTCATTGGAGCTGGATTGGGAGGATGCCGGGTTGTGGATGAGTGCGGAGCAGGATGGGGATGGATTGCGGGGTGGACCAGCAGGAAGTGGCGGGCTGGGAG
>JACRBC010000074.1 GCA_016213245.1 Candidatus Solibacter usitatus | reverse complement strand
GGCGAGTCTCCATAGTGCAGGATGCGCGCCACCGCCCCCGCCTGCTGCCGCTCAACTCTCAACAGCGAGGCGTAGAAGCTCTCCATCGCGCCCGTGGAGTCCACAATCCGCGACTCCGGCGAGCGCACCGGCGCCATGTCCGGCCGCAGCCGCTCCAGCTCCTCCGCCACCGGCGACACCGACATCTTCCGCGGCTGGAAGTCCAGCACCATCGGCACCGTCCCCCACTCAAAGACCCGCCAGTTGTACCACTGCGGAATCAACTGCGGCAGCGCGATTCCCACGCAGAAGGTCGCTATGGCGAGCAGCGGTTTCTTGGGCCAGGGCAATCTCATCGCATTCCCGTCAGAACTTGGTGTACAGAAACGGCGCCGCGCCCGTCACCGCCACGTACTCAATCGCCAGCACCAGCAGCGCCAGCGCCGCCGCCTGCGCGTAGAACGGCGCCCGCACAAACAGGCCGGAGGAGAAGTCGTAGACACGCCTCGGCAGGTAGTGCGCCACCCCCGCGATCAGCAGCACCACCGCCACCGGCAGCGATATGTTCGCCAGGCTGGCCGTCAGCGACCCGATCCGCGCCAGCACCTGCCCGCCATTCTCCAGCGTCGAGGCCCGGAAGAAGACCCAAGCGAAGATCACGTAGTGCGCCGTCAGCACCCGCGCGGCCAAGCGTACGCCGGCGCTCGTTGAAGGCGCCGGATTCCCTCGCGCCGCCCGCCACCCGTGGTGTACTGCCAGCGCCGCGCCGTGCAGCCCGCCCCAGATCACGAAGTTCCAGCTCGCCCCGTGCCACAGCCCCCCCAATACCATCGTCAGCAGCAGGTTCCAGTAGGTGAAGACCTTCCACTTGGACCGCAGCCCCGGCAGCGAGAAGTACAGGTAGTCCCGCAGCCAGTTCGAAAGCGTGATGTGCCACCGCCGCCAGAACTCGCTGATGTTCAGCGCCAGGTACGGCCGGTTGAAGTTCTCCGGCAGCTTCAGCCCCAACAGCAGCGCGCTCCCGATGGCCATGTCCGTGTAGCCCGAAAAGTCGTAGTACAGTTGCACCGCGTAGGCGTACACGCCGATCAGCACCTCCGCGCCCGTGTACAGGTTCGGCGCGTCGAACACCCGGTTCACCAGGTTCTCCGCCAGGTAGTCGGCGATCATGAACTTCTTCAACAGCCCCAGCCCGATGCGGAACAGCGCCTTGCCCCCGTCCTCGTTCGACAGCGTCCGGCCCGTCTTCTCCAGTTGCGGCGCCAGCGCCAGCACCCGCGTGATCGGCCCGCTCAGCGTCGTGGGGAAGAAGCTCACCGCCGTCATGTGCGCCAGCAGGCTGCGCACCGGCTTGCCGTCCCTGCGGTACAGGTCCAGCGTGTAGGTCAGCGATTGGAAACAGTAGAAGGAGATCCCCAGCGGAAACGTCCAGTGCCACTGCGGCGTCGCCGTCCTCGCCACTCCCGCCCAACTGGCCAGCATGAACGGCATGTACTTGAACGTGGCCAGAATCCCCAGGTTCATCAACACGCTCAGGCTCACCAGCAGCCGCCGCGCGCCCCTGCCCTGCCACGAGCCCAACCCGCGCCCGATCAGGTAATCAACGAAGGATGCCGCCGGGATCAGCGCCAGGTAGAACAGATCCCACTTGGCGTAGAAGTAGTAGTTGGCGAATAGCAACACCGCCAGCGACGCCGCCCGCCACCGCTGGAGCGGCCAGTACAGCAGGAAGATGCCGGTGAGGAATACGAAATAGACGGAACTCGAAAGCAGCATGCGCGCGCCCGCGGGCGCGAAGCCTCCATTATACCGGCGCGCCGCCTTGCGCCCTTACGGCTTGTACGATTTCTTCTGCCCGCTCCGCAGGTTCGTCACCGTGAACTTCCGGTCCTTCTCCGCCTCCACTTCAATCCCGAAGCCCTGGCACTTCTCCTCCACGTTGGCGATCCGCTCCTCCTGCACATTCGCCTCCTTGCCCCCCGCCAGGGCATAGTGGACCTGCCACATGTCCTCCAGCCCCGGCGACGCCGATACCACCTTCCACGCCGCCGCCGACCCGCCCTTCTTCGCCCCGTTGTTCATGATCGCCACCCGCGGCTGCAAGCCGTGCACGATCGCCGCCGGTCCCGACGAATCGGTCCCGTGGTGCGTCGTCAGGTACAGGTCCACCGGCCCGATCATGTGCTCCGGGCAGGCGATGTCCAGCTCCTTGTTCCACGTCAGGTCGCCCAGGTCCACGAAGCGGAACTTCCCGAACGTCACCACCACCCCGATCGACCGCGCGTTCTCCGTCGCGTCGTCGGCCCGCCGCGTCGCCTGTGCGCACAACGGGTTGTACTTCCCGCCGCCCTTCACCGCCTTCGCCATGCGCTCCCCGCGCGCCGTCACCACCTCTACCCGGATCTCCTTCAGCGGCAGCACGTCGCCCGGCTTCACCGTCAACCGCTTCACGCCCTTGGCCACCAGCTCCAGGTAGCCGGCCTCAATCTTTCGCGCGCTGCCGCCGGTCTCCGTGTTGGCCCCGTGGTCGATCACCGTCCCCACCGGGAACTTGGCCGCGAACTCCGGCACTCCGCCCACATGGTCCAGGTGGTAATGGGTCACCAGCAGGTAGTCGATGCGCTGCAGCCCCGCCTTCTTTGCCGCCGCCACAATGCGGTCCGAGTCGCGCCCGTTGTTGCCTGGAAAGCCAGCGTCAACCAGCAGCGATTCGCCCGACGGCGTCACCAGCAGCGTCGCCTGCCCCCCCTCGGTGTCGATAAAAGACAGGTGCAGGGACTTCTTCGCCGCCCCCGCCGGCAATGCCAGGCCTGCCGCCATCATCAGATAAACAAACAGCTTGCGCATGGCGGCATCCTACCACACCGAGCCGCATTCGACACTTTTCGACACTTCTTCAGATTCGTCGCAGGAGCCGCAAGGGAACACACCCCCTCCCGTCAGCGTAGTAAACTACGGAAACCGGAATGCCCTTCTGCACACAATGCGGCAGCCAGGTTGGCGCCGACACCGCCTTTTGCGGCGGCTGTGGCGCCCGCCAGGCGGGCGGCTCCCCCAAGCCGTCAGGCCCGCAGAAGTCCGCCAGTGACTTCCTCAACACCGTCACTCCACACAACGCGTCCGTGCTCTGCTATGTCCCCGTCGTGGGTTGGATCGCCTGCATCGTCGTCCTTGCCGCCAACCGCTTCCGCAATGATCGCGATGTTCGCTTCCACGCCTTCCAGGGCCTCTACATCTTCGTCATCTGGCTCTTCGCCGACTGGGTTTTCGGCCCCATCACCGCTTACGCCGAGGCCACCCGTTTCATCGGCAAAGCGCTGAAAGCGATGGTCTTGTGCGCCTGGATCTTCATGCTCGTCAAGACCAGCCAGGGCGCCATGTTTCGCTTGCCCATCATCGGCGAACTCGCCGACCGCTCCGTCTCCGAGCAGAAGTAGCCGGAGCCACTGCGCCCAATCTTGTGTTATATTTATTCATAGTACTGAATAAATAACCGCCCAAGGAGACGCACCCGGAGCCATGACCACCCACGCCGGCATCGTCGGATTCCGCGGCTATAGCGGGATAGAGTTGCAGCGGATCCTCTCCGCCCACCCCCGCACCTCCCCCTGGCTGCTGGAACACCGCGCCGACAGTTCCGCCGTGCCGCAACCCATTGGGCACGCCGGCCCCCCACGCATCCCCTGCACCCCGCAGGCGGTCGCCGAAGCTGGCATCACGGTTGTGTTCCTGGCCACTCCGCCGGAAGTCTCCATGGAACTTGCACCCCCTCTTCTGGAGGGCGGCGTCCGGGTGGTGGACCTCAGCGGCGCGTTCCGCCTCCGCACCGCCGAGACCTACAGGCGCTGGTACAAGGAAGAGCACACCCAGCCGGAGTTGCTCGCCCGGGCCGTCTACGGCCTGCCGGAGATCAATCGCGAGGCCATCCGCGCCGCCCGCCTGCTCTCCAACCCCGGCTGCTACCCGACCGCGGCCAGCCTGGTCATTCGTCCTCTGGTCCAGGCCGGCGTCATCCGGCGTTCCGCCGGCGTCGTCTGCGATGCCAAGAGCGGCGTCAGCGGCGCAGGGCGCAAGCCCAGCCTGAAGACCAGCTTCTGCGAGGTGGCGGAGAACTTCTCGGCCTACTCCATCCTCGATCACCGTCACGTTCCCGAGGTGCTCCTCAACACCGGCCTGGACGAGAGCGAGTTCACTTTCACCGCCCATTTGCTCCCCATCGACCGCGGCATCCTGGAGACCATCTACTTCCGCGCCGAGGGCCTCGCCGGCGCCGCCGATCTCCTGGACGTCTACCTCAAGGCTTACGCCGCAGAGCCCTTCGTGCGCCTCTATCCGGCCGGCGCCGTCCCCGGCCTGCACGCCGTGGCGCGCACCAACTTCTGCGACATCGGCGTCAGACTCGACCCGAAGAGCGGCCGCGCCGTGGTGGTGGCCTGTATCGACAACCTCGTCAAGGGCGCCGCCGGCCAGGCCGTCCAGAACATGAACCTCATGCTCGGCTTCGATGAGACGGAGGGGCTGCTGTGAGGCTCCTGATCAAGCTCGGCGGAACTCTGCTGGACAACCCGGAGTCGCGAGCCGCGCTGGCCGCCCAGCTCGCAGCCCTGCCGGCGCAGGGCGTTCAGGCCGTCGTGGTCCACGGCGGCGGCAAGCAGATGACCCGCTTTCTGGCCGAACGCGGCGTCGAGAGCGAGTTCGTCGACGGCCTGCGCGTGACCTCGCCCGAAGTGATCGACGCCGTGCTGAAGGTGTTCGCCGGCAGCGTCAACAAGCAGCTTGTTTCCGCGCTGGTGGCCGCCGGGGCTCCAGCCGTGGGCCTCAGCGGCATCGACGCCGCCCTGGCCGAGGCGGTCCAGATGGACCCGCGCCTGGGCGCGGTGGGGCGCATCGTCAACACCAATCCGGCGGTCCTCAACGCCCTCGTCGATCACGGCTTTCTGCCGGTGGTCGCCTGCGTCGCCGGAGACCGGCTGGGCAACGTCTTCAACGTCAACGCAGACCAGATGGCCGTGGCCTGCGCCGCCGGCTACCGCGCGGACCGGCTGCTTTTTCTTACCGACGTCGACGGCGTCCGTGGCGAGGGCGGCGAGGCGCTGCCCGTGCTTACCTCCTCGGCGGCGCGCGACCTGATCGCCCGCCGCATCGCCACCGGCGGCATGCAGGCCAAGCTCGACTCCGCCTGCGCCGCCCTGGAGCGGGGCGTCGGCGAAGTCGTGATCGCCCCCGGCGCCGCGCCGGCTATCGTGGCCCGCCTGCTCTCCGGCGAGGCCGTGGGCACGCGCATTGTAAGGGACGGCCTGTGACCACCCGCAAGGCCCGCATGACCGACATCCCGCCGATCCTCGACCTGATCAATGGATACGCCCGCGCCGGGCTCATGCTCCCCCGCAACGAATTCGAGCTCTCCGAGGGGATCCGGGACTTCACCGTCGTGCTGGCGCAGGAGCGGCTCCTGGGCTGCGCCGCGTTGCACTTCTATGGACCCGCCCTGGCCGAAGTGCGGTCGCTCGCCGTCACCCCCGAGGCCCATGGCGCCGGCGCCGGCCGGACGCTCATGAACGCCCTCGAGAGCGAGGCCCGCGAGTTCGAACTGGACGCCTTGTTTGCGTTTACATACGTCCCGCTGTTCTTCTCCAAGATGGGCTACCGCGAGGTCGAGCGCGGCGAACTGCCCCTCAAGGCCTGGAAGGACTGCCTGCGCTGCCCCAAGTTTCAGGCCTGCGACGAGATCGCCGTTCTCAAACTGCTGAAATCCGGCGCCCAGATCCTGGGCTCGCGAGCCGCCGAAGACCCGCTGATCCAGATCCCCACCTTCCGCCCCGTCTGAGTTCCTCACTATTTTGAGAAATTCTCCGCCGGTGCCGCACTAATCGACATAGGTCTGCGTGGAAGCCGCGCCGGCCGGCGCCTGAGGAGGTCCGATGCGAGCCCTGACCATCGATGTGAGCGAGGCCCACGGCAGGATCCTCTGCTGCACCATCTTCAGACCGGGCGGCAAGAAACTGCTGGCCAAAGGCCACATGATCAGCGCCGAGGACGTCAGCCTTCTCGAAACGGAAGGCATGCAAAAGGTCTGGGTCAGCGAACTGGAAGAGGGCGAAGTCTCCGAGGATGACGCCGTGGCCCAGGTGGCTTCCGCCGTCGCCTGTGGCGCGGTGGAGATCCGCGCGGCGGCCGGCGGGCGGGCCAACCTCGTGGCCACCGAAGATTGCTGCGTGCTCATTGACGATGAACTTCTGCGTCAGTTCAACTGCACCGCCAGCGTGGTCATCGCCACGGCTCCAAACTTTGGATTTGTCCGCCGCGGAGAGCGCGTCGCCACCGTGAAAAGCGCGCCGTTCGCCGTTTCGTGCGACCAACTGGACGCCGTGCTCTCCATGCTCCAGGAGCGCGGCCCAATCCTGCAGGCCCGTCCGGTTCGTGACCCTTCGGTGGCGATTCTCTACACCGATCCGTGGTCCGCCGAGCGGGCGCGGACGCTCTTTGAAAACGTCATGCGGCAGCGTCTCGACAAGTTCGGCTGTGCTCCCCGCTTCTCGCTCGCCGCCGTCGAGGACGAGGCCAGCGTGACCAAGTCTCTCGGCCATCTGTTCAAGGCGCGCCCAACGGTCGTGCTGGTGGCGTCCACAACCGCGCCGGCCGGACCCGCCGACGTCGTGGGCCGCGCCATGCTGAACGCCGGCTGCCACCTGGAGCGATTCCTGGCGCCGGTCGAGCCCGGCAACCTGATGCTGCTGGGCTATAAGGACGATCTGCCGGTGATCTCGGCGCCCGGCTGCTTCCGCTCGGCCAAGCAGAATGTCGTGGACCTGGTGCTCCCGCCGGTACTGGCGCGCTACCGCGTCTCCGGTTGGGAGATCGCCTGTCTCGGACATGGAGGGCTTCTCGGGTAAGCCCCATCAGCTTCCCTCTCTAACTCCCGCGGGCGATGTCCGGCCGCTCCTCCTCCAAATGGCCGGATACCCCCCCATAGCGGCCGGGCGCCTGACCAACGCCCGGCCGCCCTTTTCGGCGCTTGGGCTCTGATACACTCCACTCCATGTTCCTGGAACTCCTCGGCGGCGCCGGGCTGGCGGCCGCGGGCCTCACCGCCTATGGAGTGCGCGGCAAGTCGTCACAGCTCTTCGGACCATCGGTCTGGCGCGGCCCCTCCCACCGCAAGGCCATCGCGCTGACCTTCGACGACGGGCCCAGCGAGTCCACCCCGGACCTGCTCAGCCTGCTCTACGGCTACCAGGCGCGGGCGACCTTTTTCCAGTGCGGTCACCACGTCCGCCGCCTGCCGCGCGTGGCTCAGCGCTGCATGCTCAACGGCCACCAGCTCGGCAACCACACCGATACCCACCAGACTCTGTACCTGCGCTCGCCCGACTTCATCTTCGAGCAACTGGACCGCGCCCAGCGGATCATCGCCGAAACCACCGGCGTGACCCCGGTTCTGTTCCGGCCCACTTACGGGGCGCGCTGGTACGGCCTGCGTGCGGCTCAGAAGCGGCTCAACCTGCTCGGCGTCATGTGGACCGTCATCGCCCGCGACTGGCGCCTGCCCGCGGCGCAGGTCGCAAGCCACGTCGCCCCGCGCGTGCGCCCCGGCGCCATCCTTTGCTTCCACGACGGCCGCGAGCTGGCGCACCACCCGGACATCGGCTCCACCATCGATGCCCTGAAGATCCTGCTGCCCCAGTGGCTGGAGCAGGGCTACGAATTGCTCACCGTCAGCGAACTGCTGGGCAACCAAGCGCCGGCGGCCCCCAGCGCTCCCTGATTCCATTCCTGCCGGCTCCCTCCCCGGCGCCCGGCAAGCCGCTACACTACTACCAATGTCTTCACCCCCCTGGCGGCTCTGGGTCCCGGCCTTCTCCATGCTGCTGGTCAGCCTGATCAGCTACATCGACCGCAACACCCTGGCCCTGCTGGCCCCCACCATCCTGGAAGAGACTCGCCTCTCCGCCGAGCAGTACGGTTGGATCATCTCCGCCTTCTCTGTGGCCTACATGGCCGGCAATCCGCTCTGGGGCCGCTGGCTGGACCGCTTCGGCGTGCGGCGCGGCATGGGCGTGGCGGTGGCCTTCTGGACGGCGGCCTCGACGGCGCACGCCTTTGTTTCGGGGTTCGCCGGCTTCGCCATCGCCCGCGCGGCGCTCGGATTCGGCGAAGGAGCGACATTCCCTGGCGGACTCAGGACCGTCGTCCAGACCCTGCCGCGGAGACTCCGCGCCAGAGGCGTGGCCATCGCCTATTCCGGCGGCTCCCTCGGCGCCGTGCTGACGCCCCTGATCGTGACTCCCATCTTCAGTGCCTGGGGCTGGCGGGCCGCTTTCCTGTTCACCGGCATCACCGGCGTGGCCTGGCTCCTGATGTGGTGGTTCATCAGCCGCCGCCCGGAGTTGAAGGCGGCGCACCCCGGGAAGCTGGAACCACACCCGCCCGCGGCCATCGACTGGCGCGACGCCCGCCTGTGGTCCTTCATGGCCTCCTATGCCCTGGGTTGCCTGCCCCTGGCCTTCGTCATCTACCAGGCGCCCCTCTACTTCGCCCGCGCCCTGGGCAAGTCGCAGCTCGAGATCGGCCATGTCCTCTGGATTCCTCCGCTCGGCTGGGAGTGCGGCTACTTCCTCTGGGGCTGGATGACGGACCGTCTGGGGCGCGGCAACAGCGATCCTCTGGCGGTCTACCGCCTGCTCACCGCCGCCGCCGCGGTGATGACGCTGCCGCTGGCCCTGGGCGCCCGCATCGAGTCATTCCCCCTCTTGCTGGCGCTGCTCTTCTGGGCGATGTTCGTCGCCGGCGGCAATATCATCGTCGCCATCAGCTACGCCACCCAGGTCTTCACCACCGCCCACGCCGGCCTCATCGCCGGCCTGGGCGCCGGCGCCTGGTCCGCCTTCGTTGCCTTGTCGATGCCCTGGTTTGGCCGCATGCTCGACGCCCGCGCGTGGGAGGCCGCCTTCCTCACGGCCACCGCCGTGCCGCTCTGCGGCTTCGCCTTCTGGCTGTGGGTGAACCGCCCGCGCCCGCTCTAAACCGGCATCCGCACCAGCTCCGCCAGCAGTTGCTGCAGCAGCGGCGAGCGCGGATAGGCGTGCCCCTCGTACTGCCGGAAGCCCTCGGCCCATTCGGCGCCGCACAGCCGCCCGCGGGAGCGGGTCCACTCCTCCATCGTCAGGATGTAGTCGTCCATCCCGTGCTGCTTGCGCAGCCACGCGCGCTGGCTCTCGTGCGCCGCCAGCATGTTGCGCTTGGTCTCCATCACCGCGCCGGCGTCGATCAGAAACTGCGGCGCGATCACGTTCCCGTCCCGGTCCGTCCCCTCGGCCGGGTCGACGTAGTAGAGATGCGGGATGGCCGGCAGCGCCGGGGACTGGTCGAAGGCCTGCGTCAGGTAGTTCGGCGCCGAGGCGCCGAAGCAGGCGTCGGTGACCAGCTTCGCGGTCGCCTCGTGATCGCAGTGGTAATCCTTCGGCGAGGAAGTCAGGACGATGTCCGGCCGGAAGCGGCGCAGGGCCGCGGTCACCCGGCGGCGCGAAGGGTCGTCGTCGAAGATCGCCAGGTCCTTGAAGCCCAGCCAGTGGTATTCGGCGCCGATCAACGCCGCCGCCCGCAGCGCCTCCTGCCGCCGGATGTCGGCGATCTCCTGCGGATCAAACTCCACCGAGCCGCAGTCGCCCGCCGTCATCGTCGCAATGATGACCGTATGGCCGCGGCCCGCCAGCAACGCCAGCGTGCCGCCGGCGAAGATCTCGGCGTCGTCCGGATGGGAATGTAGGCAGACAATGCGCTTGGTCACTGTTCGGCTCGCTATTCCGGCGCCGCGCGTTCGCGCGACTGGTCGCATTCGCAGCAGTCGCTGCATCGGTTGCAACGGGTGCAGAGGTGGTTCCCGCAGGCGTCCTTCGTACACCAGCAGCAAATGTGGACCGAAGGCTCTTCACAGATGCTGCACGGAAAATGCTTGGCTGCCGCGACCGCACTGGGAGGGTTCACTTTCTTACCCCCGGGCGCGGAGATTGCCCGCGGCACTTCTGGGCTTCCTGTTCGGCCACTTCCAACTCCTTCTCCCGTACCGCCGCCAGATCGGCGACATGGTGGCGCAGCCACTCCCGGCTGATGCCCGCGGCGATGATCTCGCTGTCGAGCAGATCCGCCACCGCCGGGTTCTGATAGCGGCGCACCGCCTGGCTCACGCTGGAGTTGAGTTGCATGAGAGACTCAATCCGCACCAGCGTCTCGACGGCCAGGGTGAGTTTCGAGGGCTGGGCGGCCAGCCGGGCAGCCGCGCTCTGCACGGATTCGATCCCGTTCAGGCATTCCTTGTACTGCTTTTCGTAGGCCCGCGGCGCGCCGGCCGCGGTCCACTTTTCCGGCTGCAATTGATTGAGCAATGGACGCAGGCGCGCCACTTCGGAGCCGATCGTCTCGACCCGCGGTTTTAGCTCCCAGTCGGGAGGGATGCCCACAACCGGCGCCGGCGATTGCCCGGCCAGCAACAGAAATACGATGCCGTTCAGCACTCTAACGCTAGTGTACCTGCCTCAGCCGCGGCTGTGGGAATTGTGCGCGCGCGCGGCGTGTCAGTTGCCGGGAGGAGGTGGCGGCGGAGGAGGAGGTGGCGGCGGAGGTGGCGGCGTCGCGCCCGTATCGCCGGGCAGCCCGCCGCCCGTGGGCGGAGGCAAGGTGCCGCCCGTGGGAACCCCTGCTCCGCCGCCGCCGAGGCGGGGCGTGCGGGTCAGAATGTTCCACAGTGCGTCGGCCACGTACTGCATCACCCGGCCACGGTCGATGCGCCGCAGGGAGGCCAGCGGCGTGTTGCGGTAAACGATCAGTTCGTCGCCGGCGTTCAGAATCTTCGGGTCGCCGTCGCGGGGCATCAGCCGGTGCTCCACCGCCACCTGGCCCTCTTCCACCGCAACCCGCGTGGTCTCGTCGGCGTCATCCACATTGACGTCGAAGATGGTGCCTCGAACGGAAATGACCGCGGTGGGCGTGTGGACCCGGTTCGGGTTCGGCTGCCCGCCCATCTTCTGGATGTGGACCCGGATGCGGCCCAGCCACACATCGGCCAGGTCGCGCCAGTTGCCAGGATTGGCCCGGAAGATGACGCGCGAGTTCGGGAACACTTCAAACGTGCTGCCGTCTGATACCCTGAAGGCGGCATACCCGTCCGGGCCGGTGACAATCACCTGCTTCGCCTGGATCGAATCGCCCATGTTCACTGCCCATAGCGCCGAATCCTTCAGCAGCGAGACGCTGCCCTGGACGTTGACCGCCTTGGCGGCGGAGTCTGTCAGGAAGGGGAGTTGGGCGAACAGTACGGGCACACAGAGAGCGAAGATGGCGGCCAGCGCCGCGGCCACGCCGATGATGCTCCTCAGTGCTGCGCGCATACAGTCTCGCAGATCTCTACTCTATCACTAAAATTGCAATGCAAGTAGAGGTCCCGAGTGGAATTCTGTTGAAAAATCAGCCATCTACATGAACTTCCAGCAGGAGACGGTCGATCATGTCGGGTAGAATAGACACAGCGAATGGTTAGGTCCAACACAGTGCGCTGGCTCCGGACGGCGGCGATTGCCGCGGCACTGGCCGCGGTGACACCCGCCCTGGCCCAACCCGCGAACCCTCAAGCGGAGTGGAGAAAAGTCGGCAACTCTTTACGTTTGTTGGGCTTGCCGTCCGCCGCGGGCGGCCCAGTCGAGCGCGTCTGGTTCGGCCTCGAGGGCCGCTTGACCGTCCGGCTCGCCGGGGGAAACACCTATACCACCCAGGATCTGGAAACGTGGCAGCCCGCGGGACTTCAGCCCCCCGAGCCGTCCACGCCCCCCCCCGCCGGCGCCCGGGCCCCGGAGTCCGGAGCCCGGATGCAGGCCGCTCGATCCGGCTCGGCCACCGTCTATGCCTCCGGCAAGCACGCCTGGCGCTCCGAAGACGGCGGCCTCAACTGGCGCAACCTCACGCAGTTCCGCGGCGGCTCCTTGCTCGGCGGGCCCCTGCTGGACCTGGCCGTCGATCCGGCCAGCGAGCAGCGCATCGCGGCCGCAACCGCGGCCGGCGTCTGGCTCTCCGTCGACGCGGGACTCTCCTGGCAGGGCGCAAATGAAGGCCTGCCCAACCTGGCCGTGCGGCGGATTCTGGCCGCGCCCGCCGGCGCGCGCGGCGTGCGCATCGGCGTGGAAGAAGCGGCTGGAATCGGGGAATATGAATGGCTCCCCGGCCAGCGGCAGGGCTGGATGCCCGCCGGGCGGTCCATTCTGCCCGCCGAGCGGTCTATTCTGGATGACGAAACCGCGCTCAAGCGGGCGCTCTCGACGACCCTCGGCGCAAGGGTGACTGCGGTGGCGGTTTCAGGCGATTCGCTGTACGCCGGCGCGTCCGACGGCCGGCTCTGGGCCAGCCTGGACGCCGGCGCAAGCTGGCGCCCGTACGCGGCGGCCCCCGGCTCAGGCGCGGTGGAGCGGATCTGGCTCGACCCGGGCGACCGCGGCTTCGCGCTGGCCGCGCTGGCATCCGCCGGGCCAGGCGCGCCCCGCGTACTTCGGACGTTGAACGCCGGTACGTATTGGGACGACCTGTCGGCCAACCTGCCCGATGGCCCGGCCTACGGAATCGCCGCCGACCGCTCCACCGGCGCCATCTATTTGGCCGCCGCGCAAGGCGTCTATATGACCCTGGCGGACCTCCGGGCGCCGGCTCAGGCCACGCCCTGGGCGCCGATCGGCGCGGCGCTGCCCGAAGCCCCGGTCCGGGATGTGCGCCTCGACGCTGCGGGCAACCTCCTGCTGGCCGCCGTGGAGGGCCATGGCGTCTATTCCACCCTCGCTCCGCACCGGCACAGGCAGCCGCGAGTGGTCCACACACTCGACTATTCCCCGCGCGGCGCGGCGCCCGGAGCCCTGCTGAGCGTCCTGGGAGCAAGCGTCACTTCCGCCGCGGCCAACTCCGCCTCGGCCGTGGTGCTGGCCTCCAGCCCCGCCGAGTCCCAGATCCAGATCCCGTTCGGCGTGGCCGGCGACACCCTTCAGCTCGAAGTGAACGCCGCGCAGGGCCGCGTCGTGTTCGGTCTGCCGTTGAAGAGCGTGGAGCCGGCCATCCTCATCGATCGCGACGACGGCGCGCCCATGCTCATGGACGCCGATTCGGGCGTGCAGCTCGACGCCATGAACCCCGCCCGCGGCGGCATGCGCGTGCAGGTGCTGATGAGCGGCCTCGGGCGCGTGCAGCCCGGCTGGCCCACCGGCCTGGCCGCGCCGCTGAAGGACTCCCCCCGGGTCACCGCCCCGCTGCGCGCGCTGCTGGACGGAGCGCCCGTGGAGGTTCTGCGGGCCACCCTCGCGCCCGGCCTGATCGGCTACTACCTGGTGGAAGTGCAATTGCCGGAGTTCCTCGACGCAGGCTCGTCCGAGTTCGTCGTGGAAGCCGCCGGCCGCGCCAGTAACCCAGTGCGCGTCTACGTGGGACAATAGCGGTCCGGAGGCAGCCGATGACCCACACACTGCTCATCTCCTCTGCGATCGTTGCCTTGACGCTGGCCGCGCAGCAGCAGCAGCCGCCCGCTCAGGCGCAAAAACCGGTTGAGAAGCTGGCGCCCTACTACCCGACCCCGGAAATCGTGGTCGAGCGCATGCTGAAGCTCGGCGGCTTGAAGCGCGGGGAGAAGATGTTCGACCTCGGATCCGGCGACGGCCGCGTGGTGATCATGGCCGCGCAACAGTTCAAGGCCGACTCCACCGGCGTCGAGTTCGACGCCGATCTCTACAAGCAGTCGATGGACCGCATCAGGAGCCTGGGCCTGGAGAAACGCGCGCGCATCGTCCACGGCGATATCGCCGCGCAGGACTTCTCATCGGCCGACCTGCTCACCGTCTACCTGCTGCCCGATTCCAACCTGAAAATCCGGCCGATGCTCGAAAAGCAGCTCAAGAAAGGGACTCGCATCGTGGCCCACGACTTCACGTTCCAGGGTTGGTCGCCGGATCGCGAAGAGCACGTGGAAGACGACGGCGAGGGCCGCAGCCATACGCTCTACCTCTACATCCGCTGATCGCCAGTGAGGGCCTTGCCGTGATCTCCGAACAGATTGTCCTGCCGTACCTCTGGCGGCGATACCTCAGCCTGCTGCGGGCCCTTGTCGGCGCTGCCTGTCTGTGGGTGGTCCTGGCTTTCACCGGCGTGAACCCGTTCACCTGGGCGATCCTCATCGCCGTGGTGATCGTCTACAGCCTGGTCTCCATCGTCTGGCGCTGGCCCGAGCGCTTCGACAAGCTCGACGTCTTTAACCTGATCCTCGACGTGTCGATCTTTCTCCTCTGCGTGGCGCTCGGCAACGAGCAAACGTTCTGGCTTTCAGCCGTGGCGGCGCTCTACCTCTTCCTGGCCATGGCCACCATGCAGGACTGGCGCGACGTGCTCCTCACCACCGTGCTGTCGCTGGGCTTCGCCGTCAGCGTGGATCCGCCCAACGCCGATAAACTTCAGCCGCTGCTGCTGATACTGGGCATGTTCGGCTGCGTCGTCGCCCTGCAGAAGCAGAGCCTCCTGGAGCGGCTGTCGGGAGCGTCCAGGCAGGCCGTGCTCTACCGCTCCCAGGCCGGCCAGGCCCGGGAGGCCGAGCGCGAACGCATCGCCGCCGACTTCCACGACGGCCCGCTGCAGAGCTTCATCAGCGTCCAGATGCGGCTCGAGATCGTCCGCAGGATGCTGGAACGCAACCACGATGCCGGCATGGAAGAACTGCGCCAGTTGCGCGAGATCTGCGACCGCCAGGTGACCGAGGTGAGGACCTTCGTCCGTTCCATGCGGCCCGTCGAACTCGACGGCGCCGGCCTCGCCGCCGCCCTGCGCTCCACCGTCGGCTTCTTCCAGAAGGACAGCGGCATTCCGGCCACCTTCAAGGCCGGCGTCTCCGCCATGCACGACGATCTCGAGGCCAACGTCGAAATCCTGCAAATCGTCCGCGAGGCCCTCAATAACGTGCGCAAGCACTCCAATGCCTCCGGCGTCGCCGTGGCGCTGTCGCGCGAGCAGGGGCAGATCCACATCGGCGTCGAAGACGACGGCATGGGCTTTCCCTTCGCCGGCGCCTTCTCCCTGGACGAGCTCGAGCTGCTCCAGATCGGCCCGCGCAGCATCATGCAGCGCACCCGCTCGCTCAACGGCGAAATGACCCTGACCTCCCGCCCCGGACGCGGCTCGGAGTTGAAAATCCGCCTGCCGCTATGAGAGCGCTCCTCAGCGCTGCGCTGCTGCTGGCCGGCTGCGGCCGCTACGGCGATTTCAGGCTGCCGCCCGCCGGCGTCCCCGAACGCGGCCGCTACCTGTGGAACGCGCTCCCGGACCCGGTTCTGCGCGAAGCGGCCGTCGATACCCTGAACCCGTCCGTCCTGGTGGACAATGGCGGCCTGCTCAACCTCTACTCGGTCTTCGACGGCCGCGCGTGGCACACCCATGAGGCGCGTTCCGCCGGCGGGCTTGTTTGGACAGCGCACCGCCGCATTCTCTCGCCCGAGGCGCGCTCCTGGGAGGGCGCCTACATCGCCGCCAACGGCGCCGCCGTGGAGTTCGCCGGCGGGATTCTGTACTACTACCAGGCCGGCGCCCCCCCGCGGATCGGACTGGCCCGCAGGCGTGCCGGCGGGACGTGGCTCAAGGAAAAGCAGCCCGTCCTCACCACGGGGCCCCGCGGCGCCTGGGACGAACGCGCCGTGGCCGACCCCTACCTGCTCCAGGCCGGCGGCAAGCTGTTCATGTACTACCTCGGAGAGGACCGCGCCCGCCGCCAGCGGCTCGGCCTGGCCGCCAGCAACGACGGCGTCACCTGGACGAAGCTCAGGAGCAACCCGGTGCTCGAATTGGGCGCCTCCGGTGAGCTGGACGAAAACGGGACCGGCGAGCCCGCCGTCTGGCACGCGCACGGGCGTTACTGGATGCTCTCGACCGGACGCGCCCGCGACGAGACGCGCCGCATGGCCCTGCTCGAATCGCCCGACGGCGTCCGCTGGCGGCGCGCCGGCCTGGTGATCGCCGGCAACCGGGACTGGAACTCCAAGGTGGTCTGCGATGCCACCGTGCTGCCACAAACCGGGCGCGTTCGCGTCTGGTTCGGCGGCGGCGACGCCGCCCATCCGGCCGAGAACATCCACGGCCAGATCGGCTACGGCGAGCTGGTGTGGCAGCCTGAAAGAGAGTGAACACGTCGTCATGCGCATCGGTATCACCTGCTATCCCACCTACGGCGGCTCCGGCATCGTCGCCACCGAGCTCGGCATGGAGCTGGCCGCCCGCGGCCACGAGGTGCACTTCATCACCTACGCCAACCCCATCCGCCTCGATCCCGGCACGCCGCGCGTCTTCTACCACGAGGTGGAGGTCTCCAACTACCCCCTCTTCCAGTACCCCCCCTACGACCTCGCGCTGGCTTCGCGCATGGCCGAGATCGCCGAGTGGCAGAACCTCGACCTGCTCCACGTCCACTACGCCATCCCCCATTCGGCCTCCGCCTACATGGCCCGCGCCATGCTCCACGGCAAGCGCCGCCTGCCCTACGTCACCACCCTGCACGGCACCGACATCACCTTGGTCGGCATCGATCGCAGCTACTTCCCCATCACCAAGTTCTCCATCGAGCAGTCCGACGGCGTCACCTCCATCAGCGAGTATCTGCGCCGCGAAACCGTCGAGGTCTTCGGCGTCGCCAACGAGATCCGCGTGATGTACAACTTCGTCAACTGCGATCTGTACCGCATGGCCAAGGAGCCGCACGAGGGGCCCCCGCGCCTGTTGCATATCTCCAATTTCCGCCCGGTGAAGCGCATCACCGACTGCGTGCGCGTGCTCGCGCTCGCCCGCCGACAAGTGGAATGCGAGCTGTGGATGGCCGGCGACGGGCCCGACCGCGGCGAGGCCGAGAGGCTCGCCTTCGAACTCGGCGTCCACGAGCAGGTGAAGTTCCTCGGCAAGCAGAACCACATCGAACGCCTCATCCCGCAAACCGACGTGCTGCTGCTGCCCAGCCGGCTGGAGTCCTTCGGGCTGGCGGCGCTGGAAGCCATGGCCTGCGGCGTCGTCCCCGTGGCCACCCGCGTCGGCGGCGTGCCGGAGTTGATCACCCACGGCTTGGACGGCTTCCTGGAAGACGTCGGAGACGTGGAGGCGCAGGCTCGACGCGTCGTGGAGCTGCTCACCGGCGGCGAGCTCAAAACGCGCATGCGCTGGGCCGCCCGCGACACGGCCGAAGCGCGGTTCTGCACCTCGAAGATCATCCCGCAGTACGAGAAGTACTACCAGGAAGTCCTCGGCCGATAAGTTAAGTAAGGATGCCGATCGGCATTCCGCGATGATGGCGATCACCATGCGCCCGGCGATCCACCCGGAGGATTCCCCCCTCCCATGAGCCATGCGGTTTCGAGACCACGAGGGGGAACAGCCGGGTGAACCTCGCTCTCCTGCACCTGCAAAGGGATCTTGATGTATACTGGCCCGGACAAGATGGCCACGGTGAAGATTCCGGGTGAAGGCCATCGGGGAGGTCCAAACTCATCATGACGCTGACCAAAGCGTTCGCCGCTACTCTTTGCCTGCTGACCATGGCGCCCGCGGCATATTCGCAGATGATGTCCGGCCAGATTACCGGCCGCCTGGTCGATCCAGCCGGAGCGGTGATCGTCGCCGCCAAAGTCCAGATCACCAACGATCTGACGAAGCAGGTGCGCGAGTTCACCACCGACTCGAACGGGAACTTCACGTTCACCAACGTGACTCCCGGCAACTACACCCTCCGGGTCGCGCAGACTGGTTTCAAGACCTATGAGCAGAAAGCCATCAACGTCGGCGCGGTGGAAAGAGTCGCGCTGCCTGAAATCCTGCTGCAGGTAGGCGACCTGAGCACCTCGGTGGAGGTCCAGGCCTCGGCCGTCCGCGTGTCCACGGACAGTTCCGACCGCGGCGTGGCCGTCACCACCACGCAGATTGAGGACACGGTCACCAAGGGCCGCAACTTCATGATGCTGATGAGCACGCTCCCCGGCGTTCAGGATCTGAACCAGACCGACACGCGCGGATGGGGCCAAGGCAGCCCGGTCCTGATGGGTGGTCAGTCGGGCCAGAAACTGCTGGTCCTGGACGGCGCCGCGTCCCAGGACTCCGGCAACCGCGACTTCGGTTACATCGCGCCCAGCGTGGATGCGATTGCCGAGGTGAGAGTGCTGGTGTCGAACTTCAATGCCGAATATGGCGCGCGCTCCGGCGGCCAGATGAACGTCATGATCAAGGGCGGCACCAACCAGTTCCACGGCAGCGCCTACTACTTCCTCCGCAACGAGGCGCTCAACGCCAACGAGTTTTTCAACAACAAGTTGGGCACCAAGCGGCCCCGCTACAAGTACCACAATGTGGGCGGCACCTTTGGCGGGCCGTTCATCATTCCGGGCACGAGCTTCAACAAGGACCACAACAAGCTGTTCTGGTTCTTCTCCTACGACTACCTCACCACGAAGAACGTGACGAATCCGAACCGCTACACCATGCCGACCGCGCTGGAGCGTGCGGGCGACTTCTCACAGACCGTGACAACGACCGGTGTGCCGATCCTCATTAAGGACCCCAACACGGGCTCGCCGTTCCCCGGCAACAAGATCCCGGCGGCCAGATTGGACCGTACCGGCCTGGCCATGGTGAACCTGTTCCCGCTGCCGAACACCACCGACCCGACCGGGCAGCGCCAGTACAACGCCGAGTTCGTCAACCCCTTCACGCAGCCGCGCCACGACCGCATTTTGCGCGTCGATTATCCCATTAGCTCCAAGGCCTCGGCCTATGTCCGCCTGCTGCAAGACTACACCGGCAACGACGGCTACGGCCAGATTCTCGGCGCCCTGGGAGACGGCTGGCGCCAGTTCCCGCACGGCTACGACATCCCGTCGGCCGGCGCCGTGGCCTCTTTGATTTACACCTTCAAGCCGAACCTGATTCTCGAATCCATGTGGGGCATCACCCGCGGCCACCAGATGAACACTCCCACCGACGAGACCCTGTACAACAACAGCCTGCTGCCGTTAAAAGACGCGCAGGGCAACACTGTTCCGCTGTCGCGCCTGTTCCCGGGTTCGAACTACCTGAACCTGCGGCCGCAGATCAACTTCGGCTTCCCCTCGGGCTACACCGCGCAGTCGTCCGGCCAGACCATCCCCAACGCCCCCGCCTATGGTTTTGACAGCCGCTGGCCTTTCGACGGCACCGACCAGGTGCAGACCGTCAGTTCCAACGTGACCTGGGTGAAAGGCGCCCACAACGTGAAAGCCGGCGTTTACCTGGAGAAGATGGCGCGCAACGTCAGCGTGTACTCCACTTACAACATAGCCGGCTCTTACTACTTCGGCTCCGATACCGCCAGCTCGGTGGACACCGGCTACCCCTACTCCAACCTGGTCTCCGGCGGCTTCTTCTCCTATGGCGAGGACAGCGTGAAGCAGGTAAACCACGCGCGGTACACGCAGTGGGACTGGTTTGTCCAGGACAGTTGGAAAGTGATGCCCCGGCTCACCCTCGACCTCGGCATGCGGTTCCAGTGGATGGGCCCGCTGCACACCGACGGCCAGCGGTTGGGCCTCTTCAACGAGTCCATCTATGACCGGAACAAGGCGGGGCAGCCCCTCTACCCGACCATGGTGGCCGGCGTGAAGCGGGCGGTCAACCCGGTCACCGGCGCGCTCTATCCGTACGTCCGCCAGGGCACATACGACCCGGCCAGCTATACCGGCATGCCCTTCAGCGGCGTGAAGGACTACATCGGCGACTTCTGGAAGGCGCCTCCCATTACCCTGGGACCGCGAGTCGGCTTCGCCTACGACGTGACTGGAAACGGCAAGATGGCCATCCGCGGCGGCTTCGGCATCTTCTACGACCGCGCCGCTACCGTCGACTACATCGGCGCCCTGGGCGTCGGCAGGGGCCCGCTGGCCGCGCCGCCCAACTTCCTCGCGCCCATCGTGTTGAACTCTTCCTTCACGGCCCTGGCGGGCGCCACCGCCGTCCTGTCTCCCCAGGATATTCAGGGCGGGGCGGAGGAACACCTGGCGCCCACGACCTACAACTGGAGCTTCGGCGTTCAGCGCGACCTCGGCTGGAACCTGCTCCTCGATGTCGCCTACGTCGGCAATACTTACAAGCATGGCTTCAACGGGGCTGTCGAGGACCTGAACGCCGTGCAGCCGTTCACCACGTGGACGCCGCAGGGCGGCACCAACCAGAAGTACGTCGACCCCACCAGCTCCAGCGGGGCTCTCTTTTCGAACAACCTGATCCGGTCGCTGGTGGGCTTCAAGGGCGTGGGGGCGGTCCCCATGTTCACCAACGACCGCCAGTCGAGCTACAACTCGCTGCAGGTGCAGTTGAACCGCCGCGCCGGCAAGAAGCTTACCTGGAGCGCCAACTACACCTGGTCGAAGACCCTGATCTACGAACGCCAGCAGTGGACCGACGACAAGTTGACCCGCTTCGAGACAGGCAACCGTCCGCATGCCTTCAATGCCAACTTCGGTTACGAGATCCCTGGCTATGACAAGGGCAACGCGTTCCTCAAGCAGTTGACCGGCGGCTGGCGCTTCATGGGCACCGCGCAGATCTACTCGGGTGCGGCGATGGGCCCGGGTTGCGGCTTCCAATCCAACCCGGTGGGTTATCCGAACGGCACCCCCACGGGCAGCGTCCTGTTCCGTTGCCAGATGGTGAATGCTACCCAGAATGCCTTGTGGTTGCCGTCAGGCGCCAAACCGTCCGATGTCGGCTCCACGGCCGATCCAAAGCTGTGGTATCCCGTCGATCCCAACAACTTCCAGTTGCCGAAGGGCTATGCTCCCTTCTCCCGCGGCATGATCGGCAACGCGCCTCGGAACCTCACCTACGGGCCGGGCCTGGAGTTGTTCAACCTGGCCTTGATGAAGACAATCCGCATCCACGAGGGCCATCGGCTGGAATTCAAGCTTGAGGCCACCAACGCCCTCAACCACTTCAACCCGGCCAACCCAAACATGACCATCACCCGGAACTACAACACCGGCGCCAACACCAACGCGGCGTTCGGTACCATCCAGGGCACGCAGTTCCAAAGCCGCCGCGCCATCCTGTCGGTGCGGTACGCCTTCTGACGCCCTGAACTTTCCGGCTCGGGCTCATCCGCGTTCGGTCGGCGCGCCGCGGCGATGAGCCCGAGCCATAACGAGATGAGCCCGAGCCATAACGAGATGACCGGGTGGACGCAGGATCGCATCGGATCGGTAGACCCTGATGCCTTGAACAATCCACGCCCGTAGGGTGGCATACTCACGAACGGAAAGCGCCTCCTCTCCATTTCAGGCTGCTCCAATACGATGTCTCAGACCCTGACCCTGTCCATTGAAGGCATGCACTGCGGCGCCTGCGTCAACCGCGTCACCAATGCGCTAAAGCAGGTCGACGGGGTGGAAGTCCGGCGGGTCGAAGTCGGCTCGGCCGAGGTCGCCTACGACGCCGCCAGGACCGCGCCGGCCGCCATCGCCGAGGCGGTCAACCGCATCGGATTCAAGGCGCGGGAGTCCTGAGACGCCGCCCGCCTGCGCCTGAAGTGAATCCGGTTGGAACTTTCAGGCCGCGGGCAGTGTCTTTAGTAGTAACGGCGCTACAGTGAACGGCGCTACAATGGCTCTGCGGAGGCACCCATGCAGCCGGCTCGTAACACGCATGAGCTCGGTGGTGAAACGGCTTCCCCGGAATGGCCGGGGTGGCCCGGCGAGGAGTGTCTTCGCGAGGCTCTCCGGTCGGGTTGCGAGACCGCCTACGCCGCACTGCTGGAGCGCTTCCAGGCGCCCGTATTTCACTTGGTGCAGCGCCTGATCGACGATCCCAACGATGCCGGCGACGTCACCCAGGATGTGTTTTTCAAGGTCTTCCGGAACGTCGGCTCGTTCCGCGGCCAGAGTTCTTTGAAAACGTGGGTCTACCGCATCGCCGTGAATGAGGCATACAACCGCCGCCGCTGGTTCGGCCGCCATAGGCGCGCCGAAGTCGGCTTGCAGCCGGAAGAAGATGGACGGGATTACCTGGACTCGATCGGCGACCCCGCCCGCTCGCCCTACGACCTCACCCTGAATGAGGAATGGAAGTCGGCCATCGGAAAGGCGCTGGCCGGCCTGAACCCGGTCTTCCGCTCCGCCGTCGTGCTGCGGGACCTGGAAGAGTTGAGCTATGAGGAGATTGCCGGCGTACTGGATGTGTCGCTCGGCACGGTAAAGTCACGGATCCTGCGGGGGCGCGAATCCCTCCGCAAGGCCCTGGTGGAACAAATGGAACCGGCCCGAGGCTACGGCTTCAACCCGCAGCCGGCCGGCGATTGAGGTCCTGATCGTTATGGACTGCCAAAACGTCAAGTCGATGCTCTCCGCGCTCCAGGATAGGGACATGAGCGGGCTCGTGCCCGAATCGGAGCAACTGCCGCTCAGGCGGCACCTGGCCGGCTGCCGCGACTGCTCCCTGCACGCTGGCCAGCTCGATCTCGTCCGCCATGCCCTGCGCGCCCGCCCCGTCCGCCCCATGCCGGCGCACCTGGCCTTCTCGCTCCGCGCCATGGCTTCCCGCGAGGCCGCCCGCCGCCGCCGCTACGCCACCTTCAACGCTTGGCTGCGCCATCGCCTCGATCACATCTCCCTCTCCATCAACAACCTCATGCGCCCCATCGCCCTGCCCGCCGCCGGCGGGCTGGCCTCCGCCGTCATCCTCTTCTCCATGGTCATGACCAACTTCCAGGGCATCGTGCGCGATCACCACAACGATGTGCCCCTGGCCATCGCCACCAATCCGTCCATGAAGGCCCTGCTGCTCGATGTCTCCGACGCCGAAATCGCCGTCGATGTCTTCGTCGACGAAAACGGCCGCGTCATCGACTACTCCTTCCCCGAAGGCTTCGGCACGGATAATACCTCCGAGATGCGGCGCAAACTCGAGAACTCCCTCCTGTTCACCGAGTTCAACCCCGCCACCACCTTCGGCCAGCCCACCTCCGGCTGGGTCCGCGTCAAGTTCAAGAGCCGCAGCCAGATCGACGTCAAAGGTTGATCCCCACTCTTGGGCCGCCCACTAGGTCAGCACTTCCTCTTCCAAGCCTCCATCCTGGAGCGCATCGCCGCCGCCGCCTGCCCGCCCGGCACGCCCCTCTGCATTGAGATCGGCCCCGGCCCCGGCGGCCTCACCCGCTGCCTCTTGCCGCGCTGCAACCATCTGGTCGCCGTCGAGATCGACCCCGCCCTCGCCGCCGCCCTCCGCGCCGAATTCACCTCCGAGCCACGTTTCGAACTCGTCCAGGCCGACGTCCTCGCCACCAACCTTGGCCGCTGGGGCCCGGCCGCCATCTGCGGCAACCTGCCCTACTACATCACCTCGCCCATCATCGACCAGGTGCTCTCCCTCCCGCCCGGCACGCTCACCCAGGCCGTCTTCCTCGTCCAGCGCGAGGTCGCCGGCCGCCTCGCCGCCCAGCCCGGCTCGCGCGACTACGGCTACCTCACCGTCGCCACACAGGCCCGCTGCCGCGTCGAGCGCCTGTTCACCGTGAAGCCCTCCTCCTTCCGCCCTCCGCCCAAGGTCGATAGCGCCGTCGTCCGCCTCACCCCCCACCTCCAGCCTCTGGTCCCCGACCTGCCCGCCTTCCTCAAGTTCGCCTCCGCCTGCTTCCGCCAGAAACGCAAGACTCTCAGGAATAACCTCATGGGCGTCTACGACAAAGCGCGCGTCGAAGCTCTGCCCGAAGCCGGCCTGCGCGCCGAACAACTCTCCATCTCACAATTGATTGCGCTCCACCGGTCCGTCTAGCCCTGCCCGCCGCGAAAGCATAAGGGGACACCTCGAAATGCGGTGCCGCAGAAGCAACCCGGGGACACCTCGAAATGCGGCGCCGCAGAAGCGGGTCGGGGACACCCCGAAATGCGGTGCCGCAGAAGCGGGTCGGGGACACCTCGAAATGCGGCGCCGCAGGCGCCGCATTTCGACGTGTCCCCTCTTCCCCGCCCTTGCCCCTCCAAAACAGCGGGCGCCGCAGCGAACGCGATAGACTTGTATCTTCATGGTCCGAGTTCGATTCGCTCCCTCTCCCACCGGCTACCTCCACATTGGAAGCGCCCGCACCTTCATCTTCAATTGGCTCTTCGCCCGCCGGCAGAAGGGCACCATGATCCTGCGCATCGACGACACCGACGTCGAACGCAATACCCAAGCCTCGCTCGATTCCATCTTCGAGGGGTATCGAAACACGGATCGATGGCGGCGTGAAGCAAGAGGCACAACGGCACACCCAACTCACTCACGTCGACTCCCGAGCCGGGTGAAGTGACGCGCAGACTTCCAGGCCGCCAGTCGTCTTGCGGTCTATCGGACGCCGCGGCGCAAGAACCCTAGCAGCACCACGCCCGCGCCGAGCAGGCTTAAGGTGCCGGGCTCAGGGACCTGGCCGACTTGGGCTGTGCCAGTCACGGCGAACCCAAGGCGGTCATTTCTGGTGAGTTGAGTCAGGTCTCCTGCTGGCGGATAGGGGGTGGGATTATGAACCGAGTAGTCCGAAAGCAGCGAAACACCGGCATCAGTCACGATCGTGGGCGGATACGTGGTCCACCAATACAATCGGCTTTCACCGGCACCTTGACAGTCACAGTTCAATACCAAGTATACTGAACGTCCTAAGTAATTGCGCATAGACGACGAAGAGTTTCGTTCCCTCGACTCCATTGCCCGAACTGGTCTTCGACATCCCTCATGACATCCTCGAGGTCGGGGAAGTAGCGGTTGTGCAGGCAACTGCGCCGGG
>JACRBC010000078.1 GCA_016213245.1 Candidatus Solibacter usitatus | reverse complement strand
TCTGGTCTAAACTCGCTCGGTCGGCATCGTGCATGGTGATCTTCATTCACCCGTAGCATCGCCCGGCGCCTCACCTTCAGGCTCATCCCGCGTGAGAATCAAACGCCCTCTTCAGGCTCATTACGCATGAGAAGACTCTAAGGAAAGGGAGATGGGTGTATACTGTGCCAAACCGAATTCCGGAATGGAAATGCTGGCTGACATCGCGGCCAGCGCAGTGTACTTCTTTTTGCGGAGCAATTGTTCCAAGTTGGAAAAAGGGGTATTGTGACAATGGCCCAGAATCGCAAGCATTCTATTTGTCTGTGCCTGGCTTTGCTACTCGGCGGGCATGCATGGGCACAAATGACCGTGACAGGCACCATCACCGGCACGGTGACGGATCCTTCCCGCCAGGTTGTCGTTGGCGCCACGCTGACGTTGTCCAACGACCGGACAGGGGAACTCCGAGTCACTACCACCAACGAGGTGGGAGTTTTCATGTTTCCCGCCACACAGCCGGCCGGGTATTCCCTGAAGGCCGAGGCTCCGGGGTTCAAGACGGCTCAGCGCACCGGCCTGGTGCTAACCACCAATGAGCGTCTGGCGCTGGGCGAGATCCAACTCAGCATCGGCGCCGTGACGGAGACCATCAGCGTGGTCGCCCAGGGCGCTACCGTACAGACGGCCAGTTCGGAGAGCTCAGCGGTGCTCACCGCTTCTCAGCTCGAATCGATTCAGGCGCGCGGGCGGGATGTCGTCTCACTCCTGAGACTGATTCCGGGCGTGCAGTATCAAGCCGATCCTGAAGCGGTCGGCGGCAGCTACGGCACCGGCACGCCCAACATGGGGGGCACCACTTCCGGCTCCAATATTCTCGCCGTCGACGGAGTGATCAGCAACGACATTGGAACGCCCAACGTATTCTCCAGCGTGACGACCATGGACGCGATCGGCGAAGTCAAGGTGGCCCTGAACAGCTACCAGGCCGAATACGCGGGCAACGGCGGGGCGGTCGTGCAAGTCGTGACCAAAGGGGGCGGGCGCGAGTACCACGGCACCGGCTTCTGGTACGTGCGCAACGAGGTTCTGAACGCGAACAGTTTTTTCAACAACCTGAACAACGTGAAGAAGCCGTTGTACCGGTACAACACGGCCGGTCTCACGCTCGGCGGGCCGATCTACATTCCCGGGAAGTTCAATGCCAAGAGGAATGCCCTGTTTGGTTTCTACGCCCTCGAGACGCTGTGGGTCAGGTATCCCGGATCGCTCCAGCTTGTGACCACGCCGACGGCGCTGGAGCGCGCAGGAGATTTCTCCCAGACGCTCGATGTCAGCGGGAAATTAATTCCGATCAAGGATCCGACGACCGGCCAGCCGTTCCCGGCAGGCAAGATTCCCGCCAACCGCATCAACACGAACGGCGTGGCGCTGCTGAACGTTCTGCCGCTGCCGAACTTTCTGAACCGTGACATCAGCAAAGGCAACTACAACTACTCGTTCCAGGAGACCCTACTGCAACCCAAGAAGAGCAACCTGTTTAAGATCGACTGGGTGCCGACGGACAAGGACAAGTTTTTCGTGCGCGGCAAGACCTGGATCTCGGAGCAGCAGGGCTACGCCGTCGCCGGCGGCGCCTCTGCGTGGGGGCTGTTTGGGCAGTGCTATTGCTTTACGGAGGCTGGGGTCAGCGCCGGCTACACGCGCGTTTTCAGTTCCTCGGTGGTGATGGAGGCCAGCGGCGGCATCCGCACCAACCACGAGGCGTGGTATCCCTACGGTTCCGCCAACGAGATCGACAAGGTTCTGAGGTCGAAAAGAGGCCTCAGCACTCTCGGGCAGTGGTTCCCGCAGAGCAACGCCACGGGTTTCATCCCGCGGTACTCATTCGGCGGAGTTCCCAGCAGCGCGGACCCAAGTTACGACGACCGGCTCCTGACGGGCGGCGCCGATACCACGATTTCCTTGAACGACAACCTGACCGTCATTCGGGGCGGCCACTCGATGAAGGCGGGTTTCTCGTATTACCGGCTGCGGGAGTACGAGGGCGAGCAAGGCCGCTTCAGCGGCACCATCGCCTTCGGGCGGGACACAAACAACCCCTTCGATTCCAACTATGCCTACTCGAACGCGGCGCTCGGCAACTTCCAGTCTTACCAGGAGGCGACCGCGCGCTACGGCGCGAATGAGCGCCAGACCGTCGTCGAGTGGTTCCTCCAGGACAGTTGGAAGGTCAACCGCAAGCTGGTGATGGAATACGGTGTGAGATTCACCTGGTACAACCAGATGTATCCGGCCAGGAAGGGGGAACAGGGAATACTCGCTCTGGACCGGTACGATCTGAAGAAGGCGCCGGTCTTTTTCCGCCCAGCATTCAATTCCGCCGGTCAGCGGATGGCGCAGAATCCGCTCACGGGCCAGTTCCTGTCGGCAACCTACATCGGGGCCTTCGTTCCGGGCACGGGGGATCCTGGGAACGGCGGAGTCGTCGCCGGCGATTCCTCCTATCCGAGGGGCTTTGAGGACCAGCAACCGGTCCTGTGGGGACCGCGTGCCGGCTTCTCCTACGATCCATTCGGCAAGGGCAAGACCGCCATCCGGGCCGCCGCGGCGATCCTTTACAACTATCGCCTCAGCAAGTGGAACCAGACCACCAAGAATCCTCCGGTGATCTTCACTCCGATCACTTACTACGGCAACCTGAGCACATTTCTGCAATCGGGCGGGGTGCTTGCGCCGAGCGACACGAACAGCTATTTCAGACAGAGCAAGACGCCGACTGCGTATAACCTGTCGTTCGCGGTCGAGCAGGATCTGAGCCATGCGATTCTGCTGAACGTCTCCTATATGGGGACCCTGGGCCGGCACGTCTTACAGTCCCGCGGCCTGAATACGATCCCGTACGGCACCCGCTTCCTGCCGCAGAACCAGGACCCGACCAACCCGGGCAAGCCGCTCCCGGACAACTTCATGCGGCCGTACCCCGGATACAACAATCTGACGTTCTACGATCCCGCTTACTCGTCCAACTACCACGGCCTGCTTGTATCGCTGAGCCGGCGGTTCTCCAGGGGCGTGCAGTTCGGCGTCGCGTACACGTATTCGAAGTTCATGACCTTCGCCAGCATCCCGATTTATCGGGATCTGCGGGTGTGGAGCTACGGCAAGGACGGCGGCGACCAGACGCACAACTTCGTCGGCAACTTCACCTGGTCGCTGCCGAAGGCCAGCAAGCTGATGCCGAACAGGGTTGCGCGCTTCGCGCTCGACGACTGGGCGCTGTCCGGCATTGTCACCTTTGCGAGCGGCCAGCCGAGCGGTGTGGGCTTCAGCACCACGGACGGGACCGATATGACCGGCGGGGGCGACGGCCAGCGCATCATCGTGACCGGCAAGGCTCAACTGCCTCCCGGCGATCGCAGCTACAGCCGGTGGTTCAACACCTCGGTCTTCGCTCGTCCGCCGATGGGC
This sequence comes from Candidatus Solibacter usitatus, assembly GCA_016213245.1. Classification (GTDB taxonomy): domain Bacteria; phylum Acidobacteriota; class Terriglobia; order Bryobacterales; family Bryobacteraceae; genus Paludibaculum; species Paludibaculum usitatum_A. The sequence continues at coordinate 19,249 of JACRBC010000078.1, read as the reverse complement.
AGCGCCGGCAACGCGCCGAGAGATGTCATCCGCCTTCCCGGCGTCAACAGCTGGGACTTGTCGATTTTCAAGAACTTTCCGGTGAAGAGCGAACGCCGCTACTTCCAGTTCCGCTGGGAGATGTATAACGCGTTCAACCATACGCAGTTCTCGGGCGTGGACACGACGGCCCGGTTCGACCTGCAAGGCAGTCAGGTGAACGCGCGATTCGGCCAGGTGACCTCGACGCGTACACCTCGCGTCATGCAGGGGGCTTTGCGGTTCACCTTCTGAACGCGCATTGGATCGAAAGGTCCAACCCGCGCGTAGCGCACGGGTTGGACCCTCGCCAAGACGGAAGCGGAGGTGCGCCAACGGGCTCACAGCCGCGCGCCTTTCCAGCGGCTAGCGCTTCCAGAGGCGCTCGATCTCTTCGAGGGTATGGCCCTTGGTTTCGGGGGTATGGCGGGCGACGATCCAGATGGTGATGAGGCACATGACGGCGTAGATGGAGAAGGCGCCGGAGGGGCCGAGGGCAGAGGCGATGGAGAGGTAGGTGAAGGTGAGGACGACGCAGGCGATCCAGAGGGAGACGGTGGCGATGGACATGGCGCGGCCGCGGATGCGGGTGGGGAAGATTTCGGAGAGGACGACCCAGACGCCGGGGCCGAGGCCGACGGCGAAGGAGGCGGCGCAGAGGAGCATGGAGGCGATGACGATGGGGCCGGGCGGCGGGGTCTGAAGGAAGCAGAGGGCGAGGCCGGCGTGGCCGAGGATCATGCCGGCGGCGGAGGCGATGAGGAGGGGGCGGCGGCCGACCTTATCGATGAGCCAGATGGCGACGATGGTGAAGAGGAAGTTGACCATGCCGATTAAGACATTGGCCCCGATGGCGGCGGATGCGGAGTGGCCGCCGACCTGCTCCTTGAGGATGACGGAGCCGTAGAAGAGGACGGTATTGATGCCGGTCCACTGCTGGAGGATGGCGAGGGCGACGGCGAGGAACAGGGCGCGGCGGTAGCCGGGCTGGAAGAGTTCGGCGAGGGCGCCGGACTCCTCGGCGATGGCCTCCTTGATGGCGGCGAGCTCGATACCGGCCTGGGCGGCGCCGGAGACCTGGGTGAGGACGTGGAGGGCCTCGGCCTCGCGGCCGGTCTCGGTGAGCCAGCGGGGGCTTTCGGGGACGAAGAAGAGGGCGATGAAGAAGAGGAGGGAGGGGACGGCGGCGACGGCGAACATCCAGCGCCAGGATTCGGGCCCGAGGGAGGCGAGGGTCCAGTTGGCGACGTAGGCGAGGAGGATGCCGGTGACGATGGCCATCTGGTTGAGGGAGACGAGGCGGCCGCGGAGGTGGGCGGGGGAGACCTCGGCGATGTAGAGGGGAGCGAGGACGGAGGCGACGCCGATGGCGAGGCCGCCGGCGAGGCGGGCGGCGGTGAATTCGGTCAAGTCGCGGGGCAGGGCGGCTCCGATGGAGGAAGCCGCGAAGAGGATGGCGGAGAAGATGAGGACCTTGCGGCGTCCGTAGCGGTCGCTGAGTGCGCCGCCGACGGCGGCTCCGACGACGCAGCCGGCGAGCAGGCTGGAGGCGGCGAACTCGGTCTGGAGTTCAGTGAGGGCGAACTGCTGCCGGAGGAAGAGGATGGCGCCGTTGATGACGGCGATATCGAAGCCGAAGAGGAGGCCGGAGGTGGCGGCGACGACGGCGGCGAGGCCGACGTAGACGAGGTTGACGGGACCGTGCACGGTGGGGGGATTGGGGGAGTGGAGGAGGGGGCCGGGCATGGCGGAGCCATGATATCAGGGTGGGTGGGGCTGACGGCCGGGCGGGATTCGGGCGGGATTCGGAGCAGGATTCGGAGCAGGGGACACACTGAAGTGTGTTGCCGCGGCAGGATTCGGAGCAGGGGACACACTGAAGTGTGTTGCCGCGGCAGGATTCGGAGCAGGGGACACACTGAAGTGTGTCCCCTGGTTTCTTATGGGGCGCCGCCGACGATGGTTTCCTGGCGGAGGCGGGAGAGTTCGCGGCGGGCGATGGAGGCCCAGTAGCCGGCGGGGTCGAGTTTGAGGTAGGCGCGCCAGTGGCGGACGGCGCGCATGGTGTCGCCCTTGCCCTGACAGAGGAGGGCGACGTTGTAGTGGGCGTCGGCGTAAGTGGGTTGGATTTCGAGGGCGCGGAGGTAGGAGGCGAGGGCGGCGGCGGGGTCGTTCAATTCGTCGTGGAGGTTGCCGAGGTTGAAGTGGGCGAGGGCGTAGTCGGGGTTCAACTGAATGGCGGCGCGGTAGTGCGCTTCGGCGTCGCGCCAGTTTTTCTGGTGGAAGAAGACGGTGCCGAGGTTGACGTGGGGTGCGGCGGAGTCGGGGTCGTGTTCGAGGGCCTTGCGGTAGGCGGCGATGATCTGGTCCGGGGGCGCGCCGGTGTGCTCGAGTTCGACGCCGCGGTCGAACCATTTGGCGGATTCGAGCATCCGGGAGACGACGGCCTGGGCCAGAGTATCGTCGGCTCTCTTGCCAGGGAATTGCAAGAGGCGGCGCAGTTCCTCGCGGTCGAAGTCGAGCAGCAACTGGCCGCTGATGGGTTCCATCTTCGCGCCATCGACCTGAACGGCCAGGCGGCGGCCGTCGGAGAAGATCTTCAATTCGCTGAGGGGATCGACGATGTGGGTGAGTTTGGCGCGGAGGGACTTGAGGATGAGGCAGATGCGTTGTGGGGGGATGCGCTTGTGCTTCAATTCCCGCAGGGCCTTGAGGGCCACGAGGTCGCGGAAGGCGTAGGTTTCGGCGCGCGGCAGGAAACCGTGGGACTCCCACTGCTCGATGGTGGCTTCGCGGAGGCCGAGGAGGCGGCAAACTTCGTCGCGGGAGTAGGAACGCTTGGTTGCCGGATCGGGCACGGGGCTCATTGTAACACCCGCGAAGAGGAGGCTCACGGGGCTTGACTCCGGGGCGGGTGAGGAGGAGGATAGGAAAAGGAGAATGCAACTGAGTTTCAAGAACGGAGCGCGGGCGAACGGGCCGGCGAGCCTGGCGGATCTGGGCGAAAACGAAGAGGGGACGCTGGAGCGGATCGACCTGCCGGCGGACTTCGCGCATCGGCTGATGGAACTCGGCTTCGTGCCCGGGCACGCGATCACGGTGGCGCACAGCGCGCCGGGAGGCGACCCGCGGGTGTTCCGGGTGGACGGCTCGGAGATCGCGTTGCGGCGCGAGACGGCGCGGCACATTCTACTCAGAAAGCAGTAGACGATGGGCGACTGCCACGGGTGCGGGAGTTCGTGCGTCCCGCCGAAACAGGCGGCGATGCACAAGCTGGTGGCGATCATCGGCCCGCCGAACTCGGGCAAGTCCACGCTGTTCAACCGGCTGACGGGATTGCGGCAGAAGGTGGCGAATTTTCCCGGGGTGACGGTGGAGCACCACACGGGGAAGGCGGATCTGCCGGGGGGCCACGATGTGGAGCTGGTGGACCTGCCGGGGGTCTACAGTCTTCATGCGCGGTCGGAGGACGAGCGGGTGTCGCACGACGTGCTGCACGGCAAGATGCCGGGGCTGAAGCGGCCGGACGGGGTGATTCTGATCCTGGACGCGACCAACCTGAGCCGGCACCTGCCGCTGGCGGCGTCGGTATTGAGCCTGCGGATTCCGACGCTGGTCGTGCTGAACATGGCCGATGACATGCGTCAACGGGGCGGCGCGGTCGACACGGGGGCGCTGGCCGACGAACTGGGCGCGCCGGTGGTGCTGGCGAGCGCGACGACGGGCGAGGGCGTGGACGAAGTGGCGCGGTTCCTCAGCGGGGGCATCGGCGTGCCCAAGCCGGTGGAACTGCCCGTGCTGCAAGACGTGCCGGCGTGCAGGCAGTGGGCGAGAGAGGTGAGCCGCGAGGCGGGCTACACGCATCCGGCGCCGCCGGTGTGGACGCGGCGGCTGGACGCGGTGTTTCTGCATGCGGTGTGGGGACCACTGAGTTTCGTGCTGGTGGTGGGCGCGGTGTTCCAGACGATTTTCACGGGGGCGCGGCCGCTGATGGGCGGGGTAGAGTGGGCGGTGGGGGCGGCGGGCGGATTGATGCGGGCTGTGCTGCCGGAGGGGGTGCTGCGCTCGCTGCTGGTGGACGGGGTGTGGAGCGGAGTGGGGGCGGTGCTGGTGTTCATGCCGCAGATCCTGCTGCTGTTCCTGTTCATCACGGTGCTGGAGGACTCGGGCTACCTGGCGCGGGCGGCGCTGATCGCTGACCGCACGATGGCGCGGGTGGGATTGCAGGGGAAGAGCTTCATCCCGCTGCTGTCGGCCTATGCGTGCGCGGTGCCGGCGATCATGGCGACGCGGACGATCGAAAACAAGCGCGACCGGATTGCGACGATCCTGATCGCGCCGTTCATGACGTGCTCGGCGAGGCTGCCGGTGTACACGCTGATCATCGCGGCGTTCATTCCGGACCGGCAGTTCATCGGGCCGTTCGTGCACACGCGGGCGGCGGCGCTGATGGGATTGTACGTACTAGGGTTCGCGGCGGCGGTGCTGACGGCGCGGGTGTTGAAGTCATCGATATTGAAGAGCGAGCGGACGCCGTTCGTGCTGGAGATGCCGCCGTACCGGGTGCCGTCGTGGCGGACGGTGGGATTGCGGCTGTACGACCGGGCGATGGCGTTTCTGAAGCGGGCGGGGACGGTGATTCTGGGGGTGTCGGTGGTGTTGTGGGCGCTGGCGAGCATTCCGCTGGTGGACGGGAAGGCGCCGCCGATCGAGCAGAGCCTGGCGGGGACGTTGGGGCGGGCGATCGAGCCGCTGATCAAGCCGCTGGGTTTCAATTGGAAGATCGGCATCGGGCTGGTGACGTCGCTGGCGGCGCGGGAGGTAATTGTGGGGACGCTGGGGACGATTTACGGGATGGAGCCGGACAAGGACTCGGCAGGATTGCAGGCGGCGCTACAGAAGGACTTGACGTTCGGGGGCGCGGTGGCGCTGCTGGTGTTCTTCGCATTCGCGATGCAGTGCATGTCGACGCTGGCGGTGGTGCGGCGGGAGACAGGGGGGTGGAAGTGGCCGGCGGTGCAGTTTGCGTACATGGGGGCGCTGGCGTGGCTGTGCGCGCTGGCGGCGTACAAGGTATTCAGCTAACTACTTGAGGACTTCGCGGGACATGCGGGCGAGGGATTCGCGCATGGACTGGAGTTCGGCGTCCTCGGCGGGCTGATCGCCGGTGGGAGCGAAGAGGGCGGCGGAGCGGGCGACGAAGTTGGGTTCGCGGACCATTTCGACGAAGACGGAGACGAGTTCGGGGTCGCGCCAGCCCATGCCAGCTTCCTTCTGGATCATGGCCACGGCTTCCTCGGGGGTATAGGCGGACTTATAGCTGCGGCGCGAGGTGAGGGCGTCGTAGATGTCGGCGAGTTGGAGGATGCGGGCCATGAGGGGGATCTGCTCGCCGGCGAGCGAATCGGGGTAGCCGGTGCCATCCCACTTCTCGTGGTGGTTGCGGATGATGGGCAGGACGGGGGCCAGCGAGCGCATGCGATGGCAGATCTCCTCGCCCTTCCAGGTATGGGAGCGCATGATGGCCCACTCTTCCTCGTTGAGCACGCCGCGCTTGAAGAGGATGGCGTCGGGGATGGCGATTTTGCCGATGTCGTGGAGGTAGCCGCCGCGGTAGAGAGCGACGAGGTCCTCTTCGGGCAGGCCCAGTGCGGTGCCGAGGGCGACACTGAGGGCGGCCAGGCGCTGGCAGTGGTTGCCGGTCTCCTGGTCGCGCTGCTCGACGGTCTGGGCGAGGGCGAAGAGGATGGTTTCGGCCTCTTCGAGAGAGTCGATGGTGCGCTTATTGCGCAGCATGGTGCGGACGCGGGTGCGGACAACGGCGGGCTGGAGCGGCTTGATGAGGAACTCGTCGGCGCCGGATTCGAGGCCGGCGACTTCGTTATCGATGCCCTGGACGCTGGTGAGGATGAGGATGGGGATGAGCCGGGTGCGGCGGTGAGCCTTGAGCCTGCGGCAGAAGTCGAGGCCGCCATCCATGGAGCCGCCCACTTCCGGGAGCATCAGGTCGGCGATGATCAGATCCACGTGCTCCCGATCGAGGATGGCGAAGGCGTCGGATGGCTGGCGCGCTTCGAGCAGGCGGAATGGCCCGGCTTTCAGGATGCCCTTCAGGAGCTGACGATTGATCTCGACGCTGTCCACCAGGAGGATGGTGGCGCGCCCGAGCGATTCGCCGACGAGGGGAGTGGAGGGCACACTCATGCTGGCAGCTCGTTGAGCTGTGGGCGCCTCCTCGCGAGCAGACATGGTCTGAGGGGGTTCCATGTGCACCTAAGGTCTTATCGGCGAAATCAGGGGAAGGCTTTAGCCCCCTATGGGGAGGGCGCGGATGCGAAGCTGTGGCGGGGGGTGGTAGCTTGAGAAAATGACTCGAACCGCCATCTGCTTTCTGATCATCGCGGCCGCCGCGTGCGCGCAGGCGCCCTCACAGGGGGACAGAGACTACTGCATGAGCGAGTTGCATGCCACACGGAAACTGTTTCTGGACACCATCGCCGGACTGAGCGAGGGGCAGTTGAAGTGGAAGCCGGCGGGGGGCGGCTGGTCGGTGTTGGAGGTGGCCGAGCACATTGCGGCGACCGAGCAGATGATCCCTCAACTGGTGCAGAAGGCGCTGGAGGGGCCGGCGGCGCCGGAGAAGAAGAAGTCGAACCCGCGGGAGACGGATGCGATGCTGGTGAAGATGCTGCCGGTGCGGGACAAGAAATTCCAGGCGCCTGAGAGCATCCGGCCGGTGGGGAAGTACAAGAGTATCAATGAGTTGGCGGAGGCGTTCAAGGCGGCGCGGGACAAGAACATCGCCTACGTGAGGGAGACGGGGGATGATCTGCGGGGACACTTTGCGCCGCACCCGGCGTTTGGGGATCTGGACGGGTTGCAGTGGTACGTGCTGATCGGCGGGCACACGGAGCGGCACGTGAACCAGATAAAGGAAGTGATGGGGGAGGCGGGCTTTCCGAAGAAGTAGGGTTGCTACCTGAGCGTCTTCAGGGCCCAGGCGAGGGCGTGAAGGTGGTCGACGTGGTCGGGGGCGGAGTTGCCAGCGAAGCCGATGAGGCGGAGGCGGCCGGAACGGGTGTCGCTGAGGATCTGCATGCCGAGGGGGCCCCAGCGGAGGACGGGTTTGCGGCGGAGTCCGAGTTGGGACAACAGCCAGTCCGTGGTCTCGGTGGTGGAAGCGTATGAGCCGGGAAAGATCTCGGAGTGGAGGATAGAGAAGCGGACCTTTCCAGCGGCGGCTCCGCGGGCGTATTCGAGGTAGGGCTCAATATCGGCGGGAAGCGGGTGGCGCTGGTCCTGGGGCTCCTGGTAGCCGGAGTGGATGCCGTCGAGCAGGAGGACGCCGGCGATGACGGGCGAGTTTTCGGGCTGGCGGAGGATTTCGCGGATGGCGCCGTAGCCGGCGCTGAAGCCGGAGAGGTAGACGGGGCCGGGGGGGCGGTTGAGGGCGGCGAGGATGGACTGGAAGGCGGCAGGCTGGAGGAAGGGCTGGGCGTAGACGCGGGAGCCTGCGCCGAGCTGGACGGCGAGGGCGGCGGCGCGAGGCATGGCCTGGCGGATGGATTGTTCGGCGAGCCAAGGCGCGCCGTGGAAATGGATGACGAGGGGGATGGAGCGATTGGGCCGGGCACGGGGGGGCAGGAGGATCTCGCCGTAGGGGGTGGGGATGCGATCGCCGGGGAGGGACTTGCGTTCGATGCGGAGGTGCGCGCGGGTGTTTTCGACCATGGGGGAGGCGGCGGGCGCGAGCTGGAAGGCGAGCAGGAGGGGGAGCACTCAGGGGGAGTTTAGCGCAGGCCGGGCGGGGACGGGTTGAGGCGGCGCATGATGCCGTCGACGTAGTCGCGGGTTTCGCGGATGGGGAGGATGCCGCCGGCGGCGGTGACGCGGGCGGGGCCGGCGTTGTAGGCGCCGAGGGCGAGGGGCAGGTCGCCGCCGAAGCGGTCGAGCAGGGTGCGGAGGAAGCGGCTGCCGGCGGCGATGTTCTGCTCGGGGTCGAAGGGATCGTCGACGCCGAGGTCGAAGGCGGTGCCAGGCATCAACTGCATGAGTCCGAGGGCTCCGGCACGGCTGACGGCGCAGGGGGCAAAGTCAGATTCGCGTTCGATGACGGCACGGAGAAGGTCCGGGGTGAGGCCGTTGTCGCGGGCGGACTTGCGGAGGGTGGAGTCGAGTCCGGCGGCGGTGAGGGAGGAGCAACCGGCGGCGGGCGGGGCGGGTTCAGCGGGAAGGGAGAGGGAGCGGGCCACCTGGCGCTGGGCGGAGCGCAACTGGCGGGCGATGGAGGCGGCCTGGCGGGCGGCGGCCTTCTGCTGGGGAGTTTGGGGCAGCGCCGGGAGGACGGCCAGGAGGAGGAGGGTGCAGGACTTTGAAGGAATTCTCACAACGGGCTATCGGAAAGTTGGTGAGCGGCTGGTAGGGATTACGAAACTTTACCGATGGGGGTAGGCGGGGTGTAATCCGTCGCCCCACGGATGGCGTCTTGCTTCATGTGAAGGTGATTCCCAATCTGTCGGTGGTGGCGCTGTGGGGGTTGCTGGCGGCCGGACTGGAAGCGCAGACGGCGTGGCTGGGCCGGGTGGTGTCGGGAGGGACGGCGGTGCCGGGCGCCGAGGTGACGGTGCGGCAAGGCGAGCGGAGCTGGGCCACGGTGACGGATGAAGCGGGCGGCTTCGCATTGACAGGTCTGCCGGCGGGGGCGCTCAAGGTGGAGGTGCGGTTGTTCGGCTTCCAGCCTCTGATGCGGGAGGTGAAGGCAGAGGAGCGGGCGGGCGTGGCAGAGCTGACGCTGGCGCTACGGCCCTACCGGGCGGCAATGCGGCCGGGCGCGGGACAGGCGCCGCAGGCGGCGCAAGGGCAGAACGGGGAGACGGTGGAGACGCAGGTGGCGCGGGCGCTGGCGCAAGTGCCGGCGGCGGCGGCGGCGGAGCCGGGAGAGAGCAGCGAGGCGTTTCTTGTGCAGGGATCGATGAGCCGGGGATTGCAGGAGCCGGAGCGTCCGATGATGATGGATTTCGGGATGCGGCCCGGGGGGATGGGGGAAGACGGGATGGGAGGAATGGGCGGCGGAGGAGGGATGGGCGGCGGCGGGGGAGCGCCGGGATTCGGAGGCGCGGCGGGGGGATTCGGCGGAGGCGGCGGCGGGGGCCGGGGCGGACAGGGAGGTCCGGGAGCGGGGGGGATGCGAGGGCCGGGGCAGTTCGGGGGGAGGCCCGGCATGGGGGGCCCGCCGGACATGGAGAGCATGAGTCCGCAGGAGCGCGAGAAGTTCCGCAAGGAGTTTGAGGCGCGGATGCGGCAAAGGAACACGGAGGGGTTTGGGAACCGGTCGAGGAGGACGCGGGACCAGATCCGGGGGATGGCGAACCTGAGTTTGCGAAACGGGCTGTTTGACGCGTCGCCCTATGCATTGAATGGGAGGGGCGTGGAGAAGCCGTCGTATTCACAGGAGCGGTTTGGAGTATCGCTGGGCGGGCCGCTGTCGCTGGGCAAGCTGTTCAAGCCGAACCAGAGCTTCTTCTTCATCAACTACATGGGGCAGCGGGGGAGCAACGTGTACAACGGCTATGCGCTGATGCCGACCGAGGCGCCGCGGGCGGGGGACTTCAGCAGTCCGGGTTCGAAGAGCACGGCGATTTACGATCCGCTGTCGGGCGCTCCATTTGCGGGCAACGTGATTCCGGGGGCGCGGGTCAGCAGCGTTTCGCAGGGATTGCTGAGATATATCCCATTACCAACCGAGGGCACGGGGACGCTGCAGAACTACCGGTACACAACCACCGTGCCGCAGAAGACGGACACGCTGAGCCTGCGGCTGAACCGGACACTGACGAAGAAAGACAGGCTGGCCTACGACATGAGCTGGCAGCGGCGGGTGAGCGAGAACGTGCAGCTTTACGGGTGGCGCGATGCGAGCGACGGTTCGGGGATGAACTTCAACCTGAACTGGAGCCACACGTTCGGGCCGCGGCTGATTCACAGCGCGCACGCGAGGTTCAATCGCAATTTCAATCAGACGTTGCCGTACTTCGGTTATGGGGCGGACGTGGCGGGCCAGTTGGGGATTGCGGGAACGTCGCGGGAGCCGGCCAACTACGGGCCGCCGAATCTGAACTTTACGAACTACGGCGACCTGACGGACGGGGGGAGGTCGCGGCGGGTGGTGAACACGTTGAACTTCGGCGACGGCTGGACGGTGGTGAAGAAACAGCACACCCTGACGGCAGGGTTCGAGTTCAACCGCACGCAGCAGAACTCGCTGGCGGACTCAAACGCGCGCGGGACGCTGTTCTGGGGCGGCCTGGCGACGAGCGGCATGGACGCGGCGGGGTTGCCGCTGGCCAGGACGGGGAACGACCTGGCGGACTTTCTCCTGGGGTATCCGCAGCAGAGCAGCATCCGCTACGGCGCGCCGGACAGCTATCCGCGGCAATCGCAGTACGGCGTCTTCGTGCAGGACGAGTGGCGGGCGCGGCCGAACCTGACCTTGAACCTGGGGCTGAGGTACGACGACTGGGAGCCGTTCCAGGAGAAGTATGGGCGGCTGTCGAACTACGACCTGGCGCCGGGATTCACGCAAGCGGCGATTGTGACGGCGGGGCAGACGGGGCCGTACGGAGGGGCGGCGCCGGAGGGAATGGTGAGGCCGGACCGGAACAACTTCTCGCCACGGGTGGCGATGAGCTGGAAGCCGAGGCCGAAGAAGAAGACGATTGTGCGGGTGGGATACGGGCTGTTTTACGACGGGACGGTCTTCAGCCGCATACCGGCGCGGCTGGTCTCGCAGCCGCCGTTTGCGACGTCGTCGACATTCAACACGACGGCGAGCGCGCCGCTGGTGATCACCAATCCGTTCGTGGGTCCGGCGGACACGACGATCAAGAACACGTATGCGGTGAACCCGGCCTACAGCGCGCCGTACGCGCAGACGTGGAACCTGTCGGTGCAGCACGACGTGAAGGGGTTTGTGTTCGAGCTGGGTTACCTGGGGACGAAAGGGACGAAGCTGGTGATCCAACGGATGCCGAACCAGGCGCCGCCGGGGTCGCCGGCAACGGCGGAGGACCGGAGGCCGATTCCGTACGCGGTAGGGTTCACCTACGACAGCCCGGAGGGGAATTCAATTTTCCACGCGGGGCAGTTACGTGTGGTGCGGCGGATGCGTCGCGGGGCGGCGTGGAGCGCGCTGTACACGTTTTCGAAGTCGATCGACAATGCGTCGTCGATCGGGGGATCGGGCAACACGGTGGTGCAGAACGATAAAGACATCCGGGCGGAGCGGGGACTATCGAGCTTCGACCGGAGGCACCAGTTGAATTTCAGCGGCACGCTGACATCGCCGTTCGGGCCGCAGGGGATCTGGATGAAGGAGCGCAACCGGCTGACGGCCGTGTTGAAGGACTGGACGTTGAGCGGAAACATCAACGTGAATTCAGGCGGCCCGCTGACGGCGCGGGTGCTGGGCGCGGTGGCGGACGCGGGCACGGGGGCGACGGGGAGTGCGCGGGCGGACGCGACGGGGCTGGATGTGAAGGCGGGCGGCGGGTATTTCAACACGCTGGCGTTCATGATTCCGCCGGGGAACCGGTTTGGGAATGCAGGACGGAACACGATACCGGGGCCGGGCTCGTTCACCTTGAACGCGTCGTTCGGACGGTCGTGGCAGATTGGCGAAAACTCGCGGCGGCGGCTGGAGGGGCGGGTGGAGACAGACAACACGCTGAACCACGTGAACATCAGCGGGTACGGCACGGTGGTGAACGCAGCCAACTACGGGCTGGCGACGGCGGCGGGGCAGATGCGCAGCCTGCAACTGGTGTTGAGGATGAGGTTCTAATGAAGCGCGCGATGGTGAGCGTGATTCTGTGCGGCGCGCTGGCGGCGCAGAGGCAGGACGAGACGCCGGTGTTCCAGGCGTCGGCGAACCTGGTGATCGTCACGGTATCGGTGAAGGGAAAAGACGGGCGTCCGGTGAAGGGGCTGAAGAAGACGGACTTCGCGGTGACGGAGAACGGCAAGGCGCAGGTGGTGAGCGTATTCGATTTCCAGGAGCTGGAGGAGGCGCCGCGGATGGCCGCGGCGACGCTGGAAGGCGCGGCCGCCGCGGCTACGTTGACGGGCGCGGCGGCCCCGCCGGCGGCGGGCAGCGGGCGGTACCGGGACCGGCGGCTGTTGACCTTGTTCTTCGACTGGACGTCACTGCAGCCGGCCGAGCAGGTACGGGCGAAGGACGCGGCGGAGAAGTTCCTGCGGGAGCAGATGTCGCCGGTGGACCTGGTGCAGGTGGTGAGCTTTGGATCGCGGTTGAAAGTGGACCAGGAGTTCACTGCGGACAAAGAGGCGCTGCTGGCGCTGATCAAGAAGTACCAGGCCGGCGAGATGAGCGAACTGGCGGGGGAGGGGAACACGGACACGGAGAGCGACGACAGCGCGGCGTATGCGGCGGACGAGACCGAGTTCAACATTTTCAACACGGACCGGAAACTGGGCGCGCTGGAGGACCTGGCGAAGAAACTGGGGGCGCTGCCGGAGAAGAAGGCGGTGGTGTACTTTGCGAGCGGCATCAGCCGGACGGGAGACGACAACCAGGCGCAACTGCGGGCGACGGTGAACGCGGCGGTGCGGGCGAACGTGAGTTTCTATCCGATCGACGTGCGGGGCTTGCAGGCGGCGCCTCCGGGCGGCGCGGCGTCGAGCGGTGGCGGGAGCGGGCGTGGAAGCGGGATGTTTTCGGGCCAGACGCAGAACCGGCAGCGGCAGAGCAAGCTGAGCAGCGAGGACACGCTGGTGATGCTGGCCGAGGATACGGGCGGCAAGGCGCTGCTGGACAACAACGAGCTGACGCTGGGCATCCAGCAGGCGCAGGAGGACATGCAGAGCTACTACATCCTGGGCTACTACTCGAGCGATGAGAGGCGAGACGGGCAGTTCCGGCGGGTGGATGTGAAGCTGGCGCCGGAGACGGGGAAGCGCGTGCAGGCGAAGCTGGAGTTCCGGCGGGGGTACTTCGCGCAGAAGGAGTGGAAGAGCTTCGACAGTTCGGACAAGGAGAAGCAGTTGCAGGACGCGCTGTTGCTGGGGGATCCGGTGACGGATCTGCGGCTGGCGCTGGAGGTGAACTGGTTCCGGATGAACCGGGAGCGGTATTTCATTCCGGTGGCGGTGAAGATCCCGGGGTCGGCGATACCGCTGAAGAAGCAGGGCAGCGCGGAGACGACGACGTTCGATTTCATCGGACAGGTGAAGGACGGCAAGGGGATTCAACTGGCTACGGTGCGGGACAGCATCAAGATCCAGTTGCGGGAGGAGAAGGCGGGGCAACTGGCGTCGCGAAACCTGATCTACGACACGGGCTTTACATTGTCGCCGGGGAAGTACAGCATCAAGATGCTGGTGCGGGAGAACCAGACGGGAAAGATGGGGACGTTTGAGACCGGGTTCACGATTCCGGAACTGGGCGAGGTGAAGAACAAGGCGCGGCTGAGCACGGTGGTATGGAGCAGCCAGCGGACGCCGGTGGCCGAGGCGGTGGGGGTGGCGGACAAGAAGGTGATGAAGAAGCAGGAGAGCCACCCGCTGGTGCGCGACAAGCAGAAGCTGCTGCCGAGCGTGACGCACGTGTTCCACGGGGGGCAGACGCTCTATGTGTACGCGGAGCTGTACGACCCGGCGTCGCCGGAGGAGCAGAGCCGGCCGGCGGTATCGGCGGCGGTGACGATGTACCGGGACAAGAAGATGGTGTTGCAATCGGCGCCGGTGCAGGTGAGCGCGTTGAAGGAGGGGCGGAACCAGACGGCGGGGGTGTACCTGGAGTTTCCATTGAAGGACTTGCCGGCGGGCGAGTACACGGCGCAGTTGAACGTGGTGGACCAGGTGGGGCAGAAGTTCGCGTTTGCCAGGGCGCCGCTGGTGATTGTGGCGCGGTAGGCTACCGGGCGCTCTTGATGGCGGCGAGGCGGGCCTGGGCGCGGGCGACGGCGTTGAGGGCGCGGGCGACGTCGATGCCGGGCAGCGGGTTGAGGATGCGCTCTTCGGCGCGCTTGAGGGCGGCGGCGGCGCGGTTGACGTCGATTTCATCGGCGTTTTCGGCGCTGTCGGCGAGGATGCGGACGCGGTCGGACTGGACTTCGACGTAGCCGCCGCAGACGGCCATCCACTTGCGGTGGCCGTTCTCGAGGACGTAGCTCAGCCGGCCGTTGCCGAGTTCCGACAGGAGGGGCGCGTGCCCGGGCAGGATGCCGAGGGCGCCGCCGGCGCCGGGCACTTCCACCTCGCGAACCTGCTCTTTGAGCAGCATCCGCTCCGGGGTGGCCACTTCAAGCTGGAGCATGCCGGCCATGGCCTAGTTCACCTTCCTGATCTGTTCGGCGCGCTCCAGGACTTCCTCGATGGAGCCTTGCATGTAGAAGGCCTGCTCGGGGATGTCGTCGTGCTTGCCGTCGCAGATCTCCTTGAAGCCCTTGATGGTGTCGGCGAGCTTGACGTACTTGCCCTTGAAGCCGGTGAACTGCTCGGCGACGTGGAAGGGCTGGGAGAAGAAGCGCTGGATCTTGCGGGCGCGCGAGACGGAGAGCTTGTCCTCTTCGGAGAGTTCGTCCATGCCGAGGATGGCGATGATGTCCTGGAGATCCTTATAGCGCTGGAGGATCTGCTTGACGCGCTGGGCGGTGTTGTAGTGCTCGTCGCCGACGACCAGGGGATCGAGGATGCGGGAGGTGGAGGTGAGGGGATCGACGGCGGGGTAGATGCCGAGGGCGGCGATGTCGCGCGAGAGCTGGGTGGTGGCGTCGAGGTGGGCGAAGGTGGTGGCGGGAGCGGGGTCGGTGTAGTCGTCGGCGGGCACGTAGATGGCCTGGACGGAGGTGATGGAGCCCTTCTTGGTGGAGGTGATGCGCTCCTGGAGTTCGCCCATTTCGGTGGCGAGGTTGGGCTGGTAGCCGACGGCGGAGGGCATGCGGCCGAGGAGGGCTGAGACCTCGGAGCCGGCCTGGGTGAAGCGGAAGATGTTGTCGATGAAGAGCAGGACGTCCTGGTTCTCCTCGTCGCGGAAGTACTCGGCGACGGTGAGGCCGCTGAGGGCGACGCGGAGGCGCGCGCCGGGCGGCTCGGTCATCTGGCCGTAGATGAGGGCGACCTTGGACTTGGTCCAGTCGGTGGGGTCGAGGACGCCGGACTCCTGCATTTCGAGCCAGAGGTCGTTGCCCTCGCGGGTGCGCTCGCCGACGCCGGCAAAGACGGAGACGCCGCCGTGCTTCACGGCGATGTTGTTGATGAGCTCCATGATGATGACGGTTTTGCCGACGCCGGCGCCGCCGAAGAGGCCGATCTTGCCGCCGCGGAGGTAGGGTTCGAGCAGGTCGATGACCTTGATGCCGGTCTCGAACATCTGCTGCCCGGTGGCCTGCTCGTCGAAGGCGGGAGCTTCGCGGTGGATGGGGGAGCGCTTCTCGGTGAGGACGGGCCCCTGCTGGTCGACGGGCTCGCCGAGGACGTTGAGAATGCGGCCGAGGGTCTGCTTGCCGACAGGGACGCTGATGGGGCCGCCGGTGGAGATGGCTTTCATGCCGCGGACGAGGCCGTCGGTGGGCTGGAGGGCGACGCAGCGGACGCGCCCCTCGCCGATGTGCTGCATGACCTCGACGGTGATGTCGATGGGCGTGGGCACGACGAAGCCTTCGCTGACGATGCGCACCGCGGTGTAGATGACGGGGATCTGGGCTTCGGCGAACTGGATGTCGACGGCCGGGCCGGCCACCTGAATCAATTTCCCGAGAACTTCCTGGTTCGTTGCTGTGGACATGATGGAATTCCTATTCCAGGGCGCTGGCGCCGCTGACGACTTCGATGATTTCGCGCGTGATGCTGGCCTGGCGCACGCGGTTCATGTAGAGAGTGAGCTTGTTGATGACATCGTTGGCGTTGGTGGTGGCCGCGTCCATCGCCGTCATGCGGGCGGCGTGCTCGGCCGCGGCGGATTCGAGGAAGGCCTCGAGGACTTGCAGGAGAACGTACTTGGGCAGGAGCCGGGCGAGCATTTCGGCGGGGGGTTGCTCGAAGATGTAGTCGCGCTGGGGGCCGGCCTGGACCTCCACGGGCAGGACGCGTCTGATGGTGATCTTCTGGGTGAGGATGCTCTTGAACTCGTTGTAGAGGATGTAGACGGCGTCTGTTTCGCCGGCGGTGATGCGACTGGTGAGCTTTTCGGCGAGGGCGGTGGCCTCCGGCAGGCCGGCGGTGAGGCTGACGCCGGTGAGCTCGCCGGAGACCTGGACGGGGCGGCGGGTGAAGAAGTCGCGGGCCTTGCGGCCGAGCAACTCAAGTTCGATCTTCTGATCGGGGCGTTCGGCGATGAACTGCTGGGCGGCCTTGATCAGGTTGGTGTTGAAGCCGCCGGCCAGGCCGCGATCGGCGGAGACGATGACGAGTTGGACGTTGTTTTCCTCGCGAGGCTGGAGGAGGGGATGCTCTCGGACGCTTTCGGCGCCTGAGGCTGCCGCGGCGACACTGCGGAGGATCTCGCCGGCCATGCGCGAGAAGGGCCGGGCGTTGATGACGCGCTCCTGGGCGCGGCGCAGGCGCGCGGTGGAGACCATCTTCATGGCCTTGGTGATCTGCTGGGTGTTCTTGACCGAGCGGATGCGCCGGCGAATGTCGATGAGGCTGGGCATGGCGTGCTGGCTGGCCCCTTACTTCTGCGCCTTGTGCGAATTGAGGAAGCGCTGCTTGAGTTCCTTGAGGACGGCGTCGATGCGGGCCTTGAGGGCGTCGTCGAGGGCGGCTTCTTCGCGGATGTCGTTGAGGAGATCGGGGTGGCCGTTGTCGACGAAGCGGTAGAGCTCGGCTTCGAAGGGGAGGCACTGTTCGACGGCGAGGTCATCGAGCCAGCCGTTGCCGCCGGCGTAAAGGATGAGGATCTGTTTTTCGACGGGCAGGGGCTTGTACTGGCCCTGGCGGAGGATTTCGGTGAGGCGGCGGCCGCGATTGAGCTGGGCCTGGGAGGCCTTGTCGAGGTCGGAGCCGAACTGGGCGAAGGCGGCCAGGGCGCGGTACTGGGCCAGATCGAGGCGGAGCGAGCCGGCGACCTGTTTCATGGCCTTGATCTGGGCGTTGCCGCCGACGCGGCTGACGGAGATGCCGACGTCGACGGCGGGGCGGAGGTTGGAGTTGAACATGTCGCCCTGGAGGAAGATCTGGCCGTCGGTGATGGAGATGACGTTGGTGGGGATGTAGGCGGAGACGTCGCCGGCCTGGGTTTCGATGAAGGGCAGGGCGGTGAGGGAGCCGCCGCCGAGGGCGTCGCTCAGCTTGGCAGCGCGCTCCAGGAGGCGCGAGTGGAGGTAGAAGACGTCGCCGGGGAAGGCTTCGCGTCCGGGGGGACGGCGGAGGAGGAGCGAGATTTCGCGGTAGGCGGCGGCCTGTTTGGAGAGGTCGTCGTAGATCAAGAGGGCGTGGCCGCCGCGATCGCGGAAGTACTCGCCCATGGCGCAGCCGCAGTAGGGGGCGATGTACTGGAGGGCGGCGGATTCAGAGGCGGTGGCGGCGACGACGATGGTGTAGTCCATGGCGCCGTAGTCGGTGAGGGTCTTGACGACCTGGGCGACGGTAGAGCGCTTCTGGCCGATGGCGACGTAGATGCAGATGACGCCCTGGCCCTTCTGGTTGATGATGGTGTCGAGCGCGATGGCGGTCTTGCCGGTCTGGCGGTCGCCGATGACCAGCTCGCGCTGGCCGCGACCGATGGGAATGAGGGCGTCGATGGCCTTGATGCCGGTCTGGAGGGCTTCGCGGACGGGCTTGCGGTCGATGACGCCGGGGGCGATGCGCTCGATGGGGCCGAAGTCCTGGGTATCGATGGGGCCCTTGTCGTCGATGGGTTGGCCGAGGGCGTTGACGACGCGGCCGACCAGCGCCTGGCCGACGGGGACGGACATGATGCGCCCGGTGCGGCGGACCTCGTCGCCCTCCTTGATGGCGTAGGCTTCGCCGAGCAGGACGGCGCCGACTTCGTCCTCGTCGAGGTTCATGGCGATGCCGGAGACGCCATGGGGAAACTCGATGAGCTCGCCGGCCATGACCTTGTCGAGGCCGTGGACGCGGGCGATGCCGTCGCCGACGGTGACCACGTAGCCGGTCTCGGAGACCTGGACGGCCTGGTCGTAATTCTCGATCTCGTCGCGCAAAACGCGGGCGATTTCATCCGCACGAATCTGAGCCATACGATATTCGCTCTCTCTCGGAAACTCTTACTTGCTGGTGAGACGGCGGCGGAGGCCATCGAGCTGGCCGCGGACCGAGCCGTCGTACATGGTAGAACCGACACGAACAGAGACGCCGCCGAGCAGGGCGGCGTCCACTTCATAACCGCAGCGCACCTGTTTGCCAGTGACGCTGGCGAGCACGCCTTCCAAGGCCACTTTCTGGTTGTCCGACAGCGGCTGGGCGGCGGCGATGCGGGCGCGGACGAGGCCGGCGCGTTCGTCGAGCAGCGCCTGGAAACGGAGGCGCACATCGTTCATCAAGTTGAGGCGGCGGTGGCGCGTGACCACGAATAGAAAATTCTTGACGAGCCCGGTGAGGCCGAGCATGGAGGCGAGCCGGTCGAGCACGCGCTGCTTTTGATCGTGGCTGACGGCGGGCGAAAGCAGCACGTTGTGCAACTCATGGGAGGACTTGAGCACCGCGGCGAACTGCTCGAGATGGGCGAGGGCCTCTTCGGGATTGGTTTTGGCGGCCGGAGCGGAGACGGCGTCGAGGAGGGCCTTGGCGTACTGGTTGGCGACTGCGAGGTTCGACATGGCCTGCTGCTACTGCCTCTCTCCGAGCCGGGCGACGAAATGGCCGACCAACCGGCCCTGGGCGGCGGAATCCATGCGCGCCTGGATTTTCTTTTCAGCCAACTGGATGGCGAGCTGCGCGGCCTGCGCCTTGAGGTCGTGGGCAGCGAACTTGGCGGCGGAGGCGATCTCCTGCCGGGCGGATTCGGCGAGCTTGGCGAGCGCCTGGGCGGTTTCGGCCTCGATGCGGGCGCTTTCGGCGGCGAGCTCGGTCCCGGCCTTGGCGCGGACCAGGTCCACCTCGCCCTGCATCGCGGCCACCTTGCGGTCGATTTCGACGGCCTGGGCGGCGGCGGCTTCGGCGCGCTGGGCGGCCTGGTTCAGGCCGTCCAGGATTTCCCGCTGCTGGGACTTGAGGGCGGGGCCGCCGAACTTGACGGCGAGAAAGCCGAGGC